>JAZNWS010000145.1:0-14187 GCA_045593485.1 Eubacteriales bacterium | reverse complement strand
AAAGTATGGTGGAAATGCCAAAATAAACACGAATGGCAAGCAACAATACAAGGGCGAAACAAGGGCTCTGGTTGCCCGTATTGCTCCGGCCGATACGCTGTTAAAGGTAAAAATGATTTACAAACAGTTAATCCAAACTTAGCAAATGAATGGAATTATGAAAAAAACAACGGATTAACGCCTATGGACGTACTGCCTAATAGTGATAAAAAAGTGTGGTGGAAATGTAGCCAAGGACACGAGTGGCAAGCAATGATAGGAAATAGGCACAGGGGGAATGGTTGCCCTGTCTGTAAGAAAGATAAAAAACGATAACAGAGGTCATACTTTCATAAAGGAAATAGAAAACGATACATTTTGATATCACCAAGAGTATTGAAAACCCAAGCAAACAACCCCGCCTTCTCTCGAAAATGAGGGAAGGCTTTTTTATTGCATATATGGTCTCAAAAAATGCGTAAACCCCTTGAAAATTGCGCGGAAATGTATTATAATATATCTTATAATAGGTAATTATATGTATTTTTACGGAAAGCAGGTATTTTTATATGAAGCTCGGCATAGTGGGACTTCCTAACGTAGGTAAGTCAACTCTTTTTAACGCCTTGACAAACGCGGGCGCGGAGTCCGCAAACTATCCTTTTTGCACGATCGAGCCCAACGTGGGGGTGGTGACGGTGCCTGACAGCCGTCTTGACGTGCTTGCGAAGATGTACGACCCCAAAAAGTACACGCCCGCGATAATTCAGTTCGTGGATATTGCAGGTCTTGTTAAGGGCGCGGCGCAGGGCGAGGGACTTGGAAACAAGTTTCTTTCCAACATCCGCGAGTGTGACGCGATAATTCACGTGGTTCGTTGCTTTGAGGACGACAATATCATTCACGTTGACGGAAGCGTAAACCCGCTCCGCGACATTGAGACCATAAATATGGAGCTTATTTTCTCGGATATGGAGATGGTGGAGCGCCGTATTGACAGAACCAAAAAGGCTATGAAGGGCGACAAGACGTTAGCCTCCGAGCTTGAGCTTTTCGAGCGCATACACGCAACGCTTGAGGAGGGTCTTTGCGCGCGCACGATGACTCTGACTGACGACGAGCGCGCTTGTCTTTACGACACGCCCTTGCTTACGATGAAGCCCGTAATTTACGTGGCTAACGTGTCCGAGGACGAGGCGGCAAGCGAGCCTGTGGACAACCCCGCTTATATGGCGGTCAAGGAGTTTGCAAAGACTGAAAACTCCGAGCTTATCGCGGTCTGCGCGGGCATTGAGTCCGAGATCGCGGAGCTTGACGCGGACGAGAAGGCGATGTTTTTGGAGGATATGGGAATTGCCGAAAGCGGTCTTGACAAGCTTATCAAGGCGTCCTATTCCTTGCTTGGACTTATAAGCTACCTCACGGCAGGTCCTGAGGAGGTAAGAGCCTGGACTATCACTCGCGGCACGAAAGCGCCCCAGGCGGCAGGAAAGATACATAGCGACTTTGAGCGCGGATTTATTCGCGCCGAGGTCATCGCCTTTGACGACCTCGTGTCCTGCGGCAATATGGTCGCCGCAAAGGAAGCGGGACTCGTGCGTTCCGAAGGCAAAGAGTACGTAATGAAGGACGGAGACATAGTTCTCTTTAGATTTAACGTATGAGAATGAGAAAAAAGAAGCACGGTGCGGAGAGGATCGCGGCGTGCGCGGAAATACTTATAGAAAATCCCACGTCGCTCAAGGACGACCCAAAAGCGCCTTTCTCGGACAAGGAAAAGCTGCTTTGTCTTGAAATTGGCTGTGGCAAGGGCAACTTTGCGGTGGGAACTGCGGCGGCAGAGCATAACATCAACCTGATCTCAATGGAAAAGGTGCCCGACGTGTGCTGTATCGCGCTTGAAAAGGCTATGGCGTGCAAGGAAACTCGCCCCGACAATCTCCGCTTCATAATCGGCGACGCGGCGAATCTTGAGGAGTGGTTTCCGCCTCACAGTCTTGACAGAATATATCTCAATTTCAGCGATCCGTGGCCCAAGGCGGGACACGCAAAGCGCCGTCTTACACACAGAATTTTTCTTGAGAGATACAAAAATCTCTTAAAAGTCGGCGGCGAGCTGATATTCAAGACCGACAACGCGGGACTTTTTGACTTTTCGCTTGAGGAATTTGAGGCGTTTGGGCTTGAGATTGTCTGGATGACGCGCGATCTTCACAACTCCGAGCGCGCGGCGACAAACGTAATGACGGAATACGAAAAGAACTTTTCCGAGAAGGGCTTTTCCATTTGCTCGGCAATAGTGAGGTTTAACTGATGTCGGTAAAGCACACTGAAATTGACAATCTACCCGGCGGAATACTCGCGGTAAATAAACCCGTTGGTATCTCGTCGCACGACGTTGTCAACAAAATTAGAAGGCTTTATAACACAAAGCGCGTGGGACACGCGGGAACTCTTGATCCGCTTGCCGAGGGCGTGCTTGTGGTACTTGTCGGGCGCGCGGCAAAGGCTTGCGAGTATATCTCGTCCGACAAAAAGACCTACACGGCGACTCTGCGCCTTGGAATTGAGACTGACACCGAGGACATAACGGGCGAGGTGCTTTCAAGACATAATGGCGAGCTTCCGAATTTTGACGAGGTTAAAGGAGCCTGCGAGGGCTTTTGCGGCAAAATAATGCAGACGCCTCCTATGTATTCAGCGCTCAAGGTGAACGGTCAGAAGCTTTACGATCTGGCGCGTCAGGGTATCACTGTTGAGCGTCAGGAGAGAGAGGTCGAGGTATTCGGCATTGTCTGTAAACCGACTGACAGGGCAGAGGATTTTACACTCACAGTCACCTGCTCGGGCGGTACGTATATCCGAACTCTTTGCGCGGATATAGGCAAAAAGCTTGGCTGCGGCGGAGTTATGGCGACTCTGCGGCGCGACGAAGCCTGTGGAGTCTTGCTTTCGCAATCCTCCACCTTAGACGAGCTTGAAGCTATGGACGAGCAGGGCAGAGCGGCGAAGCTTATGGACGTGGAAAAGCTGTTTTGCGACATACCAAAAATACAGCTCTCACCCTTCTTTGAAAGACTTTTCCGTGACGGCTGCCCCATATATCAGCACAAGATAAAAACAAGCTTTGGCGTAGGACAGCGCGTGCGAGTCTGCTCGCAGGGCGGAGAATTTTTCGCGCTCGGCGAGGTTGGAGAATATAATGATGGCAGCGCTGTAAAATCCATAAAGATATTTAAGCTTTAAGGAGCAATTTATGAACAAGTATTTATACCCAGCAGACATATATCTGCCGGATTTTGATAAGGTGGACGGTAGCCGTTGGGCGACTGTTGCCTGCGACCAGTTCACAAGCCAGCCCGAATACTGGGAAAGCGCGGCAGAGCTTGTTGGCGAGTCTCCCTCGGCGCTCAATCTCATTCTGCCCGAGGCATATCTTTCCGAGACCGAGCAGAGAATTGGCAAAATAAATGAGACTATGCGAGAATATCTCGCGGATATTCTCGTGCGCCACGAGAATACTATGATATATCTTGAGCGAGTTCAGTCGGACGGCAAGGTAAGGCGTGGTATAATCGGCGAGGTTGACCTTGAACAGTATGACTACACAAAGGGCTCGGAATCGCTTATCCGCGCTACAGAGGGAACTGTGCTTGACAGAATCCCCCCGAGAGTAAAAATAAGACGCGGCGCGGAGATTGAGCTGCCGCACATAATGATACTTATTGACGACGAGCAGAGAACTGTCATTGAGCCTATCTGCGAGAGGTCTGCGGGCTATGAGCTTGCGTATGATTTTGACCTTATGCTTGGCGGCGGTCACGTGACGGGTAAATTTATTCCCGAGAATGATATAGACAATATCAATCTTGCGCTCTCCGAGCTTGCGACAAGCGAAAATATGCTTGAAAAATACGGCATAAACTGTCCTCCCTTGCTTTTCGCGATGGGTGACGGCAACCATTCACTCGCCACCGCAAAGGCTCTCTACGAGGAGATAAAGGCGGAAATAGGCGAGGATGCGGCGAAGTCTCACCCCGCAAGATACGCGCTGTGCGAGATAGTCAATCTCCACGACTGTGCGCTTGAGTTTGAGCCTATATACCGTGTGGTTTTCGGAGTCCAGCCCGAGAGCTTTGTTGAGGAGTTTAAGGCTTACGCAAAAAATCTCTGCGGCGCAAATGAGCGCGAGCAGAGAGTTGAGTATATTTACGGTGACGTAAAGGGTGAGATAGTTATTAAAGCTCCCGAATGTCAGCTTACGGTAGGCAGTGTTCAGCAGTTTATTGACGACTACGTAAAGTCCCACGAGGGCGCGGAGGTGGATTATATACACGGGCTTGACTCAACATACGCGTTGGCGCAAAAGCCAAATTCTGTAGGCTTGACCTTTGACGGAATGGCTAAAAATCAGCTTTTCCGCACGGTTATTTGCGACGGTGCGCTCCCGAGAAAGACCTTTTCTATGGGACACGCCGAGGATAAGAGATACTATATCGAATGCAGAAGGATAAAGTGATATGACTGTAATTGTTTGCCTTGACGACAAGGGCGGAATGATGTTCGGTACGCGCCGACAGAGTCAGGACTCTGTTCTGCGCGACAGGATACTCAATGATAACATGGGAAAGAGACTTTATATGAACGAGTATTCCTATAAAATGTTCTCTCAGAACACCGAAAACTACGCGATCTGCGACAATGATTTTTTGTCCGTCGCGGGTGAGGGTGACGTGTGCTTTGTTGAAAACACGGATATTCTGCCGTATGCGGAAAAAATAAGCAAAATTATTGTGTACCGTTGGAACAGAATATATCCCGCGACTATGTATTTTAAGCTTCCCGACGGTGAGTGGAGGCTTGAGGGCAAGTCGGAAATCAGTGGCTCCTCGCACGATATAACAGAGGAAATCTACGTAAGATAATGGAGAATCTGACATGAAGGCAAAAAGATTTCTAAGCTTATTAATAATACTTTCCATGCTCGCAGGCATACTGTGTCTTGCGTCCTGCGACAGCCTGCTTTCCTCGTTTGATAACGGGGAAATATCTCTCCCGCTTGGAGACAAGAACAACGGTACGACAAATGCGCCGAGCGCAAGCCTTGACAGTATCCCCGAGTACGACGGAGAATCGGCGTACGTTATTATAAATGACAACACCCCATTCTTTGAGGAGAGCGAGTATACCACGAAATCCTTTGAGAGCTACGGCGAGCTTGATAAGCTCGGCAGATGCACCGTGACTATGGCTTGCGTGGGCAAGGACATAATGCCCGCTGACGACGAGGAGCGCGGAAGCATCAGCAGTGTGTATCCCTCGGGCTGGGAGCAGAACAGATATGATTCTGATCTCGTTGAGGGCGGCTGGCTCTACAACCGCGCGCACCTTATCGGCTGGCAGCTTACCGCCGAGAACGCAAACAAGGAAAATCTTATCACGGGAACGAGATATTTCAACGTTGACGGAATGCTTCCGTTTGAAAATATGGTTGCAGACTACGTTCGAGAGACAAATAATCACGTGCTTTACCGCGTGACGCCTATTTTTGAGGGTGACAACCTGCTCGCAAGCGGAGTTTTGATGGAGGCGCTTTCAATGGAGGATAACGGCGAGGGCGTAAGCTTTTGCGTGTACGTCTATAACGTTCAGCCCGGAATAGAGATAGATTACGCGACGGGTGAAAATCAGCTCGCAGAATAATACATAGCATATACACGGGAGACCGCAAATGCAGAGAATAGAAATGAAAACGCCCCTCGTTGAGATGGACGGCGATGAAATGACGAGAATTATCTGGCAGATGATCAAGGATCAGCTTCTTTATCCTTTTGTCCATCTGAAAACCGAATACTACGATCTCGGACTCCCCGAAAGAGAGAAAACGGGGGATCAGGTGACCATTGATTCCGCAAACGCTACGCTCAAATACGGCGTTGCGGTCAAGTGCGCCACTATCACTCCCAACAAGCAGAGGGTAGAGGAGTACAATCTCTCGGAAATGTGGAAGTCACCTAACGGCACGATAAGAGCCATACTTGACGGCACGGTTTTCCGCGCGCCTATAACTATTGACTCTATAAAGCCCGTAGTCCGCAACTGGAAAAAGCCTATCACGATCGCGCGTCACGCGTACGGCGACGTTTATAAGTCCACCGAATACCGCGTGCCTACAAGCGGCGTGGCAACGCTTTCCTTCAAAGGAAATGACGGCAGAGAGTTTTCAAGGACTATATACGACTTTGAGTGCGCGGGTGTGCTTCAGGGAATGTATAACAAGGATTCCTCAATTGAGTCCTTTGCTCATTCCTGCTTTAAGTTCGCGATAGACACAAAGCAGGATCTCTGGTTTGCGACCAAGGACACGATATCCAAGCAGTACGACCAGACCTTCAAGCTTATTTTCGAGGATATTTACAATAATTATTATAAGACGGAATTTGAGGCGCTGGGTATCACGTATTTCTACACGCTGATAGACGACGCGGTCGCTCGCGTTATACGAAGCGAGGGCGGTTATATTTGGGCGTGCAAGAACTACGACGGCGACGTTATGAGCGATATGGTATCCACCGCGTTTGGCTCGCTTGCTATGATGACGTCGGTGCTTGTGTCTCCCGACGGAAAGTATGAGTACGAGGCGGCGCACGGCACGGTCACAAGACATTATTACAGATATCTCAAGGGCGAGGATACGTCCACAAATCCCATGGCGATGATATACGCCTGGAGCGGCGCGCTCCGCAAGAGAGGTGAGCTTGACGGAATAGACGAGCTTTGCGAGTTCGCGAATAATCTTGAGGCGGCTTGTATTGAGACCTTGAACGACGGCATTATGACAAAGGACCTCGCGGGTCTTGTTGACGAGGGCGTGAGTGTTACGGCAGTCAACACCGCAGGCTTTATCGCGGCTGTAAGAGAGAGGCTTGAGGCTAAATATTGATATAAAAAATGACATTGGATAGGGATGTACCCTAAAGGATAGTTTTATAAATATACGGCATATCTCGAAAGAGGTATGCCGTATTTTGCATTTGTATTCACAAATGCAGTGCTTCGTATTCCTTAATTAAAGGCAACAACCCAATTTCCGTCTGTTTGCGAACAAATGGGCTTGTACAAACCAAGGCTCCCTTGTGTAAAGGGAGCTGTCAGCGAAGCTGACTGAGGGATTGTTCTACGAGGTGGTCAATATATTCGCAAACTCCCCGAAAGTTTTTGTGTATCTCTGTATTTGGTATTCTGATAACTGCCAATCCGTATTCTTCAAGAAAAGAGGTTCTTTCTTCATCATATTGCTTTCCTTCCTCGGTATAATGCCCCGAACCGTCAAGCTCTATGACGAGCTTTGCCTCTGCACAGTAAAAATCTGCGATATACCTTCCGAGAACCTTTTGTCGAGAAAAGCGAACAGGATAGGTGCGCAGAAAATCATACCAAAGGTGTTTTTCTTCTTTTGTCATATTCTTTCGTAGCATTTTGGCTGTTGGCACAATGTCTTTATTATGTTTTCTCTGCATTACAATCCCTCCGTCTCGCTGCGCGATCCACCTCCCCTTACACAGGGGAGGCTTTTACCAACCTTCAAATAACCGCCTTGGCTTTTTAAATTTGCTGTTAGATATTTCTATAAAACAATCTTCAAATAAGTTTGTCTTAAAATTATTCTCGAAGTAGTTATACATCAAATGTATTTTATATGAATATGTATCGTTTAAAATATTAAACAGTTTCTTCGTTGTTTCATCAGCATTAGATCTCTTAACTCCATCTATACTGTTATCAAAAATTATTATGCTATGTTCACAACATGTGCATTTTGCTTCAATAACTATTTGATGATTGTTCTTAACTAAATATGGAGCCAAAATCCCTTTAGTTTGCTTACCTGAATGATATATTTTAAAATAGTGATTTCCGCATTTGCAAACCAAATCACCTTCTAATGCAACATTGTTGTGTTCGCATATATTTTCCAGGTTGTCGATAATTCTTAATTTTTTATCCATAATTTTACCTTTTACAACTTCATATATTTTCATTCATCATTTACTTATACCTCTATTATAGCACAAAAACCGCAGAAAATCAATCTGCGGTTTCTGCTTTTTTGTCGGTAGATAAAACTGTCCTTTAGGGTACCGCTCAATCTTCCGATGTCATTTTTCTATGTAATCTCACCAGATAGCCTTAAATATATCCGCGATGTCCGCCGCCGTGGGGACACGGGGGTTGGTCTCGGTGCATCTGTCCTTGAGCGCTGCCTCGGTCATAGCGTTTATCTTGGACGCATACTCCTCGTAGGTGCACTTGGGAAGAGCCTCGCGCACGCAAACGGGCATGCCCATTTCAATCTGCATGGATCTTATAAAGTAGTTAAGAGCCTTGACGGATGCTATGTCGTCGTAGCTGATAAGTCCGATTCGTCTTGACATATTGGCGTACTTTGAAACGCATGGAGAGGGGTTCTGCAAAACGATGGTCTTTTCGTCTATCTCCGCGTTAAAGGAGATAACGTGGGGGAGAACTATACCGTTAGCGCGGCCGTGAGGTATATGGAACTGCGCGCCGAGCTGATGCGCTATACTGTGGCAAATGCCAAGGGATACCGCGTTAAACGCGATTCCCGCAAGGCAGGACGCGACGTGCATTTTTTCTCTCGCCTTGTTCTCGTGTGTCTGGGGGTATTTATACGAGCGCACGAGATAGTGCTTGCAGAGTGACGTTGCCTTTTCCGCGTACATATCCGAAAAATAGTCCGCCTTTGTGCTGACGTACGCCTCAAGCGCGTGCGCCATAACGTCAATTCCCGTGTCCGCCGCGATGGACGGGGGAACGGTCTTTACCATTTCAACGTCAAGTATCGCCTCGTCGGGAAGAATGTAGTCGTCAATAATTGCGTGCTTTATATTCTGCTGTGTATCTGTTATCACCGCAAATGACGTCACCTCGCTGCCCGTTCCGCTCGTGGTGGGAACTGCGATAAAGTGGGGGTCATACTCGGGGTGGATCTGATGAGCAAACTGCTTTACGCATTTTGCAAGGTCGATTGCCGAGCCGCCTCCTACCGCGATAATGCAGGGGGACATTTCCTTTATAAGCGCCGAAACGCCAAGCACGACCTTTTCTACCGACGGGTCGGGCACTACGTCTGAATAAATCGTGTACTTGATGTCGGATACGTCAAGGTGCTTTGTGACCGCTCCGATAAGCCCCGAGGATACGGTGAAGGGGTCTGCGATTATAAATACGTTTTTATATTCAAGTGATGAAAGGCGGGAAAGAGAATTGCCCTCGAAATGTATTGTTGTTTTAAGTGAACAACTACGCATAGAGAACCTCCTGTCTGGGAATTGATGCTAAACTTCATACACAGATATTATACCATAAATAATTGAATAAGTAAAGGGGTTTTGGAAAAAAAGCTTTGTATCAATATCTCGCACAGGCATTGAAATATATAAAAAAATGTGATATAATATCTGTATATACAAATTTTGTCAAACGGAGGCATTATATTATGCTGAGTCTCAAAAAAAATCCGCCATTGCGCGCGTACGTAAAAAGACTTGATATTCTTCTGACTGAGGACGATAAGCTCCGAGCTTACGCAAATTCTCCGACCGAGAAATATTATCCCAAGCAGGCAAACGACCAGACAGCGCCCGAGGGATTTTCTCTGGAGGAGGTCTGCCAGTGGGCTCAAAAAAGCAATACCAAAATACTCACATTCTTCCACGACCATTTCTTCGGCGGCGGAGAGCGAGAGCTTCATCTCACTCACCCCGAGTTTATTGACTGCGCCAAGAAGATATCCGATTTTGCGGAGAGCTACGGTATAGGCATTGGCGCGAGCGTGACAAATCCCCTTGACCTTGGACGTACGTTCAAGGAGGAGCTGGGAGTTGGCGGTCAGCACCGCTTTTTCTCGGAGGGTATTCTCAATGATGACGGAAGCTTCAGCTTCAACGGTGTTCTGTCCGAGAGATGGGGAAACAACAAGGGATACGTATATCCTGAGCTTGTCCGCGCCCGCCTTTTCGCTTACACCGAGGAGGATAACGGCACGCCCTACCTCGTTATACGCCCCGAGTCTGTCCACGAGATACCGAGTGACGAGTACACCTGCACCCTAAGCCGCGAGCCGTATGAGCTCAGCAGGTATTTTGGCGATATGCACGCGGTGGTCGAGGGTAAGACGTCGCTTGCGGGCAACAGAGTCTTTGCGGTGTTTTACATGGACACTCCCGAAATGGATTATTTTCACCCGCAGGCAACTGGGTACGTACACAACATTATTGATATGTACAGAGAGCGCGGCGTGGAATTTATGGAGCTTTATTCCGACGAGATGCACATTCAGTTTGACTGGGATCTCGGCGCGCATTTTGGCCCGCACGAGATACCCACGCGCTATATGACGAAAAATTTTGAGTCTGAGCTTGCAAAGATAGACCCTATATTTGAGGACTTTGATCGCGCGCTTATCTACTTTGGATACGATATGGGTATTGACAGAGATACGCTCGGCAGATCACACACACAGCACGTTATGGGAAGCTCCAAGGCTGACCTTATGCGTACGTTCAGCTTGCGCAAGGCGTATTTTGAGACTCTGCAGGACAGAGTAGTGGGCATTTGCTGTGACGCAAGGGATTATATACGCGATACTTACGTGAAAAACGCGGGCTGGGATCCCATCTGCTACGGTCACGCGACCTGGCAGGAGTCTCCCACCTGTGACAAATACGGCGGCGAGGGCACTGAGGGTATGTTCAACCTTGCCACCATCAACAATTTCTGCGCCTACGACTATTCGCCGTCGTACGTTTATTCAAGCACTATACGAGAGGCTATCGCCGCCTCATACGATTATTTCAAGTGGAACGACTACTTCTCGTACGGCGGAACGGATTTCTGCGAGAGCGGATGGTTTGACCGCAACTACTACGGAGGCGCTGTGTCGGCGTCCCTTGCCTCGCTCAACCGCAACGAGATATGCGCGTGGGGCTCGTGGGGATTTCCCAAGGACGTCAGAAGAAGATTTTACAACGTGCACAACGGGTTTGGCTCTTATATCCCTCGCGAGGGCATAGTGACCTGGAACAGACCCAGAGACACTAAGGTGCTTTATATCTACCCCAAGGATCTTACTATGGTAGAGGAGAGATTCGGAAGCTGGATGGTGCAGTACGCTTATACAAACTACTGTCCCGCAGACCGTGTGACGAGATTGGGTAAGGTTGAGGGCGGCAAGCTCAAGCTCGGACTTTGCTCGTATTCCACTATTGTTGTGGGCTTTGAGCCGTTCTATAACGAGGATTTCCTCCTGTTGCTTGAAAGGTTCGCTCGGGAGGGCGGAAATCTGGTATGGAACAGTACTCCCCCCGCAGACAAGCGTGGAGAAGTGCCTGACAGATGGCTCAAGCTCTTTGGACTGCGCTCCGCTCAGATAGTCACCGAGGGTGGCGCTGCAGACTCAATCAGCTTTTCGGGAGAGCTTGCGGACATATCGCCTATGAATGTCCCCACGGATATGCTCCCCGACAGAGTATATAAAATTGAGACTGACGATGATACCTCTCCCGTGGCGTATGCCGACGGCTATGCTGTCGGCGCAAGCCGTAAGTACGGCGAGGGCAGAGCGACCTATATTGGCTGCAGACTTCGTGACGACCAATCGGGCGAGTCGGGAGACGCGCCGTCAACACTCTTTGACGTGCTCAAGGCTCTCGGCGCGTACGGCGGCAGGGAAAATTGCGACAGTCCCGAGGCGGTGTCAAGAAAGAGTCAATATTTTGCTACGCAATTCCCGAATGGCGCGTACTCTGTATGCAGACATTACTGCAGCATGCGCGAGCTGTGGCCCAGCGGCGCGTTCAGGAGACGTGACGACGAGGACGCAAAATTCATGGAGAGCTATGATATGCTTGTTCCCACGGAGCTTGATTTCAAGGATTTTGCTCTTGACGGACACAGGATAACCTACAGCGGCAATAATTTCCTTCAGTACCGACTTGACGGAGAGGGAAATATTATCGGCTTCCGCGGTGACAATACCTGCGGTATTACAATAGACGGTAAGGAATACAAGGTGACCGACACGCCCGCAAATACGGCGTTTGGTATTATTGAGGATTGCCGTATTCCCGACGGATATAAAATGGGTTGGCTGATAGACTCTGATGCCGAGGTCGTGGATATTTTCAGCATTATTCCCGACGGCGCGGAGATGTATATTGCCCCGCACGCCATGGGAGATAAGCTTAACCCTTGCGAGAAGCTTAGCTATCAAGGCTCAAAAATTTTCAAGGGCGACGCAAGGACCGTTGTGGTGCTTGTGAAATGATATAACAAAAAAGCCGTGGAGAATTCTCCACGGCTTAATTTATTGAGGTCGTTCAATATTATTTAACCTTAATGGTGACGACAATGCCGCCGTCGTTTGTGCCTGAAATATTAAAGGGATATTTTTCCGCATCCTTGGGGATCTTGATATTTATCTGCTTTCCCTCAAAGGCATAGTAATAAATGAAATACTGCTCGCCGTTCTCACACTTGACGCCAATAGGATCGCTGCTTGCGTTTTCCTTGAGATACTCTATGTATTCCTCAAGGCAGAGACCGTTTTGCTTCATAACGTTGGCGTGAGCCGTGCCGACGTATCTGAGGCAGTTCGTGTACTCGGAAACACCCGTAAGATGAGCCTTGGACTCGGGGTATCTTATTACGAAGCCGTAGTCCTGCGCATTTTCGTGGAGCCACTCGTAGTCCTCGGGGGAAAGAGGAGTTTCGGTTCTCTTGACCGAGAAGCAATAGCCCGTGTGATGATCACTGTATCCCGCGGGAATGGTGCTGTGTATGCTTTCCTGCTGCTCGTACGTGCGGTATGCGGAGGAAACCACGAAATCCGCATTGCTCATATCCTTGCTCATCTTGTTGAGCATCTGGTGAGCATATCCGATAGCGTCTGCGTGGAGCATAAGCGACGAGTCGATCAGACCGTAGCTTCCGCCTCCGTTATTGTTCTTGTAGCTGTACATACTCGCAAGATGATCGTCGTCCTTGGGGAAGCTGTATTCGTGGGAGTTGTTTACAAGTATAAGCGAGCCGTACAGGGAGTTTTCCTTTGTCACCACGAAGTCGGTAAGCTTATCCTCAGCAAGACCGTTGGAAAATCCAACGCCCGTCAGCGCGTCGTATATTCCCGCGATTGCAACTATGACTACGCAAAGCGCCAGAATGACTGCAAGCACGGACATAGCGGTAAGTGTTATTTTCTTTTTGGAGCTTGGACTTATATTTGACAAATTCATAAAATCGCGCGTCTCCTTTTCTTACATTACTATTGCCGCGACAACAAGCGCAGCGACGGAAACCAGAAGAATAGCGGTAAGAACGCCCATAATAGCGACAAGTACTGAGATCTGCTTCTGTTTGTTGTTGTTTTCGGAGTTCATATTCATTCTTCCTTTCGCTGTATGTTTACTGCCCGGGCTGCCATGTTGACAGCCCAAGCGTGTGTTTATCTTAGTTGTTTGCGCCCTTGATGGAGAAGTCCATACGGCCCTTCTTGTCAAGACCCATAAACTTAACGTTAACTGCGGAGCCAACGTCGATGCCCGCGTCGGTCACCTTATTGATTCTGCGGTCGCAGATCTTGGAGATGTGGACCATTCCTTCCTTGCCGGGAGCGTACTCAACGAAGCAGCCGATGTCCTCGCCCTGCTTGTCCTTGCTTGCGAGGATCTTTACGACCTTACCGCTGTAGGTGCAGCCTACCTCGGGCTCGAATACGATAGCGTCGATCATAGCCTTTGCTATTGCAGCGCTCTCGCCGTTTATAGCCGCGATAGTGATCATACCCTCGTCGTTGATGTCTACCTTAGCGCCGGAGTCTGCGCAGATCTTCTGAATTACGGAGCCGCCCTTACCGATAACCTCGCGGATCTTGTCGGGGTCAATCTTGAAGGAGGTCATCTTGGGAGCGTACTTGGAGACCTCTGCTCTGGGAGCGGGGATAGCCTTGAGAATTACCTCGTCGATAATGTAATCACGGCCTGCCTTTGTCTGCTCGAACGCCTGCTTGATGATCTCGGGTGTAAGACCGTCGATCTTGAGGTCCATCTGAATGGAGGTGATACCCTTGTGTGTACCTGCTACCTTGAAGTCCATATCGCCATAGAAGTCCTCAAGACCCTGAATATC
>JAZNWS010000144.1:0-9319 GCA_045593485.1 Eubacteriales bacterium | reverse complement strand
ACCCGAAACGTGCTTGATCTGTCGGCTGTTCCCGTGCTTCACGAGCTGACGCACCTCCCCGTTATAGTTGACCCAAGTCACGCGACCGGATCGTCACGTCTTGTCAAGCCTATGGCTTTGGCGGCAGCAGCCTGCGGTGCTGACGGACTTATGATAGAGGTACACAACAACCCCAAGGCAGCGCTTTGCGACGGTCCGCAGTCCCTCACCCCCGAGCAGTTCGCGGACGTAATGGGCGCGGTAAAGCCCTTGACGATCAAATAAAATTTGCCCGGATGGGCAGATCGGAGTTATTATGAAAATAGGAATTGTCGGTCTCGGTCTTATCGGAGGCTCTATGGCGAAGGCTTACAGGGCGTACTCCGACGAGCATGACTGCGACTTCAAAATATACGCTTGCAACCGAAGCAGGTCTATTCTTGACTTTGCTATTCTTTCGGGCGTGGTTGACGGCGAGCTGAACGCCGAGACAATACCCGATTGCGATGTTATATTCGTCAGTCTCTACCCTGAGGCTTCAATAGAATACATAAAGCAGAACGCGTCCCTTTTCGCAAGCCACACCGTCGTTATGGATCTGTGCGGAACAAAGCGCGACATCTGCCGCGTGGGCTTTGAGCTTGCCGCGCAGCACGGCTTTACCTTTATAGGCGGTCACCCTATGGCGGGTACACATAATTCGGGATACAAATATTCAAAGGCTACTATGTTCAAGGGTGCGCCCATGGTCATAGTTCCCCCCGTGTTTGACGACATAAACCTGCTTGACAGCATCAAAAAACTGCTTTTGCCCGCGGGCTTTGGCAAGTTTTCGGTGACGAATGCGGACGACCACGACAGAATTATCGCCTTTACCTCCCAGCTTGCGCACGTTGTATCAAACGCATACGTCAAAAGCCCCACCGCAACCGTACACAAGGGTTTCTCGGCGGGAAGCTACAAGGATATGACACGTGTGGCGTGGCTCAACGAGGACATGTGGACAGAGCTTTTCTTTGACAACAAAGAGCCCTTGCTTTTCGAGATAGAAAGCATTATAAATTCCCTTTCCGAGTACCGCGACGCGCTCACGGACGGCGACAAGGAAAAAATGAGATGCCTTTTGCGAGACGGACGTATCGCAAAGGAACAAATAGACGGATAAAAAGGAAGCTTTTTATATGAGAAGAATAACAGTCAGCGCCTCGCGCGCGTATGATATTATAATAGGTAGTGATCTGCTCGATCGTGCGGGCGAGCTTGCGGCGGGCGTTATCTCTCCTTGCCGTACGGTAATTGTCAGCGATGATACTGTAGCCGCGCTCTACTCCGAGCGTCTTATCGCGTCGCTTAAAAGCGCGGGGTACACACCCGAGATGATAGTCATTCCTCACGGTGAGGACTCAAAGTCTGCGGAAAACTATATAAAGATACTCAACTTTCTCTCTGATATGCGTCTGTCGCGCTCGGACTGTCTGTTCGCGCTTGGCGGCGGAGTCGTTGGTGACCTTACGGGCTTTATCGCCGCAACTTATCTGCGCGGAATAGAGTTTATACAGATACCCACTACTCTGCTTTCTATGGTGGATTCGTCGGTGGGCGGCAAGACCGCGATAAATCTCGACGCGGGCAAAAACCTCGTGGGCGCATTCTATCAGCCCTCGCTCGTCATCTGCGACTACTCAACTCTCGCAACTCTGCCCGACGAAATTTTCTCCGACGGCTGCGCAGAGGTCATAAAATACGGCATTATCAACGACGCGCCACTCTTTGAAAAGCTCAAAAAACCCATAATGCCTCAGATTGAGGACATCATAGAAAACTGCGTACGCAACAAGCGCGATATAGTAAATGAGGACGAGCGCGACAACGGCGTGCGTCAGCTTCTCAACCTCGGTCACACCGCAGGCCACGCGATTGAAAAATGCTCGGACTTTGAAATATCTCACGGCAGCGCGGTGGCGATAGGCACAGTGCTTATAACCCGCGCGTCAGTAGCTCTCGGTTATTGCACAGAAGAAAATCTCAATGAAATAATTTCGATTTTTAATCAATACAACCTGCCAACAGAATGTCCATTTGACGCAAAAGCACTCGCGTCTGTCGCATCAGCAGACAAAAAACGCGCCGGCGCAAAAATAAACCTCGTCATTCCCTACGGAATCGGCAACTGTAAGCTCGTCCCCACACCCGTGGATGAGCTTGAGACAATTTTCTCAAAGGGCATATAAACCAAGCATGGAGTTTACAAAATGATTCAAACCTTTTCCCAGAAAACCACAAAAGATAAAATAAAGGCAATATCCTCAAAGTCCGAGGCGCACAGATTGCTTATCTGCGCCGCGCTTTCTGACGGCGAGACGAGTATTGTCTGCAACGACACTAACGAGGATATAAACGCAACTGTAAGCTGTCTCAATTCCCTTGGGGCAAGCATTGTCAGAGATAAGAATCACAATGGTGAGATGACCTTTTTCGTCAAGCCAATAACCGAGATACCCCCTCACACAACTCTTGACTGCGGCGAGTCGGGCTCAACATTGAGATTTTTGCTCCCCGTGGTTGCCGCGCTCGGCATTGAGTGCGATATTTATATGCACGGCAGACTTCCCGAGCGTCCTCTCTCCCCTCTTTACGAGCTACTGACGGATAACGGCGTGTCGCTCTCCCCGCAAGGCTCAAATCCTCTGCACGTAAGCGGTAAGCTTAGGGCGGGAGACTACTCAATCGCAGGAAATATCTCCTCGCAGTTTATAAGCGGATTGCTTTTTGCACTTCCATTTACCGATGGCAACAGCAGCCTGACAATGACGGGCAGGTTGGAGTCAACCCCCTATATAACCATGACTGAGCAGGCGCTTGAATTGTTCAGTGCGGAAATCAAAAACGTGGGAAATATGTTTTATATTCCCCAAAAGCAGAGATTTACCACGCCCAAGGAGGTAGTGGTCGGCGGCGACTGGTCAAACGCGGCATTCTTTCTCTGTGCAGGCGCGATAGGCTGTCAGCGAGTGACTGTCGAGGGGCTTGATTTAGGCTCGGCGCAAGGCGATCGAGAAATAATCAATATTCTGAAGCGTATGGGCGCGGCAATATCCCGCTCGGGCACCTGCATCACAGTCAGCCGCGCGGACCTTTTCGGCATTGAGATAGACGCGTCGCAAATACCCGACCTCGTTCCCGTTATATCGGTGGTCGCATCGGTCGCTATGGGAAAGACGAGAATATACAACGCCTCCCGTCTGCGCCTCAAGGAAAGTGACAGGATACAGAGCGTGTGTCAGATGTTGACAGCTCTCGGCGCGGACATCACCGAAACCGACGACGGTATGATAATCCACGGCAAGAGCAAGCTTGTGGGTGGCAGAGTCAGCTCATGCAATGACCACAGAATAGCTATGAGCGCGGCGGTCGCATCACTCGTGTGCCAAAACCCCGTGACTGTCGAGGGTATCGAGGCGGTAAACAAGTCCTATCCCGGATTCCTTTCGGATTTTTTAATTTGAGGTTAGACAAATGACTACTTACGGTAAAAACATAAGACTTACCATATACGGCGGCTCGCACGACGAGAGAATCGGAATGATACTCTCGGGCGTGCCTGCGGGCGTAAAAATAGATATGGACAAGCTTCTCTCCTTTATGAAGCGCCGCGCGCCCGGGCAAAATGCGTATTCAACCAAGCGCCGCGAGCCCGACATTCCCGTATTTTTGTCGGGAATTTGCGACGGCATAACGAACGGAGAGGACATTGAGGCGGTAATCTACAACACAAATCAGCGCTCAAGCGACTATTCGTGTCTTACCGACATTCCCCGCCCCTCCCACGCAGACTACGCGGCTATAGTAAAGTACGGCGGTAATGTTGACCTCCGCGGTGGCGGACATTTCTCGGGCAGACTCACCGCGCCTATGTGTATCGCCGGCGGAATCTGCTTGCAGATGCTTGAACAAAAAGGCATACATATCGCGGCTCATATTCACTCGATAGCGGGTGTTTGCGACTGTGATTTTGACGCGGTGAACGTCAGTACCCGTGATTTTGCGGCGTTGAGTCAAAACCCTTTCCCGACTATTGATACAGGCGCGGGTCTTGCTATGCAGGAAAAAATTGAGGCGGCTCGTCTTGACGGCGACTCAGTGGGCGGTGTGATAGAATGCGCGGCGATAGGTCTCCCAGTGGGTCTTGGCGAGCATATATTTGACGGTGTTGAGGGCAGAATTTCGCAGATAGTCTTCGGTATTCCTGCCGTCAAGGGCATCGAGTTTGGCTTGGGCTTTGGCTCGGCTGAAATTCTCGGCTCGCAGAACAACGACCAATTCTATACCGACGGAAAAACCGTCAAAACCCTTACAAACAACGCGGGCGGAGTCATCGGCGGAATGAGCAGCGGTATGCCCCTTATATTCAAGGTGGCGTTCAAGCCCACGCCGTCAATAGCAAAAAAACAGCAGAGTGTGTCGCTCTCTCGCATGGAAAACGTGGAGCTCGAAATAGGCGGCAGACACGACCCCTGCGTAGTCCCCAGAGCCGTACCCGTAGTCGAGGCGGCTTGCGCTATTGCGATTTTAGATATGCTTTCAGACTGAAAAGGATATAAAAATGGAACTTGATCTTAATGAAATTCGTAAAGAAATAAACGCGACGGACAAAGAAATTGTGGAGCAGTTCATACGCAGAATGAATCTTGCCGCAGACGTCGCAGAATACAAAAAGCAGCACAATCTCCCCGTGCTTGACGCGGCGCGAGAACGCGAGCTGCTCGCAAAAATCGCGGATATGGCGGGCGAGGAGTTTGAAAAATACGCCCTCATACTCTATCACGCTATGATGGACGTATCAAAATCATATCAGCACACAAAGCTCTCCCCCGAGTCGCAAATATACAACGAGATACAGACCGCCATTGATAATACCGATAAGATTTTTCCTAAAAAGGCGCAGGTCGCCTGTCAGGGAGTTGAGGGCGCGTACTCGCAGATAGCTGCCGAAAGGTTTTTTGAGCTGCCCTCTATAAATTACTACTCCTCGTTTAATGGGGTTTTCTCGGCTATTGAGCGAGGCGAATGCCGCTATGGCGTGCTTCCTATTGAGAACAGCACGGCAGGCTCTGTCAAAAAAGTCTACGAGCTTATGATACGTCACAATTTCCATATCGTGAGATCTCTCCGACTCAAAATTGACCATAATCTGCTTGTACGCCGCGGTGTGAAGCTTGAAAACATCAAGGAGATAGTCTCGCACGAGCAGGCAATAAACCAATGCTCCGCGTTTCTCAATTCCCTTGAGGGCGTGAAGATAACCGTCTGCGAGAATACGGCTATGGCGGCACGGTTTGTCGCACAGTCGGGCAGAGAGGACATCGCGGCTTTATCCTCGCGCGCGTGCGCCGAGCTTTACGGACTTGAAAATATCGCTCCCTCGGTTCAGGATATGGGCAACAACTACACAAGATTTATCTGTATATCAAAGCAGCCCGAGGTATATCCCGGCGCTGATAAATGCTCAATTATGCTTGTCACCCCCAACCGCCCCGGTATGCTCTATAACGTCCTCTCCTGCTTTAACGCACTCGGTATCAATATGACAAAGCTTGAATCTGCTCCTATTCCCGAAAGAGATTTTGAGTCCATGTTTTACTTTGATTTCTCGGTATCGGTATATTCAGATGACCTAAAGCAGCTTCTTTGCGAGCTTGAGGCGCGGAGCGAGCGATTCCGCTTCCTCGGCGCGTACTCCGAAATAATCTGATAGGACAAAGCTATGATAAAAAACAGAAAAAACCAAATTTGCGGTCTGGTCGGCGAGCGTCTCGGACACAGCTTTTCGCCGCAGATACACGGACTTCTTGCCGATTACCCCTATTCGCTTTTTGAAATGCCCGAGAGTCAGCTTGAGGGCTTTATCAAGAGCGACAGATACCACTCGGTAAACGTGACTATTCCATACAAGACGGCGGTAATTCCCTATCTTGACGTCATATCCGAGGCGGCGCAAAAAATAGGCTCTGTCAACACAATAACGCATCTGCCCGACGGCAGACTGTACGGCGACAACACCGATTTTTACGGCTTCATACATATGATAAAGGCATCGGGCATTGATATGTCAGGCAAGAAAGTCCTTATTCTCGGCACGGGCGGCACGTCAAAAACCGTAGTTGCGGCTTGTGAGAGCCTGGGCGCGAGCGAGATAAGACTTGTTTCCCGAGGTGGCGAGCTTAATTACGAAAATGCACACGTCAAATGCCCCGACACGCAGATAATAGTCAACTGCACCCCCGTGGGAATGTACCCGAACAACCTCATCTCACCGATAGATATTGAGAAATTCCCTGCGCTTGAGGGCGTGGCTGACGTTATATTCAACCCCGCAAAAACACAGCTTTTGCTTGAC
Organism: Eubacteriales bacterium; assembly: GCA_045593485.1. Lineage (GTDB taxonomy): Bacteria > Bacillota > Clostridia > Oscillospirales > CAG-272 > SVTX01. The sequence goes on along the minus strand of JAZNWS010000144.1, from coordinate 2,943 downwards.
GCAGAAAGGCTTGGGCTGAAAACCGCAAACGGTCTGCCAATGCTTGTGGCGCAGGCAAAAAGAGCCTGCGAGATATTCACGGGCGAGGAAATTGACGACGGAGAGATTGACAGAATAACGGGTATTATCTCGGCGCAAACGTCAAATATTATACTTGTAGGTATGCCCGGCTGCGGCAAAACGACTATAGGCGGCATTCTTGCGGACAAGCTTTCACGCGAGCTTATCGACACCGACGCGCTGATAGTGGAGCTTGCGGGCAAGACAATTACCGAAATTTTCTTTGAGGACGGCGAGGAGAAATTCCGCCAGCATGAGCACGAGGCAATAAAGCTCGCGGGCAAAAAAAGCGGCGTCGTAATAGCCACGGGCGGCGGCGTTGTGACGAGACCCGAAAACTACGCGCCCCTCTGCCAGAACGGCAAAATAGTCTTTATCACAAGAGATATATCTCTCTTGGCAAAGGACGGCAGACCGCTCTCGATGTCGGGCAACCTGTCCGAAATGTATAAAACCCGTCTACCCCTTTACCGACAGTTTTGCGATCTTGAGATCGCCAATATAACGCCGAGCGACACGGCAGAACAAATAATAAAATGGTTTTTGGAGGATTAAGCTATGAAAATTCTTGTCATTAACGGACCTAACATCAACCTTCTCGGTCTGCGCGAGCCCGCAATCTACGGCTCGCAGAATTACTCCGCGCTTTGCAGACTTGTAAAGAAGACCTGCAAGGAAAACGATATTGAATACGAGCTTTTTCAGTCCAACCACGAGGGCGTTATAGTGGACAAGATCCAGGACGCATACGACGTCTTTGACGGAATAGTCATAAACCCCGCGGCATACACGCACACCTCCATCGCTATCCTCGATGCGCTCAAGGCAGTATCCATCCCCACTGTCGAGATACACATCTCGGACGTGTCCAAGCGCGAGGACTTCCGCCAACTGTCCTACGTCTCAATGGCAGCAATAAAAACCATTATGGGCCAAGGCATCGACGGATATAGACAGGCGATACTTTACTTGAAGGACTATTTGGAAAATACGTAAAAAATAAAACCTCGGCGGGCTTTGAGCTTGCCGAGGTTTTTGTATAAACCCATCAAAAACAGATATTCAAAAATATGCAAAACAGAGAAAATATAAAAAGTCATCTATTCTCTCTTGACGGTCACGTGACCGTGTGATATAATGATAGCAGAATAGGAGGTGAAAAAATGTCAACCACTTTTCCGGGAACGACCATAGAGGTTCTCGAGCTGAAAAAATCAAGCTCGCGCCAATTATTCGACGGAATATTTGCCACGGGAGGTCTTACACTCTCGCAGGTCTCGCTCATGACGGGACTTGAGCCGTACTTGATTCAGAACTGGGTAAAGCGAGGATTCGTTGGCTCGCCAAAGAAAAGAGTTTACTCTCGCAATCAATTTTCAAGAATAGTCATCATAAATATGCTTAGGGAGGCTTTGCAGATAGAAAAGATCTGCGACCTTATCCGAGTTATCAGCGGTGTGCTTGATGACGAAAGCGACGACCTCATCTCTGCCGACGAGCTTTACCACGCCTACGTAGATCTTCTCGCCGAAAGCCGAATAGATCTGTCGGACAAAAGCTCTGTTGTGGCTGCATCTGATGCTGCCGCGTCGGAATATTCTAAAAATGAGGCAGACACGCAGAAAAAAATATCAAAAATTCTGCAGATAATGCTTTACGCTCACGCCGCGTCACAGCTTCGAAAAAAGGCTGACGAGATATTCTCAACACTCAAATAAAATCTACCTCAAGTGATTATCAAGAAAGGATGATATTATGTTTATAATCGAATGGTGGAACTCAATTGGACTTGCCGCGCAGATATTCGCGTGTATCGCAATTCCCTCTACTCTCATTCTGCTGGTACAGACTATATTGATGTTCATTGGCATAGGCGACGACTCCGACGTTGACGGTGTCGGAGAAGCCGAAATTGCCGACGATATTGAGACGGACGTCCCCGACGGAGTTTTCGGAGACGGCGACGGCGACGAGCTTCCCGGCGACACGGGAATGGATGGCTTGCGTCTGTTCACCTTCCGCGGAATCATAGCCTTCCTCGTGGTTTTCGGCTGGGTCGGACTCGCTATGGCATCGGGCGGTATTGCTCTTTATTTCACGATTCCCGTAGCCATCGTGTGCGGATTGTGTATGATGCTGTTTATCGCTCTTCTCATCCGCGCGGTAATGAAGCTCCGCGGTGACGGCAACGTTGATAACAGAAACGCGGTAGGCTCATCGGGCGTGGTTCATCTCACTATTCCCGCATCTCGCGCGGGCATAGGCAAGGTTCACCTTATGCTCCAGGGCTCGTACGTTGAGCGCGACGCGGTGACCGACGGCGAGTCTCCCCTTCCCACGGGCAGCGAGGTAATAGTCGTGGGAGTCAGCGGGCAAACAACACTTATCGTAAGAAAAAAATAATTTTTAAAAATATATCAATGGAGGAAAATTTATGAATCCCGTAATTATCTTTTTGATTTGTGCATTAGCTCTGATACTTGTATCCTTCATCGCATGGATATGCTCAAGATACAAAAAATGTCCCTCGGACAAGATCATGGTTATCTACGGTTCGATAGGTAAGAACAACGACGGAACAAACAGAAGCGCAAAGTGTATCCACGGTGGCGCGGAATTCGTTATTCCCGTGTTTCAGTCCTACGCTTATCTCGACCTGACGCCTATATCCATCTCAGTTGACCTCAAGAACGCGCTGACACGTCAGAACATCCGTATCGACGTTCCCTCTCGCTTTACCGTTGGTATCTCCACCGAGGCGGGCGTTATGCAGAACGCGGCAGAGAGACTTCTTGGTCTTCAGATGTCCGAGATACAGGAGCTTGCAAGAGATATAATCTTCGGTCAGCTTCGTCTTATCATCGCTACGATGGATATTGAGGA
>JAZNWS010000143.1:0-2638 GCA_045593485.1 Eubacteriales bacterium | reverse complement strand
GGTGTAGGACATTATCTCAAACAAAAGCACGCATTTTTCGGAAAAATCTCCGTAGCAAATGGTGTCCTTTTCTCTTACCAAGGGTTTATTTTTGTAGTAAAGGTATTTGCCCTTTACCAGATCTCTCGTTTCTGCCATAATTGTTGTTCCTTTCCTGATTTATGTCAATGAAAATATTTCTCTATGTTAAATTATAACACAAAAAACACGTCAAGTCAACATAAAAATCAAATTAAATTATAATCGGAGATTTCTTTATAAAATAATCGCTTTTCTGTGTCTGCGGCATAAGTAGAGTATAGAGAGAATCCGCGCGGCGCGAAAGCTCTGACTGTACTCCGTCAGGCGCATCGGAAGGCTTTGTGATTATATTGATTTTTGAGTTTTTGCGAATACTTGAGAGGTACTCACGTCCGCGCGAGCTTGCGCCGAGTAAGACTGTATATTCGGGCAGAGAGCCGCGGAATATGTCGGACACGCCGAAAAGAGAGTAGAGAATTACTCTTTTTATTCTTGTGTCGGTATATCTTGAGTTAAACAGAGTCTTGTAAAACTCCTCGGATGTCGCTGACTGCATAGCGCAGGCGCATATTCTGTTTATTATACCGTCGCCGTCGTCAAGAATACCCTCACCGCCGCAAAGTGATGTCGCGCGGCTCTTTATCTCCTCGGGGGAGTGAAGCCTGAAAAAGCTTTGTATATAAGGGAAAAGCGCAGCCTCGCTCACGGGAGCGGTATTGCTTTCAAATGCCGATAGGAGTGTATTTGCAGCCTCCCATGGCATGATCTCGCCTAATGTTTTTTTGTCAGTCTCACCGTTATTTATCAGCCTTCGAATAGCCATTGCGCTTGGCATAGAGCCGTCAACGGACGTATCGTTATATCCGCCGCCGAGTCTCTTGATAACAAACGGCTTTATTTGCGACTGAAATTCATTTATCGCGCGGATGTAGGATATTCCAAGCAGGTCGTTGGACTTGAAATTTGCCGTCTGTGCCGACACCTGCTCAAACGCCTCAAAGAACGCCGTAGCACTTGGCGTGCCATTCCTTTGAAGCAGAGAAAATTTTTCTCGGAAATTATCGCTTGAAATAATCTCTGCCGCCTGTGTGAGCTTATCCGCGTCACCGCACTCGCTTCCGAACGAGAGGGTGTCTACACCGACCGCGTCAAGAAGATACACTCCCGCGCGGGCAAACTGCTCCGCGGAGAGAGAGGAATATGGAAAGGGAAGCTCCAGCACTAAGTCCGCGCCGCATTTTACAGCCATTTCTGCGCGAATGTATTTGTCAATCATAGACGGCTCGCCGCGCTGAACGAAATTGCCGCTCATAACGCACACAATACATTCCGCGCCCGATGCCCGAAGTGTATCCATCTGATGCTTGTGACCGTTGTGAAACGGATTGTATTCGCACACTATACCGACGTTTTTCATACCAAAAGCTCCTTTCCGTAAGCGTTATAATAAATTATAACATTATAAATCCCCCTTGTCAACTCAAAATGACCCTGCATTTGAAATATTGACAAAAAATAGCGGATAAAATTAAAAAAACTCTTGACAAAGCATAAAAGTTCATATATAATATTAAAGTCGTGTTTTATGTCTTGATGGAGGTGGCGTATGATACTTGAAATGGGTAGAATTCTCCGCGGAGAAACAAACCGTATAGATTTTGAATATTTCCTGACACCAATGCCTCTTGACAGAATAACCTTTGAGGGCGACGCTCACGTTGTCGGTCACGTCACCGATAATGCGGGATATATGAGACTTATCGCAACCGCGACTCTTGCGTATTCTGCGGAGTGCGACAGATGTCTTGAGCCCGTGCGTGACGAGTACGTATTGCAGTTCGAGAGAACCGTAGCCGACGAGGGAACGCTCAGCGAGGAGCAGCTTGAGGACAATATTGACGAGTATGTCGTAATTCAGGATGCAAAGCTTGATATTGACGAGCAGCTTACCGAGGCGCTTTTGCTTGAATTCCCGAGAAAGATACTTTGCTCGGAGGATTGCGAGGGACTTTGTCCCAAGTGCGGAAAGATCCTCAAATACGGCCCTTGCTCGTGTCCAACAAAGGAAATAGACCCCAGACTTGCGGTTCTGGCTCAGCTTCTTGAGAAGGACGAGGAATAAAAAACACGAAAAAGCCTTGACAGAAGGTGTAAATTAGTTTATAATAATTTTATGTATTATGGCTTATGCTGCAGCGTAAGTCAAAGAGGAGGTTCAACATGGCAGTACCGAAGAAGAAAGTGTCCAGCGCACGTAGAGACAAGAGAAGATCCAACAATAGCAAGCTCACAATGCCCGGATATGCAAAGTGCACTAACCCCGCTTGTAATGAGATGGTTAAGAATCACTGCGTATGCAAGGTTTGCGGATTCTACGGCGGTAAGAAGGTTCTTAACGTTAAGGAAGACTAATTTGGGACACAAGATAAACAAAAGGGATTCAGTCAGATCGGCGTGAATCCTTTTTGTTTGTGAAGTGAGAGTGACAAAAGACTGAATTTTAGCCTAATTTGCAAAAAAGACTTGTAATTTTTTAGCAATTAGTGTATTATAATATATGATTGTTTATTTCTGTACGGAGGTTTTGGCATGTTTGGATACGTAAAGACCTACACGC
>JAZNWS010000142.1:0-1780 GCA_045593485.1 Eubacteriales bacterium | reverse complement strand
CTCTCCTCCCCATTATATCATTCACCTTTATTCAATTTTTTCTTAGTTCCGTCGGGATATTGAACGGTGGTGTTGTTAAGAGTTGCTCTCAGGTCGCCAACGTAGGATTCAATATACTCGCGGCGGAGAGCGTCGCGCTCGGCAAGCTCTTCCTCCGTGAGAATCTCACCCGCCTTGACGCGTCGGGCGTACTCGTTTATTTTATTGATCTTTTCCTGTGTCATATTAAATTTTTTCCTTTTTGAAAGATAGCGTTTTGCGCAGGCGCAAAAGGCTGGCTTTGAGGCTTGCCTCAAAGCATTATTCACGGATACCGATGCCGAGTCTGAACTTAAGGTCGTTGAGTATCTTCTTGGATACCTTGTCTGCCTCCTCAACGGTAAGTGTGCGATCGGATGCGCGGAGTGTCACACGGAAGGATACGGACTTCTTGCCCGCGCCGATCTTTTCGCCGCGGTAGATGTCAAAGAGCTTGACGCTCTCGCAAAGCTTGCCTGCCGCGCGGCTCATAACAGCCTCTATCTCGCCAACGGTCAGCTCCTCATCACAGATGAACGAGAAGTCACGGCTGGATGCGGGGAACTTGGGAAGAGGCTTGTAGTCGATTACGTGGTCAGCGCAATCCCAGATCTTGTCAAAGGAGAGCACGCCCGCGTAAACGGGAATGTTTACGCCGTAGTTTTCGCAAACGAGGGGGTGAACCTGACCGAAAATACCAAGCTCGGTGCCGTCTGCCGCATAAACTGCCGCGCAGCGACCGGGATGGTAGGAGGGATTGTCACAAACTGCCTTGTAGGTCGCACCCTTGATGCGAGCGGAAGCGAGGATGTTTTCAACAACGCCCTTGAGCGTATAGAAATCTGTGTCGCCGTACGATCCGAGAACTATCATCTTGGGCTCGTCGGGGAGAGAATTTTCTTCATCCTTGGGCAGATATACGTTTGCCATCTCAAAGAGACTTACGTTCTCGTTTGAGAAATTGATGTTTCTCGTCAGTACCTCAAGCATGGAGGGGAGCGCGGTGGTACGCATAACGCTCGTGTCCTCGCCGAGAGGATTGGTTATAACTACGGACTTGCGGAGGCTCGAGTCCTCGGGAAGTCTTATCTTGTCGTAGCACTTGGGGCTGATGAACGAGAAGGTCTGTATCTGGTCAAAGCCAAGTCCGTAAAGGAGAGTTTCGGTGTCAACCTCAAACTTCTGCTTGGGTGTTCTGCCACCCTGGGTTGTTTCCGCCTTGATGCAGGTGGACTTTATCTTGTTGTAGCCGTAGATACGGATAACCTCTTCGGCAATGTCGTTCATACAGGTAAGGTCTGCGCGGAAGGAGGGAACGGTTATCTTGCCGTCCTCGACCTTACACTCAAGACGTGTCAATACGTCGGTCACGTATTCCTCAGTAAGCTCAACGCCGAGAAACTTGTTGTATCTCTCAACCTCAAGGGGAAGGACTGTGGGAGCTGTCTTTGTGGGATAAACGTCGATAATACCGTCAACGACCTCGCCTGCGCTGAGGAGCTGAACAAGCTCGCAAGCGCGGAGAAGTCCGCCCATAGCGTTCTCAGCGTCAAGACCCTTTTCAAAACGTGAGCTGGACTCTGTTCTCATGCCATTCTTCTTTGCGGTCACACGCACACTGGGGCCCGAGAAACAAGCCGACTCGAATACGACTGTTGCCGTATTCTCCTTGATCTCGCTGTTTGCGCCGCCCATAACGCCTGCAAGCGCAACTGCCTTTTTGTCGTCTGCTATAACAAGCATTGTAGAGTCAAGCGTGTGG
>JAZNWS010000141.1:0-2496 GCA_045593485.1 Eubacteriales bacterium | reverse complement strand
GCGCTGATTCGCGAGCAGGTCGGCGACAAAAAGGTGCTTCTTGCGCTTTCGGGCGGAGTTGACTCATCCGTCGTTGCCGCGCTTCTTATCAAGGCTATCGGCAAGCAGCTCATCTGCGTTCACGTAAACCACGGACTTATGCGCAAGGGCGAGAGCGAGCAGGTAATTGAGATTTTCGGCAAGTCGCTTGACGCAAACCTTGTGTACGTTGACGCGACAGACCGCTTCCTTGACCTTTTAGCAGGAGTTTCTGACCCCGAGAGCAAGAGAAAGATAATCGGCAAGGAATTTATCGAGGTGTTTGCCGACGAGGCGCGCAAGCTTGAGGGCGTTGAGTTCTTGGCGCAGGGAACGATATATCCCGACATTCTTGAATCCGTAAAGCAGGCAGAGGGCAAAAAGGCAGTCAAGTCACACCACAACGTTGGCGGACTCCCCGAGGACCTCAAGTTTGAGCTTGTTGAGCCTGTAAAGCTTCTCTTTAAGGACGAGGTCAGAGTCGTCGGCGAGGCGCTCGGACTTCCGCACGGCATGGTCTACCGTCAGCCGTTCCCCGGCCCCGGTCTGGGTGTCAGATGTCTTGGCGCGATAACACGCGACAGACTCCACGCGCTCCGCGAGGCAGATGCGATTCTCCGCGATGAGTTTGACAAGAACGGACTTGCTGAGAAGGTATGGCAGTATTTTGTAGTCATACCCGACATAAAGAGCGTTGGCGTCAAGGACGACAGCCGCTACGAGGGCTGGCCCGCGATAATCCGCGCGGTCAACACAAAGGACGCGATGACCGCCACCATCGAGGAGATACCCTACGCAGTTCTCCACAAGATAACACAGCGAATCACCACCGAGGTCGAGGGCATTAACCGAGTTCTGTATGATATAACACCGAAGCCTACCGGCACGATAGAGTGGGAATAATAAACGCAACTCGAAAAAGCCTTATATATCAAGGGCTTTCGGCACTTAAAGCGAGTTTTTGATATCGTTTTGATACCAAACTGAATAATAAACAACGGCAGAAATGAAAAATTTTCTGTCGTTGTTTTTTGTCATACGAAAAACCACTTTAAAATACATTTCAAATATTTATGTCTTTGAAAAACAAGAAATAAATATTTTTAATTTACTGTATTGACAACAACATTTTCTTGTGATATAATATATAAAACAAGGAGGTGTCAAAATGTCAAAGTTTAGTTTTAATAAGTGCCCAGTATGCAACGGAGAATTGCGTATCAACAGATTATTGTGTTCCAACTGTCATGCCGAATACCCCATGGATAAGTCGATTTCGGTGTTTGATACATTATCCTCTCAACAAAGAGAGTTTTTAGAAGTCTTTTTAAAAAACAGAGGGAATATAAAAATGGTTGGAGAGCACTTACATATTTCTTATCCGACGGTAACAAAAAGGCTCGATGATTTGCTTCGTAAGTTAGGATTGATTGAAAACGAAAAGGAATTTGAGGAGGTTATTTTAGATATGAAATTATTTGGCAAAGTTAATTACAACAGCACTGTCCCTTCGGAAATAATACGCAGAAAATTGTTTGAAAATAAAGGAGTTATCAACATTCCCTTGCTTGACGGAAACCTCTGTAGAATTGTAGCATCTTCCGATGGAAAAACATTTACTTCGGACAAAATACATAACAACAAGCTTGCTTTTGAATATACAGTTTTTGATCATATAGTTGAATTGCTGAAAAATTCAAAGGATTACCGTGCACCAAAGGGTAATGCCCATGGTAAAGAAGATAAGGTTGGCTATGGTAAATGTACAGAAGATACCATAGTCGGAACAATAGCAATTAAATACTTTGGAAAAGAGTACGGAGAATCTACACTCGACCCAACCTTTGTGTTTGCGGCAGTATTAGAGTGGGCGGAAATCGCAATCAATCAACGAGGATTTGTTTCCTTGAATCCTAAATATATTGCAAAACTTAAATAGATGTAATTCTGAAAACCGCGAAAGGAGCTACAATGTACAGCAAGGTCTACGTAGAGATAACTAATATATGCAATATGAGCTGCTCCTTTTGTCACGGGCACAAGCGGGAGAGGCGGAGAATGAGCGCGGACGAGTTCTCGCAAATTCTCGACAAGCTGACGGACAAGACCAAATACATTTACTATCACCTGATGGGCGAGCCGTTGACTCATCCGCAGCTGCCCGAGTTCATAAAGATGGCGGGTCAGCGCGGATATAAGTCCATTATCACCACGAACGGAACGTTGCTTGGCAGACGTAAAAATGAACTTTTGAGCGCGGGGCTTCACAAGGTCAACATCTCTCTGCACAGCTTTGAGGACGGCACTGACGAGAGCTATGAGGAGTATGTAAATGGACTTTGCGACTTTGCAAAAGCCGCCGCAGAGCAGGGGATAATTGTAGTTTTCCGCTTGTGGAACAAGGGCTTTGACGGCGGCAGAAATGATATGGCGATGGCTCTGCTTCGCAAAAACATAGACGGCGAGTGGGCAGAGAAC
>JAZNWS010000140.1:0-7873 GCA_045593485.1 Eubacteriales bacterium | reverse complement strand
GAGTCACATTACCAGCTCCAAAAACAAAGAGAGGGTTAAAGCCCTCTCTTTGTTTTTGCAGTTTATGACGAAGAACACCGTAAATGCGTAGCATTTGCACGTTTGACGCTCAAAAAATAAACAAATTAAGCAAACCTCACGCATCAAACAATGTTCTGAGTCACATTACCAGCTCCAAAGTAAAAGGGAGAGGTATTAAGCCTCTCCTTTACCATTATTTTATAGATTTCAACCTCTCGCAAAGGCTCGGAATGACCTTTTCAAAATGCACGCCGTAGTCAATGGGTGTTTCGTCAGTCTGGGTAGCGATAATGCTCTCACAGACGAAATCCGCGGCGAGAGCCGCGCTCTGCTCAACGCTCATATTATTCATAAGTCCGCCTATAAACACGGACGAGAACACGTCGCCCGTGCCGTGATATTTCTGGTCGATTTTCTCGTTGTAGTCCTCAAAGAACTCACCCGTCTCGCTGTCGTATCCCATACAACCGAGGAGCGCGTCGTCAAAGGAAACTCCCGTGATAACAGCACACCTGCAGCCGAGAGACGTAAGGCGGCGGAGAATGTCCTCGATATATTCTCTTGAATATCCGCTCTCCTTGTAGGGAATATCAAGCATAAAGCAAGCCTCGGTAAGATTGGGGATTATTATGTCCGCCTTAGCGCAGAGGGTTGCCATCTTTTTCGCAAAGTTCATATCAAACGCGGGGTAGAGCTTGCCGTTGTCTCCCATAACGGGGTCAACGATCTTGAGCACGCCCTCGCCGAAGTCCTCAAATATTGACGCCACGCTGTCTATCTGCTCAAACGAGCCGAGATATCCCGTGCCTATCGCGTTGAACTCAAAGCCCTGCTCCTTCCAATGCTTTGTTATGGGCTTGATCTCGTCCGAGAGGTCGCAGAACGTGAATCCCGAGAACATTGTGTGTGTGGAGAGCACTGCGGTGGGGAGTATTGCCGCTTCAATTCCCATTGCGGATATTATGGGGAGGGCTACTGTCAGCGAGCATTTTCCGACGCAGGATATATCTTGTATGGTTAAAATTCTTTTCATTATTATGCCTTCTTTCGTGTGGGTTTTCGCTATGCAGTATATTCTACACTTTTTTTGTGTATGTGTCAATGTTTTTTGAAAAAAATTTGATTATTATTTTATTTTATAGCGAAAAATAAAACAAGTTGTGGAAATATAAACAAAAAGTTGATAAAATATACAAAAATACTCTTTACAAAGCCTTTTTTGTGTGCTATAATATTTCTATAAGAATACGTACCGAAAGGAATTTGATATATATGAGATGTCCAAGTTGCGGAGCGGCTGACAGCAAGGTTATAGATTCCAGACCCGTTGAGGAGGGCAACAGCATACGCCGACGCAGAGAATGTCTTGCGTGTCAGAAGCGCTTTAACACGTTTGAGGTGTTGGAATCCGTGCAGATAATCGTTATAAAAAAGAACGGCGAAAAGGAGCTTTTTGACAGAACCAAGCTTCTCGGCGGAATACTCAAGGCAACCCAGAAGCGTCCCGTAAATGCCGAGGATATAGTGAATGCTGTCGAGAACGAGCTTCAGAATTCGCTCAAGAACGAGGTGACGACCACCGAGATAGGCGAGCTGGTTATGGAAAAGCTCAAGGCTGCCGACAAGGTGGCGTACGTCAGATTTGCCTCGGTTTACCGTGAGTTTACAGACGTTAACAACTTCCTTGACGAGCTTATGGAGCTTATCAGAAGATAATAATGAAAAATACGGCGGTCACGCCGTATTTTTTTATGTTTTTTCGGCAAATAATACGTTAAAATCAACAGGGAGCTTTATATGAGGGAATTTGCCGAAAAGTATTCAGAAAACATAAAGATATTCGATGATATTTTCTGTGTCAAGGACAACTTTGACATTATCAAGAAAATACTCAAAATAGGCGAGGACGAGCTGACGCTGTATTATATCGACGGCTTTGTAAAGGACGTCGTTATGCAGAAGCTGATGTCGGATTTCGTGTCGCTCAAAACACTTGAGCCGAACAAGGACTTGTTTTCCTGCAAGGACCACAGAGACGCGGTGCTGGCTTTTATGGAGTGCAACGTCTCGTACGTTGAGAGCGACGTGACCGCAGACGTGGATTTTGCGGTGCAGATGGTCATGTCGGGCGCGACGCTTGTGCTTGGCTCGCGTTTTGGCGCAAACGGAATAATAATCGACGCGCGAACCTACCCCGCAAGAAGCACGGGAGAGCCCGAGGGCGACAAGGTAATGAGGGGAGCGAGAGACGGCTTTGTGGAGACACTTATTTTCAACACCGCGCTCATCCGCCGACGTATAAGAAACCCTTCGCTCACAATGAGTTATATTACCGTTGGTAAGGACTCAAGGACGGATATAGTCGTCTGCTATATGAAGGACAGAGCGGATATGAAGTACGTCGAGATGCTCAAGGAAAAAATCAGCAATATCAAAACAGACTCGCTTGCTATGGGACACGAGTCGCTTGCCGAGTGTCTTATAAAAAGTCGTTGGTACAACCCCTTTCCCAAAATAAGATACACCGAGCGGCCCGATTCGGCGTCGGCGCAGCTGCTTGAGGGAAGCGTGCTTGTGATAATCGACAACTCGCCCGAGGTTATGATACTGCCAACGTCGATATTCGATTTTATGCAGGAGACGAACGACTTTTATTTTCCGCCGCTTACGGGCTCGTATATCAGAATCGTGCGGCACATAGTTTTCTGGCTCGCGCTGTTTCTGACGCCATTGTGGTATTTTGCGATAACTCACGAGGCGCTGATTCCCGAGTGGCTGTCGTTTATCATTCCGCAGGACAGGGGGCGTATTCCCATACTCGCCCAGCTTCTTTTGACTGAATTTATCATAGACGGACTGCGTATGGCGTCGCTCAACACCCCGAATATGCTCTCAAATTCGCTTTCCGTCGTGGGCGGACTCATACTTGGAGACTTTGCCGTAAATATCGGCTGGCTTATTCCCGAAGTCATACTGTATATGGCTTTCGTGGCAATCGCAAACTTCACGCAGAGAAGCTACGAGCTTGGGTACGCGTTCAAGTTTTTGAGGATATTGCTACTGATACTGACGGGACTTTTTGGCGGCTGGGGACTGCTTGGCGGCAGCGTGTTGATACTCATTCTTATCGCCACGAACAAGACGGTAAACGGAAAGAGAAGCTATCTTTATCCCTTGATACCCTTTAATTTCAAGGCGCTCAAGTCTCTGTTCGTCAGAGTCAGAAAAAGTGATTTTACAGAGTGATTTTGTGCGGCGGCGCGCTCATTTTTGCGTGCCGCCGCGACTCTTTGTTTACATCGGGTAAAAATTATTAAAATGTTCACGAAATACTTGCCTTGCCCCCTTGATTTTATATAACTTATATATTATAATATATTTGTATTGCTATGTTTGAGAGGCTAAAATTATGGAAACTCAAGGACTTAAATTTTCACACCGCTCGGTGCTTCTTGACGAGTGTATTGAAAACCTCAATATAGACCCGAACGGAATTTACATAGACGGCACGGCAGGTGGCGGCGGTCACTCCTACGAGATTGCCAAAAGACTGACGGGCGGCAGACTTATCGCCATTGATCAGGACGAGGCTGCTATTGAGGCGGCAGGCAAGAGACTTTCCGAGTTTGGAGACAGAGTGACGATAGTCAGAAACAACTTTTCCAATATTTCGGACGTTTGCCGCGAGCTTGATATCAAGAAAATAAACGGTGTACTGCTTGATCTCGGAGTCTCGTCCTATCAGCTTGATACTGCGGAGCGAGGCTTTTCGCATAATGCCGACGCGCCCCTTGACATGCGAATGGACAGACGAAATCAGCTCGACGCATATACCGTTGTAAATCTCTATCCCGAGGATAAGATCCGCAAGATAATTTACGACTACGGCGAGGACAGATTTGCGCCGAAAATTGCGGCAGCAATAGTCCGTCGCAGAGAGATAAAGCCTATTGAGACCACGGGCGAGCTTGTGGACGTAATAAAGAGCGCGATTCCCGCGGCGGCGCGCGAGGGTGGACATCACCCCGCAAAGCGCACGTTCCAGGCGATAAGAATTGAGGTTAACGGCGAGCTTTCGGTCATTCAGCCCGCGATAGAGTCAGCGGCAGAGCTGCTCGCGCCGGGAGGCAGAATTGCGATAATCACGTTCCACTCGCTTGAGGACAGAATAGTAAAGCAGAGCTACATAAAGCTCGCCGAGGGCTGCACCTGTCCGCCGAGAATTCCCGTGTGTGTGTGCGGCAACAAGCCCAAGGTCAAGATAATATCCAAAAAGCCTATTTTGCCCACGGATACCGAGATCGAGGAAAATCCCCGTTCGCGCAGCGCAAAGCTCCGCGTGGCAGAAAAGCTCTGATTGACAAAGGACCCCATTTTATAAAGGGCTCAGATTAGCCCGAGGCATATGGAGAAGGATATGAAAAACATAAAGGATTCCTGCTCTTATTACATAGATCTGTTGTGTGAGAGGTTCAAAAACAAGGGTATCGCCGAAAAGGCAAATACAGATGCCCAAAATGATATATCGGCGTCAAATAAAAGGCGCTTGAGATACAAGGAGAGCACGATAGACCCCAAGAGCAAAAAATATAAAACAGGCTTATATAACGGCAAGCTATATACAGGCAGTGATGACTTCGCCCGATATTATAAGGATCTGCGAGGCCCTAAATCCCCCGACGCCGCGTCAAGAGACGAGGAGGAATACAGAAGGGCGCTTGCCGAGTCAAAAAGGGAAGTTAAATTACAGTCAAAAAAAGAGATGCGGCTTGCTATACGCAAGCTGATAGGGGAAAAGCTGAGGGAGATAGGTCTTATACCGATAAATCCCCGTAAGCTGATGGAGAGCATAGGCAGAGGATTTCCCGACGCCGATGCTCAGGGAGAAGTTAAGGCAAAGCGGCAAGGACTGCCCAAGGGCATGCCCTTGGCAATAATTATAATTTTTGTGTCACTTCTTTTGATAGTCACCTCGTCCGTTATGGTAAGCCGCACAGAAAGCGATATTTCGCGTCTTGAGTCCAGGCTTGAGGATCTCAAGGAGGAGGAAGCCAAGCTGAATGCTGATCTCGAGGTTAAAAACAATATGATAGACATAAAGGAGATCGCCGAGGGGCAGTACGGAATGGTGAGCGCGGAGTACGTCGCGTCAAGATATATACATATTGAGCGCGAGGACAAGATAATTTTTAACACGGACTATTCGCGAGAGTCCGCAATCGTGCGGCTTCTCGAGGCGTTGGGACTGAAAAAAGAGGACTGACGGGGAGCGGAGTTTAGTAATATCTCCGACACGGACAAACATATAATCTATTTAGAACAAGGAACAAAGAAAGGAGAGAAGACGTGGAAGGCGGAACACCCAGCAATAAGGTTTTAAAAAGGTCGGCAGTGATCTGCGCCGTTATCACGGTGCTTCTGTTGCTCCTTTGCTTGAGGATCTTTTCTATACAGCTGTTTGATTTCAAAAAATACGAGCAAAAGGTAATAGACCAGATAACGCAGGTCACACCCGTCGCCGCGGACAGAGGCGAGATATACGACAAAAACGGTATAGTTATTGCCACAAATATTACGACGTACAGGCTGTTTATTGACCCCGCGGTAATATCGCAGCAGACCCTCAACGACGCAAAGGGGTATGCCGAGATAATCGCTAAGGGGCTCTCAGAGATAGAGTCCTTGGGCCTTACCTACGATGAGATATTAGTTCAGACTACATATACGAGATACAGAGACAGAACCCTCAAAAAGCATATTTCACAAGAGGACGCCGCAAAGGTCAGAGCCTTTCTTGAGGAGGCAAAGATAGACGATCTCGCGCTCGTGCATCTTCAGGCGACGAGCAAGAGATATTATCCCTATGAAAGCCTCGGCTCGCACGCACTTGGATTTACCAACAGCGACGGCGACGGAATATATGGCATTGAGCTTCAGTATAATAAGTATCTTCAGGGCACGGACGGAAAGTACGTGACCGCAAAGGACTCGTCGGGCAGAGAAATGCCCTACGATTACGAGAGCTACATTCCCGCGATAGACGGATACAGCGTGGTCACGACTATTGACGTTTACATTCAGGCGGAGCTTGAAGAACAGGTCAAGCAGGCGTATCTTGAGTCGGGCGGAAAAAATAGAGCCTGCGGCGTGGTTATGGACGTAAACACGGGCGCGGTGCTGGCTATGGCGACCTACCCGAATTTTGACCTCAATAACCCTTGGACTCTCAACGAGGATTCGCAGACCAAGCTTGACGGGGCTCTCGCAAAGCTTTATGAGAGCAGACTTGAGGAGGGAAGCGAGGAGTTTCTGGAGAAAACGCGCGAGCTTTACTGCGAGACCTTGAGAATAAGTAATGCGGAGGAAAATCAGTACCGTTATGACACGTACGAGGAGTTTCAATCCGCGCTCTCGCAGGGACTTATGCTCGCGATGTGGAACAATAAGGTGACCACAGAGGTATATATGCCGGGTTCTACCTTCAAGGTAATTACCGCGGCAATGGCGTACGAGGAAAATCTCGTAAGAGAAAACGAGACCTTTTCCTGCCCCGGATACCATATCGTGCTTGGACAGAAGATAAAGTGCCACAAGACAACGGGACACGGAAGCCTTACGTTTGCGCGCGGAATCCAACAGTCCTGCAACCCCGTGCTTATGATGATGGGCGCGCGTATCGGACAGAGCAGATTTTACGATTATTTCAACGCCTTCGGATACCTTGACAAGACGGGAATAGACATTCAGGGCGAGGGCGTCAGCATCTTCTTTGATAAGGAAAATTTCACCGAGCTTGACCTTGCGGTCACGTCCTTCGGTCAGAACTTTAAAATATCCGTAATGCAGCACCTTTCGGCTATAAGCGCGGTTGCAAACGGCGGCGAGCTCGTCACTCCGCACCTGCTCTCAGAGGTGCGCGACAACGACGGAAATATTATTTATTCCTATAAAACTCAGGTCAAGCGTCAGGTAATAAGTGAGGAGACGTCAAGAATAGTCTCCGAGGTGCTCCGCGAGGGTGTTGCCACCGACGGCGGCGCGAAGAATTCCTACGTTGCGGGATACAGAGTCGCGGCAAAGACGGGTACGTCCGAGAAAAAGGACACTCACGACACGGATTATACGCCTTACGTTTGCTCGACCGTGGCGTACGCGCCCGCGGACTCGCCCGAGATTGCGGCGATAATAATGGTTGACGAGCCTACCGAGGGCGTGCTTTACGGAAGCGTTGTTGCCGCGCCTTACATAGGACAGCTGCTTGAGGAGGTATTGCCTTACTACGGAGTTGAGGCGGTGTTTGACGAGGATGAGCTTGCAAAGCAGGCTATCGAGACACCCTGGCTTATAGCGCTCAGCGTTGAGCGAGCTCAGGAGCTCGCAAAGCTGTACGGCGTGACGCTTGATATAGTAGGCGACGGCGACAAGGTGCTTGCGCAGTCACCCGCGCCCCTGACTCTTATGGAAAAGGGCTCGGCAAAGGTGGTGCTTTACACTACGGAGGAATCCAAAAATAACAGGAAAACGGTTATAGTACCCGACCTTTCGGGAATGACCGCCGTGGCGGCAAACGGAACGCTCACGGGCTACGGACTCAATATAAAGATTTCGGGAACTAAAAATTATATGTCGGGCACGGGGGCCGTGGTTTACGAGCAATCCATACCCGCGGGAACACCCGTTGAGATAGGAACTGTGGTTGAGCTGAAGTTCAGGTATCTCGACGCCGACGATTAAACGGCAAATAAGCCGACGGAAGTATAAATTTTTAAAAAATTATATTTTCGGAGGTTTATATGAAGCTTTCAGACCTTTGCAGACTTGCAGAGATAGAATATTTTGAGGAATTTTCGGA
>JAZNWS010000139.1:0-25303 GCA_045593485.1 Eubacteriales bacterium | reverse complement strand
CAACGCGGTCAACATAGTCACGATGCACTCGTCAAAGGGTCTCCAATACAACACCTGTTTCCTTTACGATTGCGGCTTGCAGTTCAACACAAAGGATTTTCAGAAATCCTTGATCTATGACAAGGATCTTTGCGTGGGTATGCACATTCCCGCCCGTCCCGAGGGTGAGGTCAACACCAAAAAGCTTGAAAGCATAATACATAAGGCAACTGTTCTTGACGTGCAAAGCAAGGCGCTGCAGGAGGAGATGAGAATTCTCTACGTTGCGCTCACTCGCGCCGAGGAAAGACTTATCATTTCCGGCACTGTCGCGGGGAACTCTACGTTCAAGAGCTTCTTTGAAAAATATAATCTTTACGGCATATCAAGCATATCTACCATATACCAGCCCTCGCTTATCGGTTGGGTGGTAGGAGCTATGCATATAGACGGACATAATAACTCCACGTACAACGTCACGCTTCACTCGCTTTTGAACAATACACCCCTTTGTGAGCCGTTTGAGACTGAAGGTGATAATCATGACGCGCAGAATGTCGACCCCAAGGTGGCACATTACGCGGCGCTTATGTCCTTTCCCCCGTCCTTGAGACCCGAAGAAATAATACTCTCCTCAATACCCTCAAAGGCTGCGGCATCCAAGGTGTCCGGAAAAATGCTTGACGAAAGCGTATTTTCAAGCATTCCTTCAGGCATACTGTTCTCGCAATCCGACGAGAACAGAGAGATAAAGGATAACGAAAAAGCGGACAATGCCGAGATAATAAAAAACAGGATTGAGCTTATGCGCTCGCAGCCTCAAGGCTTTGACAGTCTGCTTGACGTCAACAAAAAGCCCAACGCCGCCGAGCGCGGAACGGCAATGCACGCATTCTTGCAATACTGTGATTACGGAAATATGCGCGAGAATGGGCTTGAGAATGAAATACACCGTCTGCTAAAGGAAGGCTTCATTTCAAACCGTACCGCAGATATTCTCGACAAATTCCAGCTTGAAAGATTTATCAGAAGCAAATTCTTCTCTGTCATCACAGGCGCAAAGGAGATTCGCCGGGAGTTCAAGTTCGGAATGTTCCGACCCGCGTCCGAATTCACACAGAACGAGGAGCTTTCATCCCTTGTTTCTGACAAAAAGATATTCGTTCAGGGATCTGTTGACCTGCTGATTGAAAATCACGATGGTACAATATATCTGTGCGATTATAAGACCGACAGAATATCCCCGGAGGAACGGAAAAATCCTCAGATTTTGCAGGCTCGTATGACTGACGCGCACAAGCATCAGCTGGACCAGTATTCATACGCAATAGAGCGCATCTTTGGCAAAAAGCCTGAGCGCACGTATATTCTCTCGCTCTCTCTTGGAGATGCGGTGGAGATAAAATAATACAATAAAGGGCGTTGCCAAGGCAGCGCCCTTTTACGTGTCACAATCCTGCCTTTTTCGTCATAAAATGACAGTAGGGACAGCTTATGCGCATATCCCTCCTTAAAAATTACAGAAAGGTATTTATTATGGCACAAAATATAGAAAACCGCGCGCAGATAACCTTCAATTACGGCAACGTGACAGGCGCATCTGCATCATCAAATCTTGCGACTACTACTCTGCAGGGACCTCTGACCGTCACCAAAAACTCGCTGAACGGGTTCTACTCGGCAGAAGACGAGCTTACGTATATCATTACACTCGAAAACACGGGCAACACCACTATTGAAAATGTGATAGTCACCGACGATCTCGGCAAATTTACTCCCCCCGCAATGACTCAGCCCGTCACTCCCTTGACATACGTTGGTCCCGCTCAGCTTTACGTAAACGGTGTTCTCACAAATCAGCTTAGCGTAGAAATAACGGGCACGGGCGAGCTTCAGTTCAACATTCCCTCCCTCCCGGGCAACTCCAACGCGATAATAGTTTATATCGTAGAGGTCAACGAGTTTGCTCCCCTCTCGGTTGAATTCGGCAGTATTACCAACGACGTAATTGCCGACGCAGACGGACTTTGCGAATCGGGCGAGGACAGCAGCACCATCAATATTCTCTCCGCTGCAGACGTGCGGCTTATCAAGCAGATGTCTCCCGACCCCGTAGTGTGCGGCGAGCAGATAACCTACACGATAAGTATATATAACTATGGTAATATCGCCGCAACGAACGTACAGCTCACCGACATATTCACTCCCGCGCCCACGGATATAGCGGTGTATATAAACGGAGCTCTCCTGACAGACAACTATACTTATAACGAGGCAACCGGACTTTTGACTATACCCACCACCACAGACGACTCCGTCACCATCCCCGCGGCAACCTACACCCGCGACACCCAAACGGGTGTTGTGTCAACGCAACCCGGATTAGTCACGGTGATTATCACGGGAACTATATGATTCCAAAAAAGGCTTTTACACCGAGGTGTAAAAGCCTTTTTTTATTCGAAGGACTCGCCGCAGAAGGTCTTTACGGTAGGTCTTATACTGCCAAAATTAAAGCCGTACTTGGCGCTCTTGCCAAGCGATGCCTCGATTCTTATAAGTCTGTTATACTTTGCAACTCTCTCGCTACGACAAGGCGCGCCAGACTTGATAAATTTCGTACCAAGTCCTACTGCAAGGTCTGCAATAGTAGTGTCCTCGGTCTCGCCCGAGCGGTGCGACATAATAGATATATACTCCTTTGCATACGCCGTGCTCGTGACGTCGATAACCTCGGTGAGCGTTCCAACCTGATTGGGCTTGACAAGCACCGCGTTGCCCGCGCCCATACCAATTCCCTCCTTGAGCCTCTTGACGTTGGTGACAAACAGGTCGTCACCTACAAGCATACATCTTTTGCCTATGCGCTCGGTCAGCTTGCTCCAGCCCACAAAATCGCGCTGGTCAAGTCCGTCCTCAATGGAAATTATGGGGTATAGATTACAGAGCTTTTCCCAGAAATCTATCAGCCCGTCTCTATCGTATTCCATTCCTCTTTTTTTGAGCTTGTAGCAGGAGTCATCCTCGCTGTACCACTCGGACGCCGCCGCGTCAAGCGCAAGCTTGACCGAATCCGAATAGCCACTTGCCTCAATGGCTCTGCATATATATTCCAATGCCTGCTCGTCAGAGTCAAGGCTTGGCGCGTATCCTCCCTCGTCACCCACGGCTACGGATTTTTTCTCTTTTTTGAGTATCTCGCCAAGCTTATGATATATCTCGCTGCCCATTCTTACCGCATCAGTAAACGACGGCGCAGCGGTGGGAACTATCATAAATTCCTGTATTTCGATATTGTTATTTGCGTGCGCTCCGCCGTTGAGAATATTCATCATAGGAATAGGAAGCACCTTAGCCTCCATTCCGCCGATAAATTTGTATAGCGGCATACGATAGCTGTTTGCGCACGCCCTCGCATTTGCCAATGATACCGCAAGGATTGTGTTTGCGCCAAGGTTTTGCTTATTTTCCGTGCCGTCAAGCTCACAAAGTATTCTATCCACCTCGCTCTGCTCGGTGGCATATACGCCTATGAGCGCGGGGGAAATAGTGCGGCATACACTGTTGACTGCCGAAAGCACTCCCTTGCCGTTGTATCGCGAGCTATCTCCGTCACGCTTTTCGACTGCCTCGTATATACCCGTAGAAGCTCCCGACGGGACCGACGCCACGCCAAGACTTCCGTCTGAAAGCACCACCGTCGCCTCTATCGTGGGATTTCCTCTTGAATCAAGAATTTCTCTTGCGCTGCATTTTATTATCTGCGGTTTTGTCACCACTCTGTACCTCCCCGGTCGTTGATATTACTATTCTTTCCCTTCACAACTCATTATATGCGTAAAATACATTTATATGAAAATCCGGAAAATCAAAAAAAGTCAAGCTCTCAACAAAGCCTTGTGAGCGCTTGACCTTTATTTATTTACTTTATCGTCTCTGACTTGATATTTTGCGAAAGCTGACCGCCAAAGCATATCCAGATACTATCAAAGTCCTTATCCGCGGTAATTATTTTTGCCGCATCCTTATGTGTTCTGCAGACGGATACTGCTCTCGAATGATACTCATTCAAGTCGTAATTATGGCCGCAGACCAATATCCTGTTTATCCTTTCGTCAGGTATGGAAGAGAGCAGTCTTTCTATATCCTCGCTGCTATCCGCGGGAATACATACCGAGAATTTTTTGTCCTCTCCGAATATCTCGCAAAAGGTCTTATACATAAGAGAGACCTCGTCGGGCTCCGCAGAGTTGTCGGTTATAATTGTGGGCGTATAAGAAATAACCTCAAACGAGCCGCAGCTTCCCGCCGACTCAATGCCCGAGAGCATTGCGGATACGGGAATTCTTATTCCCTCGCGTCGTATCGCCATAATTGCCTCTATCGCCGTCATAGCGCAATCGCGCATGATAAGCGAAGGGGTCTTGAGGCAAAATCCGTCCCTGCCGTTGTAGTTGAAAACAAGTCGTCTGGAGGATTTTTCCACCACCTCAAACTGTGCCTTTGCGGGAATGAAAAGTCTCTGTCCCGACGGTGCGCAAACGGTGGATATGTAATTGTAAACATCACTTCTCTGATTTCCGCTGACAACCTCACGGGTGCCACATCTTACCGCATCGCACAGACGGGAAATCTTCTCTGTCGCGCGCTCAGTGTCGTAAACAGTTGGTATCACGGCAAGCTCGTACGGAGCGCAAACCTTGTCAAATCTCTCGGTTCCCTCAAGAATTATAAACTCACATCCGCCCAGCCTGCACAACAAAAGCGAAAGCACGAAAATAATTTCTTCTCTGCAATAGTCACTCTCGTAGTTCTTATTTACCTTGCTTTTTATCTCGGCGACGCACTTGTTATAGTCCTCAATAGAGGGTATCTCTCCCCCTATGAATACCGACGCTCTGGAATCAAACTCACGGGTGGTGCAAATTCTGCCTATCCTATAACCCGCCGCCTTTACCATACCCTCAAGCAGCAGAGCGCAGCCGTGACCCGCAACGCCCTCGGGAACGTGGATGAATCTTACACCTCGGTTTATCTGTCCAAGAGATGCGCACAGCTCGGCTATTCTCTTGACGGATACACCGTCTCCCTCGGATGCGAGCCGAAAGCCGTCTATATATTTTAATGAATTTACGTACTTCATTTTTTTACAGTCCTTTGAAAATTTTAACTGAATTTTCGGGTACTAAAACAGTTTCCGTATGCTCTGAGCCATCAATAAGATCGAGATAGCTCTCTCCGCTCGGTATGTCGAGCTGATACTCCTCTCCTCTGTTGGCTATAACTATAAGTCTGGAGTCTCCCTTGCTACGCATAAAGCATATAGAGCTTTCGCTGTGATCCAGAACACAGAAATCTCCGCCGTCAAGCGCCTGCTCGTTATGTCGTATGCTACCCAGCTTTTTGTAAAAGTCAAGTATCTCTGCGCGCGCAGAAGCATCAAGCTCATGCCACGGGAAAGGCATACGGCAGAAGGGATCGCGATAGCCCTCAATACCCACCTCATCGCCATAATAAAGTGACGGTATTCCGTAAACTGTATATTGGAGCGCCGCGGCTATCCTGAGAAGCTCCGTTCCCTTTCTTCGCTGCTCGTCCGAAAGTCTTGCGCGGGAAAGCTCCTGCATGCTTCTGTCCTCGTCGCCCATATCTCTGCCGAGCACCGTCAGTATACGCTCGGTATCGTGAGTTCCAATTATGTTCATAAGCTTGTCAGAAACCTGTCGGGGATATGAGGAATATATTTCAACAAGGGTATTGTAAAGCGCTTCGGCGTCTCCCCACATACAAAAGTCAATTATTGACGAACGTAAGGGGTAATTCATAACGCTGTCAAGCTGTCTGCCTTGAAAATATCTTCTTCTCTGTCCGTATGCAGATTTTTCGGCGGCGTTTTCCCATACCTCGCCGATTATAACCGCCTGCCCATCGGAGCATTTCTTTACACGCTCGCGCAGCTCGTCCAAAAATTCGTCGCAAAGCTCGTCAGCAACGTCAAGTCGCCACCCGCCAATTCCCATCTCGGTATATTTTTGAAGAACTCCGCCCTCGCCCGTAAAGAACCTACGGCAGTGCTGATTTGAGTGGTTAAGTCTCGGAAGTATATCTATTCCCCACCATGACTCATATTCATAGGGGTGGTCCTTGAAATGATACCAATCGTAATAAGAGGAGCTTTTATCGTTATATGCTCCGCCGTTTCCGTATCTTCGGCGACGGTTGAAATACACGCTGTCATCTCCCGTGTGGTTGAAAACGCCGTCAAGAATTATTGATATTCCATTTTCTTTGGCTTTGTCTATAAGATTTTTGAGGGCTGTCTCGCCGCCAAACATCTCGTCGACCTTCATATAATCACCCGTATCATACTTGTGGTTGGAATACGCCTCGAATATAGGGCAAAGGTATATAACACTAACGCCAAGCTCGGACAGGTAGTCCAGCTTCTCTGCAACGCCCCAAAGATTTCCCCCAAAAAACATATTGTTCTTGAGCGGATCTCCGATACGGGCGGCAAATTGCGGGATTCCGTTCTCCCAATCCTCGTTTATAACAGCGTCCTTGCGGACGGGCAGGCTTTTTGCCTCCTGACTCTCGCCCTTATAAAAACGGTCGGTAAATATCTGATATATAACACCCTTGCCAAAGCTCTCGGGGGTTTTGTAGTCCTTTTCATATACAAGAAGCTTGAATCTTCTGCCCTCTTTTTCGGAAAGCACAAAATCAATATTATTTACCGTGTCGGTGTAAACAGTTTTATCGCCGCGTACGAAAACTATTTCATAATAAAAAAGTCCGCAACCCCTGCTTCCGCACAGCTCCTGAGTGTCAATAGATAAGCAGTATATATCGCTCACACCGTCCGAGCCCTTGAAAATAATGGGAATATCTCTTTGTCCTTCTCCGTCGCGGCATATACGCAATACGGGTGTGGTTATCCCCAAAATACGGGATATTGACACCTCAATATCAACCACCGTGCCACAACAAAACGCGCCCATGTTTGATACGTCGCGCGCGCCCTCAAATTTTCTTATATTTACGTCTGCATACTCGTCTATCTGTGAAAAAAGCTTTGGAAGCATAAGGTCCTCGTCTGATATGATTTATATGGGGGAAACCTTTTGGGCTTCCCCCTTACGTCTGTTATTTTACAGGCTTGATATTCCAGAATTTCTCTGCGTACTCGTCAATACATCTGTCTGCGGCAAAATAGCCCGACGCCGCAGTATTAAGAAGCGACATTCTCGACCAATTCTGGCGATCTGCGTATGCGGAGATGAGTCTGTCGTGAGTGAGTCTGTAGGACTCGAAATCTGCAAGACACATGAACGGATCTGCTACGCCGTAGCCCGATGAGAGAAGATAAGTTGCTATGTCAGCAAACGATTCGCCTGCAAAGCCGATATAGAGCTGATTGATTATCTTCTTGAGTCTCTCATTGTTTGCATAGAACTCTGTGGAACGGTATCCGCGAGTCCAGAGGTCCTCGACCTCCTTTGCGGTCATACCGAATATAAACATATTTTCAGCGCCTGCCGCCTCAAGCATCTCAATGTTAGCGCCATCGAGAGTACCAATGGTAAGCGCGCCGTTTATCATAAGCTTCATACAACCCGTGCCGCTCGCTTCCTTACCCGCGAGAGATATCTGCTCGGATATTTCAGCCGAGGGTATGAGTATCTCAGCCGTTGTGACGTCATAGTTTTCAAGGAATACAACGTCGATCTTCTCCTTGATCTCGGGATGAGAATCAATATCCTTGGAGAGCGCGCAGATAAGCTGAATTATTCTCTTTGCCATCTGGTAGCCGGGAGCTGCCTTTGCGCCGAAAATAAATGTCTGCGGCTGAATCTCAAGATTCGGGTTGTTCTTTATATCAATATAAAGTCCGATGATATTGAGCACGTTGAGAAGCTGACGCTTGTACTCGTGGAGTCTCTTTATCTGTACGTCAAAGACTGTGTGCGTGTTGAGCTTCTTGCCTGTCTTATGATACAGGTGCTCTGCAAATTTTACCTTGTTGTCGTGCTTTATTCTGCGGATCTGATCAAGCACCGCAGCATCGTCCGCAAACTTTGCAAACTCGGAAAGCTCGACAGGGTTATGTCTGTATCCCGTGCCTATCGTTTCATCAAGAAGATTTGCGAGAGCGGGGTTAGAATAGCACAGCCAACGACGGTGAGCTATACCGTTTGTGACGTTGTCAAATCTGTCGGGATACATGTTGTAAAAGTCATTGAATACGCTCTTTTTGAGAATATCGGAGTGAAGCTTGGATACACCGTTTACAGAATGAGAACCGACTACCGAAAGGTTAGCCATTCTTACTGTGCCGTATCCCACGATGCTCATATTGGATATTCTCTGCCAGTTTCCGGGAAATGCCTGCCAAGCCTCGCGGCAGAATCTCTCGTTTATCTCGCAAACGATCTGATACATTCTGGGGAGCTTGAGTCTGAACAGATCCTCGTTCCACTTCTCAAGCGCCTCGGGGAGAACTGTATGGTTAGTATAAGAGCAGATCTTCACTACCTTGCTCCAAGCCTCCTCCCAGGAATAGAAATACTCATCAATGAGTATTCTCATAAGCTCGGGAATACAAAGCGCGGGGTGAGTGTCGTTGATGTGTATTGCTACCTTGTCCTCAAGATTATGAAGCGTACCGTAGGTTGCCATATGGTCGCGGATAATACTCTGAACCGATGCGGAAACAAGGAAATACTGCTGGGAAAGACGGAGAAGCTTGCCCTCCTCGTGATTGTCGGAGGGGTAAAGCACCTTGCATATTGCCTCTGCTCTTGTGCTGTTCTGCACCGCCTGAGCATACTGTCCCTGTGTGAAAAGTCCCATATTGAAGTTGTGTATATCTCTTGCCTTCCAAAGACGAAGACGGCTTGCAGCTTTACTGTCAGCGCCCGATATCATCATATCGTAAGGTATAGCCTCTATCTCCTCGGCATCCTCGTAATAGACCTCCATATGTCCCTCGGTCCATCTTTCCTTTACCTTTCCGCCGAAGCGTACTACAAAGGGACGGTCAGTTCTCGGAACCAGCCATACGTCGCCGCCGGGAAGCCATACGTCGGGAAGCTCTACCTGCATGCCGTCAACTATCTTCTGCTTGAATAAGCCGTATTCATAGCAAAGTGAAAATCCTGTTGCAGGATAGTCAAGAGATGAGAGCGAATCCATAAAGCAGGCAGCAAGTCTGCCAAGACCGCCGTTTCCAAGTCCCGCATCGGGCTCGCAATCGTAAAGCGAGTCAAGCTCTACGCCAAAGCTTCCGAGAGCCTTTTCGTACTCGCCAACGAGTCCAAGGTTGTGAAGGTTTGTCTTGAGTGAGCGACCAAGCAAAAACTCCATGCACATATAGTACACTCTCTTTGCGCCTTTTTTGTTTACTTCT
Organism: Eubacteriales bacterium; assembly: GCA_045593485.1. Classification (GTDB taxonomy): domain Bacteria; phylum Bacillota; class Clostridia; order Oscillospirales; family CAG-272; genus SVTX01. The sequence goes on along the minus strand of JAZNWS010000139.1, from coordinate 15,915 downwards.
TTTTTAAAAACGCCTCTCTTTTCCGTGAGAATGTCTCTTACGGTGATGGCTACTGCCTTATACATCTGCTCCTTTGATGCTTCGGCAGGAGTGCAGCCAAAGTATCTTGCGAGCTTTACCTCTATGTTTTCTTTGATTTGCGTTGAATTGAGATTGCTGTTCATTAAAGGACCTTTCCATGACGGCTCATCCGTCATCTAAAAATGATAAATTATAGTATTGAATCGTACATTTCCATGTATCTCTGGGCAGACGTCTTCCAGGAGAAGTCTGTTCCCATTATTTTGCTGGCAAACTTTTTATATGTTTTCTTGTCTCCATACATTTCAAGCGCCGCGTTTATGCGATCATAAAGCTCGTAGGAGGAGTAGTTCGCAAAGGTAAATCCATTACCCATAAACTCTCCGTCCTTTTCCCAATAGGGCTTAATGGAATCGTAAAGTCCTCCCGTTTCGCGAACCACGGGAATAGCGCCGTATCTTGACGCGATCATCTGCGAGAGTCCGCAGGGCTCGCTCTTTGAGGGCATTACGAAAATATCGGCAGAGGCATATATCTTCTTTGAAAGATCTCTGTCGTAAAGCATAAGCGCTCTTACCTTATCGGGATAAGCATTCTGAAGCCCTACAAAGAAGTCCTCATACTGCTGCTCTCCCTTGCCAAGCACCACGAGCTGAACGTCTCGCTCATAAACAAGCTGATAAGCCATATCGCGCACAAGGTCAAGCCCCTTGTGGGTTGCAAGTCTGGATATGATAGCGATCATAGGAACGTCATCTCTTTCGGGGAGACCGTACGTTCTTTGAAGATCACGCTTGTTCTCTGCCTTGCCGGATACAAAATTACGTCTGTCGTAATTCTTAACGATAGCCTCGTCCTTTGAAGGATTGTAGTAGTTGTAGTCTATTCCGTTGAGAATTCCCGTGAGCTTGTGGGAGTTTCTGTAAAGAACGTGATAAAGTCCGTGAGAGTACTCCCAGCCCTTTATCTCCTCGGCATATCTGGGGCTTACGGTGCTTACCATATCCGCGCACTCTATAGCCGCCTTCATAAGATTGATACAGTCATCGTATCTCATAAGAGCATAATACTCAGGGCCAAGGTCAAAGACCTCACCGAGAATTGAGGGATCGTACTTACCCTGATATTCAATATTGTGTATAGTAAATACGCTCTTTATTTTCTCGTATCCGTCTCTGTGATGGAACTTCGTGTTAAGATACACCACGGACAGAGCTGACTGCCAATCGTTTGCGTGAAGCACGTCGGGATAAAAGTCTATATGGGGGAGCATTTCAAGTACTGCCTTGCAGAAATACGCGTATCTTTCACCGTCATCGTAAAAGCCGTAAAGACCTCCGTCACGCTTGAAATAATACTCGTTGTCTATAAAGTAATACTTAACGCCGTCCTTTTCAAGACTCTTGACGCCGCAGTACAGATTTCTCCACGCAAGGCTGACCCTAAATATAGCCTCATCCTTCATCTGCGCTCTCCATTTGTCGGAAATCGCGGAATAAAGCGGCATAACTACTCTTACGTCGTTTTCACGACTAAGCGCCTTGAGTGCTGCGGGAAGCGAGCCCATAACGTCACCAAGTCCGCCCGTTGCGGCAAAAGGCATAGTTTCTGCGCCTACAAAAAGTATCTTTTTCATATTATTTCCCTTTCTGATATTAGCTTATACAGTGACGCGCTTACCGATAAAGAACGGCATAGTTTCGTGTCCCGAAAGAACACGGTCGTTCTTAACCATTACGTTCTTATCCGCAACTACGCAGTTAAGGGACGCGCCCTCGCAAATATAAGCATCCTGGAAAAGTATGGAATTCCTTACTACCGCTCCCTTGCAAACGTGAACGCCTCTGGAAATAATAGAGTTTTCAACAGTTCCCTCTATAACACAGCCGTCCGCGATAACGGAATTCTTTACTCTTGCGCCCTCGCAATAGCGAGTGGGAGCAGAATTGCGAACCTTTGTAAGTATGGGATAATTCTTATCTCCGAAAAGACCTTCTCTTACGTCCTGTTCAAGAAGCTGCATAGAGCAGGAGAAATAAGTCTCCATGGAGTTTATGGTTGCGTGGAAGCCGTCGTAATTGTATATTCTATAGTTAGCCTTATTTACCTCGCGCGCAAGAATATCGTGCAAGAATCTGTGGTATCCGTGCGCCATAGAGTTCTGCATGATGCTTACGAGATAGGAGCGCTTGATTATCATTATGTTTGCATAGACGTTAGCGACGCCGTCAAAACGATTTTTCTCAGCAAAATCGGTGACTCTGCCGTTTTCATCTGCATCAATGACAATTATTTTTTCCGCTGATACAACGCTTGTAAGGTCCTGAGCCTTTGTTATAAATGTAATATCCGCTCCGCTCTTATCATGCTCGGCTATAACCTTTGTAAGATCTATGTTGCAGATTATGTCGCAATCTGCCATTACAAGATGATCCTCCTTGCATCTGTTGACAAAGTTTGCCGCGCCAAGTATAGCCTCAAGTCTTGAGGAGGAAAGGCCTGATGCGTTATTATCAAAAGAGGTGATATGGGGAGGAATGATCTTTATACCGCCTGAGCGTCTCGCAAGATCCCAGTCCTTGCCCGTTCCGAGATGGTCGAGGAGGGACTCGTAGTTGTTGCTGGCGATAACGCCAACCTTTGTAATTCCCGAATTTACCATATTCGAGAGCATAAAGTCGATAAGTCTGTATCTTGCTCCGAAGGGTACGCTTGCCATAGTTCTTGTTCTTGTAAGCTCGGGTATAGTATTATCGTGTATATTTGCAAATATAAGTCCTGCTACTGTCATATCCGTTCCCTCCTATTACTTTGATTCACTTATCATAGCGCCGTCCTCAACAACAGCACCGTTTTGTATCTCTACGTCTTCACCTATAACGGTCACGCCCTTCGCGCTTTCGCGGGGTGCGCCTACCTTTGCGTTTTCACCAATAGAAACGCCTGTATCGATAATGGAATATCTTACGTCCGCTCCGCTCTTTATGGTCAGATCGCCCATGAGAACGCAGTCCTCAACGTATGCGCCCGCCTCTATCCTTACGTTTGCGCCGATAACACAATTTTTAACCTTGCCGTATATCTCACAGCCCTCGGTCATATAGCAGTTTTCTATCTCTGCGTCACAACCTACAAACTGAGGTCCGCGCGCGGAATGTCTGGAATAGATCTTCCAGTCGTCGCCGCCGATGTTGAGCACGGGGTTGCTTCCGAGAAGGTCCATGTTTGCTTCCCAAAGAGAAGAAATAGTTCCAACGTCCTTCCAATATCCCTCAAAGCTGTAAGCGAACATTCTCTGTCCGTCAGCGAGCATATTGGGGATTATGTTCTTTCCAAAGTCGTTGGAGGAATTCTCGTCTGCCTCGTCAGCTACGAGATACTGCTCAAGCTTGTCGCGTCTGAATATGTATATACCCATAGACGCCTTGGTGCTGTCGGGGTTCTTGGGCTTTTCGGTGAACTTATAAATGGTTCCGTCCTCGTATGTGCTCATAATACCGAAGCGGCTTGCCTCCTCGATCGGCACGTCAATAACGGCGATAGTACAGTCCGCGTTCTTTTCCTTGTGGTATTCGAGCATTTTCGCATAATCCATTTTGTAGATATGGTCACCGGAAAGGATAACTACGTGGTCTGTTTCGTATCTGTTTATGAACTGGAGATTCTGATAAATAGCGTTTGCCGTACCCTTGTACCAGTCAGCAGACTTCTGTCCCTGATAAGGAGGAAGCACGGTGACTCCACCCCATACTCTGTCAAGGTCCCAAGGCTGACCGTTTCCAATGTATTCGTTGAGCACGAGAGGCTGATACTGCGTAAGAACTCCGACGGTGTCAATACCCGAGTTTATGCAGTTTGAAAGCGGAAAGTCGATAATACGGTATTTTCCGCCGAACTGTACCGCAGGCTTTGCGGTTTTTGTAGTAAGCGCGTAAAGTCTTGAACCCTGTCCGCCTGCCAAGAGCATAGCGACACATTCTTTTTTCTTGAACATAGACTTGTCTCCTTAATTTTTAATATGTTTTTAGGTCTCGCGTTATATATTATGCTATGGGTCTCGGTTTTATTTTGCCTTTTTGACGCGACGCGTTTTGCGCGCAGGCTTTTGTGGCGCTTGCTTTTCTCTGTCAAAGCAAAGAACACACGCGCCAAGCGGAGGCATACGGAAATGCAGGGTTTCCTCCTCAAGCTCATAAACGCTCTCAAGATCCGCGCCCGTATTGGTCACACCGCTTCCGCCGTATCTTTTATCGTCGGAATTGAACAGTTCCTTGTAAACTCCCGCGCGTTCTACCCTGATTGTGAAATTCTCGTAGGTCTCGGGGGTGAAATTCAGAACTACTATAAGCTCCTTACCGCCCTCGCCTATTCTGCGGAAGGATATTATGCTTCTTGGAGAATCGTCTGCTTCTATCCATTGGAAGCCCTCCCAAGAGTCGTCTATCTGCCACAGCTCGGGACGTGAAAGATAGAAATTATTTATTTCTGCGCAGTAGAGCTGATATTTGGCGTGCATATCGTAGTCAAGCATAAACCACTCAATGCTATCGTCGTAGTTCCACTCTCTGAACTGCGCTATTTCGTTGCCCATAAAGTTGAGCTTTTTGCCGGGGTGAGTCATCTGCCAGGCGAGGAAAACCCTCGCACCCGCAAACTTTCTCCAATAGTCCCCCGCCATCTTGTCTACAAAGGACTTCTTGCCGTGAACCACCTCGTCGTGAGAAATGGGAAGCACGTATTTTTCGTTAAACGCGTACATAAGCGGGAAGGTAAGCTTGTCGTGATGATATTTTCTGTGTATATGCTCTTCCTTGGCGTACGACAAGGTGTCGTTCATCCAGCCCATATTCCACTTCATATCAAATCCCAAGCCGTCATTCTCAAAGCCCGTAATATTACACCACGCGCTTGACTCCTCGGCTATTGTCATCACGTCGGGATATTCGCTCTTTATCGAGGAATTCAGCTTTTTGAAAAATGCTATCGCCTCAAGATTGCGATTGTCGCCATAGATATTCGGCACCCACTCGCCCGGCATTCTGTCATAGTCAAGATAAAGCATTGATGCAACCGCATCAACACGTAAGCCGTCGATGTGATACTTGTCTATCCAGTAGAACGCGTTTGATACGAGGAAGGACTGAACCTCCTCGCGTCCAACGTCAAAGCATCTCGTTCCCCAGCCCTTGTGCTCCATACGGTCCTTGCCCTGATACTCGTAAAGGGGTTGACCGTCAAACTCATAAAGACCAAAGGCGTCCTTTGGAAAATGCGCAGGCACCCAGTCCATAATAACGCCTATTCCCGCCGTGTGCATAATGTCAACGAAGTTCATAAGCTGATGAGGTGTGCCGAATCGGGACGTCGGCGCATAATATCCGCCGACCTGATAGCCCCAAGACCCGTCAAATGGGTGCTCGGACACGGGCATTATCTCAATATGGGTGTATCCCATCTGCTTTACGTAGGGCGCAAGATCGTCGGCAATTTCCTTATAGTTGAAATAGCTTCCGTCCTCGTGTCTTTTCCACGAGCCGAGGTGCAGCTCGTATATGTTCATAGGCTGCTTGTAAAATCCTTCTCGACTTAAGTCAAGTCGGTGAGATAACCATCCCTCGTCGTGCCATCTATACTCGGCTTCTATGTCGTATATGACACTCGCCGCATCGGGAGGAGAATCCATCATAACTCCATAGGGGTCAGACTTGTATATCTCCCTGCCGTGATTTATAAGCTTGTACTTGTAAATGTCTCCCTGCTTTACGGTGTCTGCGGGAAGACAAGCCTCCCAGATTCCGCCGTCGCTGATCCTCTGCATAGGACAGTCGCTTGCCCAAGAATTAAAGCTTCCAACGACAAAAGCCGCCTCTGCATTCGGCGCCCAGACTCTAAAGAAGATTCTGTCTCCCTCTCTGTGAGCACCCATATAATTGTAAGCTCGGCGTGACGTTCCCTGATGGAACAGATATTTATCCTGTGAATAATTTTTATCTGCCATAGTCCCTCCGAAATAAGTTTGATTTTTTACAACTTTTTACAGATTTACTCATCATAAATTATATCACATAACACGTTTTTTGTCAATTACCAAATGCCGTATTTTTTACGACAGATATCACCAGCGCATGTATTTTTTTGAAAACCTATCACGGACTTGACACATTTACTTTTTATGGTATAATAATAATTGAGTAAAAGAAATATTTGGAGGCAAACACCTTGATAATCATAAACAACCTGACCCAAAAGCACGGCAATATATTGCGCCTGGACAATATAAGCTTGACCGTACCTGAAAAAACAATTTTCGGTATTCTGTGTCAGGACAAGGCAGAAAGAATGACTCTTATGGACGCCCTCGCAGGCATTCGTAATATCACTGACGGAGAGATCCTGATCTGCGGTCACAATATAGCAACTGACAGACAGGGCGCACAGCTCATTATGAGCTATATGCCCGAGGATATGCCCTTTTACAGCAATATGACGGTTATTGAATATTTATCATTTATAGCCGAAGCAAAGCAGATGGAGTACGAGCAGGCTCAGAAAAGCATCAAAAATTCCCTTGTCGCAACAAATCTTCTTGCTCTCAAGGATGCGCTCATATCAAAGCTCAGCGCTGTGGGCAAGGCGCGACTCGGAATAACTCAGGCAATAATTTCAAATCCCTCCGTAGTTCTTTTTGATAACCCCACGTACGGCCTTAACAAAAATGAATCGCAGGAAATTTTCAAGCTCATAAAGACTCTCACCAGATCCAAATGCGTTATTATAACGTCGGAGGACCCAATGGTTTTCTCTTTTTGCGATAGCGGAGCGACTCTTTCTTTTGGTAAGCTTGATACGGACATCAAGAAATTTCTCGAGGGGGGGACTAAATAATGGGCGCAATCTACAAGCGTGAGCTTAAAGCTCACCTGACAACTCTATTCGGTTGGATTTATATTGCGGTATCAATCGGGCTTATAGGCGTGTCGGTCATTACCACAAACCTTGTCAGCGCTGTTCCCCAAATAGAATACGGAATCAGCCTTTTGGTTATGTCGACCATTCTGACAATTCCCTTTTTGTGTATGTCAATATTCGCGCCCGAAAACAAAAGCGGAAACATAAAATTTCTTCTCTCCCTACCTATAAAAACTCACAATATTGTTTTGGGAAAATACCTCGCAGCTCTCACGATGCTCGCAATTCCAACGCTTGTGCTGGCAGTTATGCCGCTCTTGCTTTCAATATATGGCAACGTACTCCTTGCGCAGTCCTACGCGTCAATATTTGCGTACTTCCTCGTTGGCGCGGTCACTATCGCGATATGCATGTTTATTGGAGCTAATTCTCGCTCAAGCGTGCTTTCATGTATCATAGGCGCGCTTGTTCTGGCTCTTCTCTACTCAGGCACAATACTTTCAGCTTACATACCCACGTCCCCCATAGCTTCGCTTGTAGCTATAGTAGTGCTGGAAATTATAATTTGCCTTATAATCTGGCTTGTATCAGAAAAACTGACGATTGGCAGTATATCACTTGGCGTATTTCTTATCCCCACCGCAATAGCCTATCTCGTGTCGCCCGTCAGCTTCTCGTCTCTGTTCCACAGAATATTCAGATTTCTTTCTCCGTTTGAAAAAATCTCTAAATTCTCGCTTGGAATATTTGATATCAAGGATGTTATATATCTTGTGTCAGTAGCGGCGTTCTTTGTCTTTCTTTCCTGCGCAGTCATCGAAAAAGGAAGGATCTCCGGTAGGCGAACAAACAAAAAATCAGCTCTCGTCGTTGCTGCATCCACAATTCTTATCGTCGCAATAAATCTTGGAGTTTTTTCTATCCCCACCGCATTCACATCGTTTGATGCGTCGGGCCTTGGCATATATTCCCTTTCAGACGTGTCCAAGGAATATGCAAGCAAAGCAGACGAGGATATATCCATTTTCCTTCTTAGCGAGCGCGGTATTCCCGATCCCCAGATAGAGCAGGTCATCATGGAATATAAGGCGACAAACCCGCATATAGATTATAAGCTGATAAACGTCACTGCCGATCCTGATTTTGTTGAAAAGTATATCGGTGTGTCTTATTATCACGTCAACGGCGACGGAATAAGGCCCCTGAGCAATAACAGCATTATAATAGAGAGCGCAAAGAGACATATAGTTATCAATTCGTCCACATACTACAGCTACAAGGTCGGCTCGTACCGTTATACAGAGGATGAATTTCTCGCGTTCTGTCAACAGCTAACGTCAGAGGGTTACGACGTATCCCAGATAGGCTACGACACATTCTTTGATCTTGACAGCGTTATCGCATCAGGCCTTGAATACGTCACACTTGAGAACGTAAGCACAATATTTACTCTCAAGGGCCACGGCGAGCTGCCCGTTGACGAGTCCTTCTATTCAAGCCTTAAGTATTCGCAAACAGGCGCGCTCGACGAGCTCTTGCTTGATAATTTCGATGCTATCCCCGCTTATTGCTCCGCTCTTGTTATATCCGCTCCTCAAACCGATATCTCATCAACCGACGCGGATAAAATAATAGAATATCTTGAGCGCGGAGGCGACGTCATTCTTATAACATCGCCCGAAAATGTGCAGATGCCAAACCTTATGCGCGTGACAGAATTCTTTGGACTGACAGCTCAGAACGGTGTAATAAACGACAGCGATAAGGATCATCACACAAACTACAATAATACATATCTTGTCCCGGACGTCAATTTAGAGCACCCCGCGGTATCCTTTGTCTCCTCAAGCAAGCCGTCATCAGACGGAGACGATATCAAGCCCCGCATCCCAAACGCTCACCCTATTATCAAAACTCAACCCGAGGATACGGAATTCGTTATCCGAGAAATATTTACAACTTCCGAAAAAGCCACAGCTGCCGACAATGATCATCCGAAAAAATTTGTAATAGCGTATAGCTCTCAAAAGATGATCGACAAAGAAACCGAGAACACGGCAAATATGTTCTGGTTCTCCTCATACGAAGCATTCTCCCCAAAGATCGCCGAAACTCATTCGATAAACATCGTTTATCTGCTTGTATCAGTTTCGTACATGGGCGGCGCGCAGAGCTTCCAGAGCTCGCTTGACGTGGAGGAAAAAAGCATCTCGGGATCATTTCTGAAGGTTCCCACGAGTATACCTGTGGTATGGAGCATAGCCTTTGGACTTATAACCCTAATAATTCTCTGCTCCGGTATAGCTTTGTATATAAGCAGAAGGGGCCGCAAGAGATTTTGATCACACTTCAAGCAAAATATAAAACAAGTTTATCGAAAGGATATTTCAATGAATATTGCATTTTTTCTCACCCCGAAAAACAACGTGGCTTTTCTGACGATGGGAGACAGTATGCGTCAGGGTCTTGAGAAGCTCCGACACTACGGATACACCGCCCTGCCCGTTATAAAGGAAACGGGGGAATATGCGGGTTATATCAGCGAGGGAGATTTTTTGAGAAGCATATTTAACATAGGGACCATAGACATGGCTGACCTTGAGGATATATCTATCGACGAGGCAGTACATAAGGAGGACTTTACCGTCCGTATAACCGCATCAATGGAGGATCTGCTCACGACTATTCTCGACCACAACTTCGTTCCCGTGGTGGATGATCGCGGAATGTTTATGGGCATAGTCACAAGACGCGCGATACTAAAATATTTTTCAGAGAAGAAGCACTAAAGCTTACCCCGCCGCCATTCTGCGCGGCGGGGACTTTTTGGTTGTAGTATCCTTAGAGCTTGGCATATACAAAAAATACCGAGATAAATTTCTTGACAATACAGATTGTTTTTGTTATAATATAATTTGTATAATTGTTTGTTGAGGGGAGAAGGTCATGAATAACACGTTTACGTCAATTGTCGGCAACAAGTCTTTGTGCTTGAGACTTGCGCGTGCGGTAAATGATAATTCTCTCTCACACGCATATATTATCGAGGGCTGCGCGGGAAGCGGCAGACACACCATAGCTCTTCAGACTATCGCCGCGCTCTCCTGCGCCGAAAGACATAACGAAGGCAGCTCTCTCCCATGTGAAAAGTGCATCTCCTGCAGAAAAATACTTGAGGGACGCTCTCCCGACGTCATCCGTATAGCTCCCGAGGAGGACAGAGTAAGCATCAGCGTTGATGCCATAAGATTTCTCAAGAACGATATATATCTGCCACCGACCGATCTTTCTGTCAAGGCATATATTATTGACCCCGCGGATACTATGACAACTCAAGCGCAAAACGCGTTTTTGCTCTCTCTGGAGGAACCGCCCGAGTACGTGCTTTTCTTCCTGATATGCGAAAACTCCTCCGCTCTGCTTGAGACAGTCAAGAGCCGCGCGCCAATTCTGCGAACTGAAAAAATATCCCGAGAGGATATTGAGGCATATATTTTAAGTCAAAATCGCAAGGCGGTTGAACTCAAGGCACAATCTCCCGAGGAGTTTTCGGAAATGATATGCGCCGCGGACGGAAGCATAGGCCGTGCACTTTCCCTGCTTGATGCAAGAAAGCGCAGGCAGATACTTGAAAACCGCAGAATCGCGAAGGATTTTATAAATCTCGCTTCAGGAAAGCTCAATCGAGATAAGCTTGAGCTCGTGTCCTCATTGGGCTCAAAGCGTCATGAGATATGCGACAGACTTTATTACATCCAGAACGCTCTGCGCGATCTTCTCTTGCTCAAAAAAAGCGACGATGCTCCTCTCTGCTTCTACGCAGACAGAGAGCAGGCTTGCGAGCTTGCGACCCACTTTACCTCCCAAAAGCTTCTCAAGCTGTTTGGAGCGACCGAGCAGGCGATCGACGATCTTTCCAAAAATTCAAATGTGAAGCTAACAACTGTAAATATGCTCAAAAATTCAGAGCTTATCTGAATACGAAAGGATAATTATGGATTCAAATAATAACAATTTTTCAAATCAGCAAAACAAGAAGCGCCACAAAAAGCCTTATTATAAAAAGCGCAAGCACAACAAGCCCACTGAGGCGCAGACGCAGAATGCCGAGCAGGTCAAGGACTTTGAGCTTGATGCGGCAATAGCTGAGGAGGATATGTTCTCGCCCGAGCTTGATTGTGACACCCCTGAGGTGACAGTCAGCATAAGCACGGAGGACACTCCCAGAATTCACGTTGCGGGAATCAGATTCAAGGCAAACGGAAAGATATATTTCTTTGACAGAAACGGCATAGACGTGCATGACGGCGCATACGTTATAGTTGAGACCGCGCGCGGTCCCGAATTTGGCGAGGTGGCGTTTGGCGACAAGGAGGTTTCCGAAACGTCTCTGGTGCTTCCGCTGCGCCCCGTTTTGCGCATCGCGACCAAGGAGGACAAGGCTCATAACGACGAAAACAAACGTCGCGAGCAAGAGGCGTTCTCAATCTGCCTTGAAAAAATACAAAAGCACGAGCTTGATATGAAGCTCGTTGAGGCGCAGTACACCTTTGACAACTCCAAGCTTCTTTTCTATTTTACAAGCGCGGGACGCGTTGACTTCCGTGAGCTTGTAAAGGATCTTGCGGGGGTATTCAAGACACGAATCGAGCTTCGTCAGATAGGTATTCGCGACGAGGCAAAGATAATGGGCGGTCTTGGCGCTTGCGGCAGACCTCTTTGCTGCACGACCTTCCTCTCCGACTTCGTTCAGGTGTCTATAAAGATGGCAAAGGAGCAAAATCTCTCGCTCAATTCAGGCAAGATCTCGGGCTGCTGCGGACGACTTATGTGTTGCTTGCAGTACGAATATTCCACCTATGAGGATGAAGCATCAAAAACTCCCCCCGTCGAATCCAAGGTAAAAACCCCTGATGGCGTCGGCATTGTCACCGAGGTAATGCCATTGGCAGGCAAGATAAAGGTGCGTCTTGACGACCAACCCGACGTAGCTCCCAAGACCTTCCATCGAGACGAGGTTAAGGTGATTTCACGTCCCGAGCGCAAGGAAGAAAAATAATTTTTATTAAAAAGGCAAAAAAATTTCAATTAGGTGTTGAAATAATTGATTTTTTGTGGTACAATGTACTCGTAAAATATTTTTAACGGAGGATGATACTATGGCATACAAGATTACCGAAGATTGCATCGGTTGCGGCGCTTGTGCAGCAGACTGCCCCGTTGAGGCTATCGCTGAGGGCGACGGTGTATATGTAATTGATGCAGATAAGTGCATTGATTGCGGAAACTGTGCAGATACCTGCCCCGTAGGTGCACCCGTTCAGGCATAATTACTTAATTTACGCCGAGTTAACGCTCGGCGTAAATTTTTAGATGGAGAAACTTATGAGCTCACAGAAAAACTCTGTTAAAATAAATGAAAATCTTACTCTGTCGCAGGACAACCGCGGTCTGACCTTTGGCACGGACGCGTATCTTCTTGCGGCTTATTTGTCAGGCGGCGCGAAAAAGCGAGCGGCAGATCTTGGAAGCGGCACGGGAGTTATCTCACTTTTGTGTCAGTCAAGGGGTAAGTTCTCACACGTTTACGCCGTCGAGGTGCAGGAGAGCTTTGCTTCTCTTATAGCGCAAAACTCAAAAGAAAATCAGCTTGACGGAAAAATAACCGCTATACACTCGGATCTGCGGGATATACACTCTGTGGACACAAACGGTGAGCTTGACTGTGTCTTCGCCAATCCCCCGTATATGAAGGCTGACTCAGGCAAGCGAAATCAGCACGACGAGAAGTTTATCGCTCGCCACGAGGTCTTTGGCGGAATTGAGGATTTTTGCTCCTGCGCGCACAGACTTCTCAAGCACGGCGGTAAATTCTGCACGGTCTGGCGTCCCGACAGACTCGCCGACCTGCTCTGCGCTCTGCGCGCAAGCAGGCTTGAGCCAAAGGTTATTATATTCGTTCACGCATATCCCTCCGCTCCTCCGTCAATAGTGATAACAGAGGCGGTAAAGGGCGGCGCATCGGGAAACAAGCTATACCCTCCGCTTTATCTGTCGGACAGCCTCGATGATAGTAAAAACAGTATCCTTTCGGCAGATGCAAAAGCAATATACGACACCTGCTCGTTTGATGCCTTTCTCGGCAAAAAATAATCGGGACGAAATTCCGAAAAGTTAGGACAAGCTATGGAAAATATGAAAAGCGTCTTGAGCTATACAAGACGCGCTATAGATGATTATTCAATGATAAATGAGGGCGATAAGATCGCCGTTGGCGTCTCGGCGGGTAAGGACTCCTTAACTCTGCTCTGCGCTATGGCTTATCTGCGCCGCTTTTATCCCAAAAAATTTGAGCTTATCGCAATAACTATTGATATGGGCTTTGAGCCTAAGCAGGACTTCTCTGCCATTCAAGAGTTGTGCGACAAGCTGGACGTGGAGTACCACGTAGTCCCCACGGAAATATCCAAGATAATTTTTGACGTCAGGAAAGAAAAAAATCCCTGCTCGCTCTGCGCCAAGATGCGCCGCGGCGCGCTCAACAATGCGGCAAAGGAGCTTGGATGCACGACCGTCGCGCTCGGACATCATTTCGACGACGTCGTTGAGACCTTTATGCTCAATCTGTTTTTTGAGGGCAGACTTGGGTGCTTCTCTCCCGTCACGTATCTTTCGCGCGTGGATATAAGTGTCATCAGACCCATGATATATATGCCCGAAAAGGACGTTTCGGAATTTTCTCGCAAAAATTCTCTGCCCGTCATATCCTCCCCCTGCCCCGCAGACAAAACTACCGAGCGTGAGGAAATGAAGACCCTGCTCCGCACACTCGAGAGGCAAAACAAGGGTCTGCGCTATCGCATATTCGGCGCGATATGCCGCAGTGAAATAGACGGCTTCAGGGACGCGGGAAAGATGGACGGAATAAAGAAATATTCCGACGAGGACCCGGGTAGCGAGGCATAATATCCCACAAGCATACAAAAATCACAAAAATACGAAAAAATTCTACGTAAATTTTTTTCGTATTTACGATAACTTTTTTCCAAAAAATACTGTACAACAAAATAATTTTGTGATAAAATAATTACGTTATATTTTGTCGCTCAAGGGCGATTTCAAAGAAAGGTAAGGTCATAAAAAATGAAGAAGCTTTACACAGGAAAAACCAAGGATGTTTACGAGCTTGAAAATGGCAACGTGCTCTTGAAGTTCAAGGACGATTGCACGGGCAAGGACGGCGTGTTCGATCCCGGTGAAAACTCGGTAGGTCTTACTATTGAGGGTATCGGCAGAGCAAATCTTGAGACCTCTATTCACTACTTTGAGTTGCTCAAGGCTGCAGGAATAAAGACTCATTACGTCTCCGCAAACATTGAGGACGCTACAATGGAGGTTCTCCCCGCAGAGTGCTTTGGCAAGGCGCAGGGCGGCGGCGGACTTGAGGTTATTTGCCGTCTGGTTGCTACGGGCAGCTTTATCCGCAGATACGGCGAGTACATAAAGAACGGCACACGCATCCCCGGCGGCTACGTTGAATGCACCTTCAAGAACGACGAAAAGGGCGATCCGCTCGTCACAGGCGAGGGACTTGAGGTTCTCGGCGTTATGTCCCCCGAGATGTTCACGGAGATGAAAAAGCAGACTCTCGCTATCACAAAGATAGTGGCGGACGACCTCGCTTCCATCGGTCTTGACCTTTGGGATATCAAATTCGAGTTCGGATACAACGGTGACGAGGTAATTCTCATCGACGAGATTGCTTCCGGAAATATGCGCGTTTACAAGGATGGCGCTATCGTTAATCCCGTTGAGCTTACCAAGCTTATTCTCAACAGATAATCCCAAAACTTTACTTATCTGTGAGGCGAAATTCGCCTCACAGATTATTTTTGCGACAAAGAAAATGACGGTTTTGTAAATAAAAGCTCCCGTTTTTGAGAAAATTCAGCATTCCGTTTGCTTTTCTTTTCGTCGTTTTTCAAATCGCCCTCACGCAATCAAGCAAAGATATGCGGCACTACACACGAATTTAACATTCATTTTACCGTATCTTTTCTTGACTTTTTAAAATTGGACGTTATAATATTCATTGTGTAAATGATTAAAAGAAATGAGGTTTTTGCAATGCAGGTGCTTCTTGAAAACTTTGGCGACATAACCTGGCAGCAGCTTGTTATGTGGGCGATAGGCGGTGTACTGATCTACCTCGCTATCGCAAAGGATATGGAGCCGACACTTCTTTTGCCCATGGGCTTTGGAGCAATTCTCGTCAACCTTCCCAACTCTGCCGCGATTACCGAGCACGGTGCGGTCAAGCTGCTTTTCGAGTTCGGAATTGAAAACGGTGAGCTTTTCCCGCTACTGCTCTTCATCGGTATAGGAGCTATGATTGACTTCGGTCCGCTTCTTTCCAACCCGAAGCTCTTCTTATTCGGTGCGGCGGCACAGTTCGGTATCTTCCTCACTCTCGGCGTTGCGGCACTGTGCGGCTTCGACCTTAAAGACGCGGCTTCAATTGCTATTATCGGTGCAGCGGACGGTCCTACCGCAATTTTCGTTTCACAGATGCTAAATTCGAGCTACGTTGCGGCGATAATGGTCGCGGCTTACTCCTATGTGGCACTCGTTCCCGTAATTCAGCCTCCCGTTATAAAGCTTATTACCACCAAAAAAGAGCGTATGATAAAAATGGAATACTCTACCGCAAGAGTTTCCAAGCTCACAAAAATTCTCTTCCCCATCATCGTTACGGTTCTTACCGGTCTTATTGCTCCCGATTCGGCAATTCTTATCGGCTTCCTTATGTTCGGTAACCTTATTCGCGAATGCGGAGTTCTTAACGCCCTTTCCGAGACGGCGCAAAAGGTTCTCGCAAACCTTATTACACTGCTACTCGGCATCTCGATTTCCTTCCAGATGACCGCTGAAAAGTTCGTTCAGTGGGAAACGCTTCTCATTATCGGCCTCGGTCTTGTCGCATTC
>JAZNWS010000138.1:0-14793 GCA_045593485.1 Eubacteriales bacterium | reverse complement strand
TTGTCTTCCTAAGACCGCTTGGCCTCCGACTTTGTTTCGACAGTCACTTTATTTTTGGCACCGCTTGCGAGAATCGAACTCACAACTAACCCTTAGGAGGGGCTTATTATATCCATTTAACTATGGAGGCATATTACTTTTGTATTATATCACACCTCGGGGGAAATTTCAACAGTTTTTCTCCAAGTTTTTTTATTTCTCACACCTTGTCGGGCGAAATCATTAACTATTGGTAACACAAGAATACTTTTCGGAGGAATTATATGAACAGAAATGCCTTTCTTCCAAATTTTCTCTTTATTTTCAGACGGCGTCCGCACGCTATGGCAAGCATTTACGGCAGTCCCGACTATCCCGAAATTCAAGGGCAGGCAAGGTTTTGGCAGACCACCCACGGCGTAATGTGCGAAGTCGAGCTTATAGGGCTGCCAACAACGCAAAACCCTTGTGAGAGTCCCATTCTCGCTATGCACATTCACAACGGAGAGTCCTGCTCGGGCACGCCCGCCGACCCTTTTTCAAACGCGGGAATACACTATAACCCAAACTCCTGTCCTCACCCTTATCACGCGGGGGACCTTCCGCCGATATTCGTATCTGCCGGCTACGGCTTTTTATCATTTCTGACAGACAGATTCACCGCCGAGGAAATTATCGGCAAGACAATTATAATTCATTCCTCGCCAGACGATTTCACCACGCAACCCGCGGGGAACTCGGGAATAAAGGTCGCCTGCGGCGAAATATATTGAAAAAAGCCTTCCGTGAGGAAGGCTTTTTATCTTACATGTTTTTGATTTCTTCAATCTCCGCAAGCCATACGTTTGCAACCGCGTCGGACGGCATTACGAGCGAACCGCGAGGGGAAAGAGAAATATCACTTACCGCAGGGCCGTCGGGCAGACAGGAGCGCTTGAACTGCTGCGAGAAAAATCTCTTTACAAACACCTCAAGCCATTTTATAAGTGTCGCTTCATCATACTTATCTCCAAGCGCGTAACAAGCCATTCGGTAAAGCTTTGCGGGGGAGAATCCGTACTTAAGCATATAATACAGATAAAAATCGTGTATCTCATAGGGGCCGACGAGATCCTCGGTCTTCTGAGCTATATTTCCGCTCTTGTCAGCGGGTAATAGCTCGGGGGAAACGGGAGTCTCAACAATATCAATAAGCGCCTTGGAGAGCGTTTTTTTGCCATTGTCGTCCTCAACCCTTGCGCAATATCTTACAAGCTCGCGAACAAGAGTCTTAGGAATAGACGCATTCACACCGTAGCTCGACATATGGTCACCGTTGTAGGTAGCCCAACCGAGCGCAAGCTCGGACATATCTCCCGTACCAACGACAAAGCCGCCTTCGGCATTGGAAATATCCATAATTACCTGAGTGCGCTCGCGCGCCTGCGCGTTCTCAAAGACTACGTTGTGATTGCTTATATCGTGTCCAATATCACGGAGATGTCCTTCAACCGCCGCAGATATATCAACGCATCTGAAATCAACGCCAAGCTCCTCGCACATAACCGTCGCGTTGTCCTTCGTGCGCTTGGTCGTGCCAAAGCAGGGCATAGTCACAGCGATAATGTCGCTCATAGGACGTCCGAGAATATTCATCGCGCGCGCCATAACGAGCAAAGCCAAGCAGGAGTCAAGTCCGCCCGAAATACCGATAACTATCTTCTTCGCATATGCGGCAACAACACGCTTCGCGAGTCCCTGCGCCTGAATATTAAGAATTCGCTCGAATCCGTCCGCAGACTCGGGAATAAAGGGATTTTGCGAAATGCGGCAGGTGAGCTCGGTTTCTTCTATCTCAATGTCAAACTCTATCTCGCAGTATTCATTTGCGGTCTTATTGCAGAACAGAGCCGAACGACGCTTGATACCCACGAGCTTATCAGCATCTATCTCGCTTATAAGCAGCCCTCCATCAAATGCCGACTTTTCTGCAAGCCTCTCGCCGTCCTCGTATATGACTGCGTGACCGCCGTAAACAGAGTCCGTCGTGGATTCTCCAAGACAACTGCTTGCCATCACATAACCGCAGATAAGCTTTTTGGACTGCGCGGATATAAGCATATTTGAAATCGCCTCGCCGCCTACAGTCTGACTGACAGAGCCAAGATTTAATATAATATTAGCGCCTGCCGCCGAAAGCTCGCACGAGGGAGAGATGGGGGCGCAAAGGTCCTCGTAAAACTCAACGCCAAGCTTGAATGAGGTCATATTTCTGCACGTAAATATCTGCTTTGAGCCAAACATAACTACGCTATCATCGATAGTGTAGGAATAGTTAAGCATGGGGCAGGGCGCAAAATATCTCGCCTGAGCAGGAGCAATATTGGATTTAGGAACTATTCCGAGTATCTGACCGCCCTGAACCACCGCTGCGCAGCTATAAAGCTTCTCTGAGCAGAGGATCGGCAGACCTATAACGAATATACTGTCGCTCATCACAGTTGAGTACACAAATCTCTTAAGTCCGTAAAGCGCCGCCGATATAAGCTTGTCCGAATAAAAGAGATCTCCGCACGTAGCACCCGTGAGAGCAAGCTCGGGAAAGAGAACTACCTTAGCTCCCATATCTGCCGCCTCGTTGGCAAGACGGATACACTCGTCAGTATTAAATTCAACGTCTGCAACACGTATTTTAGGCGTTGCGACTGCCACCTTTATAAAGCCGTTATTCATAAACAACTCCTAACCGCCGATAGATCGGCATAATTATACAGATATATTATATCACCTAAATCTCACAATTACAAGAGCAAACTGACATTTTTTGCATAAAAAGTACCGCCCGGCTTTTGCCTGACGGTACTTTTGCATTAATATTATTTTACAAGCTGTCTCTTTATCTTCTTAGTGGTGGTTTTTTCAAACTCGGTCTTTCTGATCTCGACAGACTTTATCTGCTTGAAGGAGGGAAGTCTCTTGTTGATAAGATTTATAGACTTGCGAATGCTTTCCTTGATCTCCTCATCAGTTGCTTCCTTGGGGAACTTGGTGAAATCGGGATAAACTACCGCGATGACGTTAACGGTATCGCTGTCCTCAGCCTTTCTGCCGATTACGCAGCATTCAGCGATAGTATCTACATTTTCAAGATACTCCTCGATCTCCTCGGGGAATACGTTCTTACCGTTTTCAAGCACGATAACGAACTTGATACGTCCCGTGATGTAGATACAACCTTCATCATCCTTGTATCCTACGTCACCCGTACGGAACCAGCCGTCCTCGGTAAATACGTCAGCGTTAGCATCGGGATTGTTGTAGTAGCCAAGCATTACGTTGTCACCCTTGACCTGGATCTCGCCCATAACGTATCCCTTGTCAGTCGTCTCGCCGTTAGGATCGATTCTGACCTCACAGCAGGGAACGGAGGGACCGATCGAGCCGGGCTTGCGGTTATAATAACGGTCAACTGCAACCAGAGGCGAGCACTCGGTAATTCCAAAGCCCTCGAATATAGAAATTCCAAATTCCTCAAATTCATAAACAAGCTCGGGATTGAGCTTTGCGCCGCCGCAGATGATATGATCAAGTCTGCCGCCAAACGCGCTTGTCACCGACTTAAAGAGCTTTGCTCTTACGTCAATTCCAATCTTACGGAGAGCTCTCGAAAGCTTAAGCGCTGTACGAAGAGTCTTTGCCTTACCCGACTTTTCAGCCTCGGACCAGATCTTCTTGTGCATAGTATTTACAAAAAGAGGAACGAGAACGAGACCCGTAGGCTTGAACAGAGCAAAATTCTTCATTACGTGACGGAGAGAGTCATTTATACACACGGTCATACCAAGCGTCATCGCAGCGACAAGACACATAAGCTCGTAGGTATGGTGAACGGGAAGGACTGATACGATAACGTCGTCGGAAGTAAAGCAAACAGAATCAAACGCAGACTGAACAGCCGCGAAAATATTTTTCTGGCAGAGCATTACGCACTTGCTCGTTCCCGTAGTACCGGACGTAAACAGCATCTCACACATCTGATCGCGGTCGTGGTCCTTTATAAGCTCGTATCCCTCGTCTATACCAGTCTGACCAAGCTCAAGCAGAGCAGAGAAATTTACCACCTTATCCGAGAATCCCTCACCATATTCAGCGCTGATAGGAATAAAATATTTGAGCGTCGAGTGAGAATTTATAGTCGTCACAAGCTTCTCGTTAAAGGACTTGGAATAAACGATAGCGTCCGCCTCAACGATAGAAAGGAATTTTTCTATCTCAGTTATTGCAAGCTCCTTGTCCATGGGGATAACTATAGTTCCGTTTGCAAGGGCAGCGACGTAGGTTGCGAGCCACTGGGGAGACGTGTCTCCGATAACAGCTATCTTTTTACCCGTAAGACCAAGCTTATCAAGACCCGCTGCTACCTGATTCACCATAGTGTAAAATTCAGCATACGACATATCCTTGAGCTTGTTATTCTCAAAGTAGCGATATTGCAATCTGTCGCCGTGAGCCTTTACGTGAAGGAGCAACTCATTAACGTCGGATACTCTCAGATCTCCTCTGTCAAACTTTTTTCTGTTAGGAAGCATTTTGCTCATAATTATTTCCTTTCTTTGCCTGCGAGTCCGCAAGCACCGATAAATTATTTCTTTTTTGGTTGTTGTAAAAACAACAAGTTTATTGTATCATAAAATCCTGAATTTGTCAAGAGTTTGGTCAATATTTCATAAAATCAAATTATCTGCCAAATATTTTCCCTAAAACAAAGCACAATAGCCCAATTAGAAGAACGGTGGCTATCCCCATAAAAATAACAACGTAAAGGGCAAATCCGAAAAAGCACCATAAGGTCAATGCCGATGTAAAGCCTGCCGCCACGTCTCCGCCAATAAAGAATACTATCGCAGAGATTATAAGACAGACGATTGAGTAGATCGGCAATGCGCCAAGACTGTTTTTAATATCCGCACCGCTCAGGTTTATATGCATACACACGCAGATAATAAGAACACTGCCCAAAATCCTTACCCATACGGGAGATGCGCTATCCGAGATAGCTGAAAGGAATATGCCTACACCTCCTGATATCAATTCAAAAAAGCCGCTAAAGCTCTTGTCCACCGAAAAAACAGAGGTATAATATTCGTCAAATGCCTGCGGAAAGCAGAGAGCTACAATAAGCATAACAACTAACAGCCCAAGTATTATAGGACCCATGCTTATGAAAAGGCAGCCGAGTCTATGCCAGATATTCCTTTTGTTATACTTGTGATTGACGTATCCAAGGACTCCGTTTTTTGCTCTTGGACTCCAAAGGCATATCTTTTTTATCTTATGCCCAAACGGAAAACACATTATCGCGTGCCCAAGCTCGTGTATGGGTGTGCCTATAATCGAGGTAGCTACAACAAGTCCGCGACCAAACCTTCCTGTCATTTTCATAAAAAGCTTTTCGGAAAGTCCTGCGATAAAGCCGCAGACAACCATAGGCAATATTGGAAAAATGAGCGTGGCTGCAAACAGCTTTAAAAATTCCAACATAAAGACCACCTTATTTTATTCTCATAGCGCGTATTCTGTCCTCGTCGGGTGTGACATACGCGCTCCAATTGTTGTGATACACAACAAATCCGGGCTTTGAGGAGGGAACTTTTTTAACTCCTCTTGCAAAGAGATAATCTACCTCGACCGCCTCGCCGCCGCGAGCCTTTGAATAATATGCGGCTATCATACAAGCGTCGGTGAAATCCTCCGCAGGCGGCTCCTCGCCGTTTGTGATAAGAAGCACGTGCGAGCCCGCTATATTCTTTGCGTGGAACCAATAGTCGTGCTTTTGAGCGAGCTTGTGAGTAATATATTCGTTTTGTACGTTGTTCTTTCCACAAAGCACTCTATAACCGTTTGTGGTCTCAAACTGCGCCACAACAGGAGCGGGTTGCTTTTTAGGAGCGGCATAGCCCTTCATTTTTGAAGCATAGCCCGAACGGTAAAGCTCGTCGCGTATTTCTGACAAATCAGCCACGGTCTCTGCTTTAGTGAGAGCATCAAATACCGAATGTATATATTCAAGCTCGCGTTTGCCTATTTCTATCTGCTTTGATAACTCCACCTTGGCAGTCTTGGTCTTGTTATATTTTTTATAATACCTCTGCGCGTTTGCCGCTGGTGTCAACCGCTCATCAAGGTCTATAACGATACGTCCGTATTCGCCCGTTTCCTCGTCCCACGCCTCGTAATCTATAAGCTCGACCGTGGTCTGTCCCTTAGTGAGCATATAGAAATTTGAGGTTATAAGGTCGCCGTATTTCTTGTATTTTTCACCCAGAGCGCAATCCGCAAGCTCCTTTTGCTGGGAATCAAGCTTTTTGGATATTCTGGACTCGGAATTGGTCAGAATTTTGAGCAGATCCGACGCGCGCTGCTTTATGCGTTGCTCTTTATCTCGACTCTCAAAAAATATATCAAGAGCCTCGGATGCGGAATCAATCTCACGTGCTTCAAGACCGCTTCCATAATGAGTCAAATCAACAAACGAGTATTCCACAGGGAGCGAGCCGTCAAAAACTACGCACGGAGAATAGGAATTGAGTTTAATAGCCTCAACAAATCTTGAAAACTCCGTCCACAGTCGCTCAGCGGGGCAGTCATACAACGGGGTATCACTTCCACCCGTCGCGCGAAAGCATATCTCGCGGGCATTTGATGCAGAAATTCCAAGATAATTGGACGTTATAAACTTATCAACCGACTTATCGGGAGAAGCCCCTTCAAACCGCTCGCAAAGGCCTTCGTAGGTTTCCTCAATAGGATTTTGTTTGTCCTGTGCGGGCGGCAGCTCGTATATCATACCGGGAAGCACCTGACGAAGACTGCTCGTGGTAAAATCAACGGTTTTTAGGACGTAAATAACCTTGAAGCTCTCGTCGGTAAATATCAAATTACTGTATTTGCCCATAATTTCAGCAAAAATATACTTTTTACATTCAAAGCCCATTTCGTCACGCGTATCAAAGGTAAGCCTTGCAACTCGCTCAAAGCCCTCCTGCGATACGTCAGATAGGGTAGCGCCTATAAGATGCTTGCGAAGAAGCATACAGAACATCGGCGCTTGCATAGGATTTTCCTTCTGCGTTTGCGTAAAGCTTATCCTTGGGCAGCTTGAGCCCGCATTTATAAGCAAGCGAAGATTTTTACCGTTTGCTCTTATAGAGAAAACTATCTCTTCCTTCTCAGGCTGATAAACTTTTTCTATCTTTCCGCCTCGGGCATTTATATTTATTTCATTAACAACGCACGCAAGCATGCCTGCATCAAATGCCATAATTTTATCTCCAAAAAAATTTCTTATCAATATTATATCACATTATTGATTTTTTTTCAATATAGTGATATAATGTTTATAATATTTATTTTAAATTTTCGTAAAGGATGTTGCGAATATGAAAAATGTACAGAACATCATAGGTATAGACGTTGGCGGAAGCGCTACAAAAATAGTTGGCTTCAGGATTAATGAGAACGGAGAAAGGGAAATGATATCCCCGCTTTTTGTGCGCGCAACCGATCCTATAACGTCAATTTACGGCGCATTCGGTAAATTCACCGCTGAAAACAATCTTGACCTTGATGATATAAACAAGGTGATGGTCACGGGCGTAGGCGCAACACACATGCAAAAGCCCATATATTCACTCAATAGCCAGAAGGTACCTGAGTTTGATGCGGCTGGAATCGGAGGTCTTTATCTTTCGGGACTCGACGAGGCAATCGTCGTTAGTATGGGAACGGGTACGGCTCTTGTTCACGCAAAGAAAAACGGTAATAATACCGAGATCAACTACCTTGGCGGCACAGGCGTTGGCGGTGGCACGCTCCTCGGTCTTACAAAGAAAATGACAGGTGTGAGCGATATTGAGAACATAGAAGAGTTATGTAAGAGCGGCTCGCTTGACAATATTGACCTTCGTGTAAAGGACATTTCAAAGAATGCAAAGTTTACAGGTGTAAACGAAAACCTTACAGCGTCAAATTTCGGCAAGCTCTCGGATCTGGCTACTCCGGGGGACATCGCGCTTGGAGTTGCCAATATGGTGGCTGAAACTATCGCTATGATAGCAGTATTCACCGCGCGCGGATTGGGGCTCAATAATGTAGTTTTGATTGGAAATCTTACTACTATTGCTCCTGTAAAAGACGTGTTCTACAATCTTGATGATTTTGGCATAAACTTTATTATTCCCGAAAATTCAAGCTATGGCACGGTAATCGGTGCGGCGCTTTACGGAGAAAGAAACTAATTTGACGAGGTGAGTTATTATGATTAAAATTATTTTTCTTATCTGCGCGCTTTTGGGCGGTGCGTATTCAATAATTCTTAACATAGTTAAGTACCGTTCTGCAAATAACCCCACACCCGAAAATCTTTCGGATGTGTATGATGCAGAGACGTACGAAAAATGGAAGGAATACAGCGCAGAGCACAGCAGACTTGATATAATCTCATCATCGATTTCCTGCGTATTAACGGTCGGTCTGTTAGCGTTTAACGTGTATGCCGCTATAGCAAATATATTTGCTAACTATATGTGGCAGATGTTTTCCGTAGTCATACTTGAGGTGATCGTGGGTACTATCGTTGAGACAGTTATAGGCTACATAAAGACAATGAAGATAGAGCAAAGATACGGCTTTAACCGTTCAAGCGCAAAGACGTTTGTTTTTGACTCGATCCGTTCATTATTGCTAAACGCCTTTCTTACCTTTGGAATCACGAGCGCCATATACGGAGCGCACATTCTCACGGGAAATTTTATAATAATTGTTCTCGCAGCGGTGCTTCTTGCTTTCACGCTTCTTACAACCTTCCTGTTCCCATACCTCAGCAGAATAGGCAACAAATTCACGCCCCTTGAGGACGGTGAGCTTAAGGAAAAGCTTATGGAGCTTCTCACAAAGCACGGATACCAGGTAAGAGCAATTGAAGTAATGGATGCATCCCGCAGAACCACAAAGCTTAACGCATATATCACGGGCTTTGGAAAGAGCAAGACAATCGTGCTTTACGACAATCTTGTCAACGCGATGACAACCGACGAGATATGCGCCGTATTCGCTCACGAGCTCGGACACGGTATCCACAAGCACGTGCTTAAAACTCAGCTTCTGAACGTATGCTACCTTTTAGTTTTAGCAACAACGGTTTGGATGCTCGTAAGCGCGCCCGAAATATACACTCAGTTTGGATTTAGCGAAGTAAACTACGGATTTGCATACATACTCACGGGTGTAGCTCTCGGTGTTCTTCAACCCGCTATAAGTCTTGTAATTAACGCCTCCAGCCGCAAGCACGAATATGAGGCAGACCGTCAGGCAGTAGCTGAGGGATACGGCGAGGCGATGATAAGTGCTTTCAAGAAGCTGGCAAGAGATAATTTCTCGCATCTCTCGCCCTCGCGTATCAACGTGGTGCTTGAATACAGCCATCCTCCTATGAGCGAGCGCGTTGCCGCTGTAGAGAAGGAAATGGAAGCAAAAAAATAAGAATATCTTAATTAAACGTATATATAATCTATTGACTTATCAAACGTCAAGTGATATAATTATATGGTTAACGTAAAAATTGAAAGGACATAAATTTCATGCAGTGGACATCACTTAACGACCTCAGAGAGAAATATCTTTCATTCTTTGAATCAAAGGGACACCTCAGACTCCCTTCATATCCTCTCGTTCCTCAGGGCGACAAATCGCTCCTTCTTATAAACTCCGGTATGGCTCCTATGAAAAAATTCTTCACGGGCGAAGTTGAGCCTCCTTGTAAGAGAGTCACGACCTGCCAGAAGTGTATCCGTACACCCGACCTTGAGCGCGTAGGACACACCGCGCGTCACGGCACGTTCTTTGAAATGCTTGGCAACTTCTCATTTGGAGATTACTTCAAGGAGGAGGCTATTCCGTGGGCTTGGGAGTTCCTCACAGAGACTCTTGAAATACCCACAGACCTTCTTTGGCCCTCAATTTATGAAAACGACGAGGAAGCATACGATATATGGGTAAACAAAATTGGCGTTGACCCGGCGCACGTAGTTCGTCTCGGCAAGGCTGACAACTTTTGGGAGCACGGAAGCGGTCCTTGCGGTCCTTGCTCGGAGATATACTTTGACCGCGGACTCAAGTACGGCTGCGGCTCTCCCGACTGTAAGCCCGGATGCGACTGCGACAGATTTATGGAAATCTGGAACAACGTATTCTCGCAGTTCAACAACGACGGACACGGCAACTACACAGAGCTTGCTCAGAAGAATATCGATACGGGTATGGGACTTGAGAGACTTGCTTGCGTAATGCAGGGAGTTGACAATATGTTCGAGGTTGACTCTATCCGTAAGGTAATTGACAAGACCTGCGAGATAGCAGGCAAGAGCTACGGTGACAACGCGGAGAACGACATTTCCATCCGAGTTGTTACCGACCACTCCAGAAGCGCGATGTTTATGATAAGCGACGGCGTTATTCCTTCAAACGAGGGCAGAGGCTACGTGCTTCGCCGTATTATCCGCCGCGCTTGCCGTCACGGAAAGCTGCTTGGCATCAACCATCCTTTCCTTGTTGACACGGTAACCGTAGCAATAAACGAAAGCTGCAAGGCTTATCCCGAGCTTGAGCAGAAGCGCGACTATATACTCAAGGTCATCTCTATGGAGGAGGACCGCTTTGACGCAACAGTTGATGCAGGTCTTTCCATTCTCTCCGACCTTATCCGCGGCGCTATCGCAAACAACTCCGACGTTATCTCGGGCGAGGAGGTATTCAAGCTCTACGATACCTTCGGCTTCCCGATAGACCTCACACGAGAGATCGCGGCAGAGAGCAATCTCAAGATAGATGAAAACAAGTTCCTTGAGCTTATGAAGCAGCAGAAGACCCGCGCACGAGAGGCAAGAGCTAATATAGGCGGTTGGGACGAATCCTCAAAGTCTATGCTCTCCGATCTCGAAAAGACAGAGTTCACGGGCTATACCGAGCTTCGCAGCACCGCAAAGGTCATCGCTATTATGGGCGAGGAGGGAATAGTTGACTCTATCTCCGAGGGCGATTGCTCAATTATCCTTGATCGCACACCCTTCTATGGCGAGGGCGGCGGACAGGTAGGAGACACGGGTACTATCTACTCTGACGGATTTATCGCAAACGTATATGATACAAAGAAAACCGACGGTGTTTATATACATCTCTGCACAGTCGCAAACGGTACCTTGAAGGTGGGTGACACAGTGACCGCTGACATCGAGGACGCAAGACGTATGGCAATAGCCCGCAATCACTCCGCGGCTCATCTGCTTCAGGCGGCTCTCCGCGCAGTGCTTGGCAACCACGTTGAGCAGGCAGGCTCTTACGTTGACGACAAGGTATGCAGATTTGACTTTACACACTTTGCTGCTCTTACAAAAGAGGAAATCGCAAAGGTAGAGGCTCTTGTTAACATCAACATTCTCACAGCGTACGATAT
Source organism: Eubacteriales bacterium (assembly GCA_045593485.1). GTDB lineage: Bacteria > Bacillota > Clostridia > Oscillospirales > CAG-272 > SVTX01. The sequence goes on along the minus strand of JAZNWS010000138.1, from coordinate 3,326 downwards.
AACAACTCTTGAAACGGACATTGAGACCGCAAGAGCAAACGGCGCTATGGCTCTCTTTGGTGAAAAGTACGGCGCGATTGTACGTATGGTTAAGATGGGCAACTTCTCAACCGAGCTTTGCGGCGGTACTCACTGTAATAACACAGGCAAGATTGGTCTGTTCAAGATAACCTCCGAGTCCAGCGTTGCGGCAGGTGTTCGCCGTATTGAAGCAGTCACGGGACTTGGCGTGCTTAATCTTATCGCAAGCAAGGATGCGCTTATTGGCGAGACTGCATCCGAGCTTAAGGTTCAGAACCCCGCAGATATCGCAAAGAAGGCAAGCGCGCTTCAGAGCGAGATCTCCGCTATGAAGAAGGAGATTGAGGCTCTCAACTCCAAGCTCGCAGGCTCAAAGCTCGGCGACGTGCTTGCAAGCGCAGTATCCGTTGGATCTGTAAAACTCGTGGCAACCTCTCTCGATATGGAAATTGACGCGGCAAGAAGCCTCACGGACAAAATTAAGGCAGAATGTCCTGACACCGTTGCGGTAATCGCTGTAAAGGCAAACGGCAAGCTCAACTTTATCGCAGTTGCCGGTAAGGACGCAGTTGCAGCAGGCGCGCACGCAGGCAAGCTCGTTGGAGCTGTCGCATCCGTCACAGGCGGTAAGGGCGGCGGACGTCCCGACTCCGCTATGGCAGGCGGTGCAGATCACTCCAAAGTAAACGATGCACTCGCAAGCGCAAAGGCAACACTTGAGGGAATGCTTAAATAATTTGATATAAAAGAAATGCGGGAGAGAACTTTTCGAGAAAAGTTTTCTCCCGCACCCTTTTTCAAAAGCTTTCGTATATGAAAAAGTGGTATTATTGCATATTGATTTTTCTATATTTTCAATATATAATCATATTGTAAGCTTACAATTTATTTTATTGAAAGGATAGAGACAATGGCAGAATATAACGAAACAGGGAATTATTACACAATAGGACATATCGTACAATTTACAGGACTTTCCGACAGAACCATACGAAATTATATCTCAATGGGAATTTTGGAGGGCGAAAAAATCAATGGGCTTTGGCACTTTACGCCTGAGCAGGTAGAGACTTTTATAGAGCATCCTGCGGTAAGACCAAGTATTCTTGCGAAAAACAACGCCATCGTTTATGATTTTCTTCTTGATAACAAAAAGAAAACAGATGAGATCTGCATAATTCTTGATATTCCCTCGGGTGAACGAAAGAAGATTACTGAATTTTTCTGTTATAATATAAACAACGGAAATTATAAAAACATCAAGTTTTCGCTTAATGCGCCCACAAATGGTTATCCAAGAATTATATTAAAGGGTGATACTTCAGAGGTACTAAGGCTTGTAAACGAATATCAAAACACAAAATAACAAAAACCTTTTTTAAAAATTCTTGAAAAAGGGGAGTGCGAGGGGGAGAAAGCTTCTTTTAAGAAGTTTCTCCCCCTCGCATATATTTATTAACCTTTATATGGATTTTCTGCCGCGGATTCCTTCATTGCCTGAATTACGGATCTGGGCTTTTTCGACTTGAATATCGCCGAGCCCGCAACGATAATATTCGCGCCCGCGCTGGTGACAAGTCCGATATTTTCGGGCTTTATTCCGCCGTCGACCTCAATATCAATATCGAGTCCGCGCTCGGAAACGTACTTTTTAAGCGCGTGTACCTTATCCAGCGTTTCGGGAATGAGCGACTGACCGCCAAAGCCGGGCTCGACCGTCATAATAAGCGCCATATCTATGTACTCAACGAGCGGATAGAGATACTCAACGGGAGTATTTGGCGAGATAGCCACACCGACCTTCATTTCATACGAGCGAATAAGATTTATAACCGACATAGGATTCTCACAAGCCTCGTAATGAATGGTTATACTGTCCGCGCCCGCCTTAACGAAGCGGTCTATGTATCTCTCGGGACGCTTGATCATAAGATGCACGTCAAAAAACATGTCCGTACCCTTGCGAATACAAGCTATAACGTCAGGACCAAAGGTAATATTGGGCACAAACGCGCCGTCCATTACGTCAAGATGCAAATATTTTGCGCCTGCATCTCTGACTCTTTTAATTTCAGTGTTAAGAGTAGAAAAATCCGCCGAAAGAAGTGAGGGAGCTATGTAGATCATAATAAACCGCCTTTCCTGTGTGGGTTTTATAGTATCGAAATTTGTAGAATAAAGTAAAAATTCGTCATACAATGTATTGTAAGGCAACGCCGTCGCCCAGGTCCGAGACGTTCAAAGGACAGAATGTGAGGGAAAATAAGTCTTGGGGGACGGTGATAACATATCTTACAGCTTTTGGATCAGACAAACGGCGTGCGCGGCGATCCCGAGACCTTGTCCCGTAAAGCCAAGCCCCTCCTCGGTGGTAGCCTTGACGCTTATATTTTCTTTGTCTGTGCCAAGCGCGTCCGCGAGCTTTTCCCTCATCATATCAATGTGAGGGGAGAGCTTTGGCGCTTGCGCTATAACCGTTGAATCAATATTTATAATCTTATATCCGCACTCATGTAGCTTGTCTGAAACTCTGCGGGCAAGCACAAGACTGTCCGCGCCCTCGAATTCGGGAGAGGAGTCGGGAAAGAGCTTGCCAATATCACCGAGTGCTGCCGCGCCGAGAAGCGCGTCCATTATCGCGTGTGTCAGAACGTCCGCGTCAGAGTGACCGAGAAGTCCCTTATCATAAGGAATATCAACTCCGCCGATTATACATTTTCGTCCATCGACGAGTCTGTGGACGTCGTATCCGTGACCTATTCTCATTTTATATCCTCTTTTCTTGAATCAAGAATAGCCCTTGCGAATATCATATCGACTGGCTCGGTTATCTTGATGTTTTCCCGAGAGCCCTCAATAAGCTTTACGGGAATTTTTATATGCTCAAGCAGCATACAGTCATCCGTAGCCTCAAAATTTTCCTCCTTGGCAACGTACGCCGCCGCGCGATAAGCGTTGACGGGGAACACCTGAGGAGTCTGAGCCTGATAAGTAAATCTACGCTCGGGAGTGGAATCAATATATTTATTTTTATCGCTTATCTTGACTGTGTCCACCGCCTTAATAGCTAAGGTCGCCGCGCCGTACAGATACGCGCCACGGCACACGTCAACAATAAGCTCGGGCGTGATAAGGCATCTCGCTGCGTCGTGAATACAAACATATTTTGATTTTTTGCTCACCGTATCCTGCCCGATCCTCGCGGACTCCTGACGCGTTTCGCCGCCCTCAACAACAGAGAAGGGCTTGGTTATGCCGTATTTCTCGACAAAATCCGCATACAGAGATATTTCGTCTGTCTTTGC
>JAZNWS010000137.1:0-3641 GCA_045593485.1 Eubacteriales bacterium | reverse complement strand
GCTGTGAGTTTTACGATTACGACGAGGAGTGGGAGGAGTATATTTGCACCATGTCTCTTGACGAGGACGAAATGGTGGATTTTCTCTCCCGTGACACAAACAGATGTCCGTATTACAGATATTACGACGAATATAAGAGCGTTCACAAGCAAATATAATCTGCAGATTCACGTAGGGAGTGTTTATGACGGGTGTGGATAAGAAAAAATCGAATATTTTAAGAGTTATAATCTGCGCCGTTGTACTCTGCGCGCTTATGTGGGCTTTAATGTACGGATACGCAGATGGGCTTGAGATTATAGCAGAAAAGCTTGAAGAAATTAATCCCAACAAAACGGGGGATATGAAAAACACAATGTGGCTCATAGAGCATATTATGTTTATACTCCCCGTGTGCATACTGCTTATTTTTCAACTTGTGCTCTACTTAATATGGAAGGAGCAAGACGCGCAGGTGCTGCATCGAGAGTGCTTTATCTCACTGCTTGTGGCATTTCTGTTCACATACGCGATATTGCTTCCCGCCGTGATAATTTTCAGTAAGCAAGCGCCCGCGCCGATAGATGAGGAAACAGGCAAGGAGCTGCCAACCCTTATAATAAAGACGGGCGAGTGGTTTATCTGGCAGTTTATGATATTTTTAGCGCCCTTGCTTTACCGTAAGGTAAGCGCGGATAATACTCAAAATCTTCAAAAAACAGAGGATGAGGAAATTGAAGAAAACAGTTAAAATCAGTATAATAATTATTGTCTTGGCGTTGCTTTGCTCCTGCTCGCAGACGCCAAACATAGGAAACGGTGAAAAGCCTGAGCTGCTTGAGGATAATTTCAAGCCGAATACTCTTGAGAATATTGATAAAGAGCTTGAATCTTACGAAAAATATAAGGCAAACGCGTCGGTTGTATTCTCGGATACCACACCCACCTCGGCGGATGAGTTTGAATATACCGTCATAGAGGGCGGTGTTAGGATAGACAAGCATATCGGACAGAGCGAAATGGTCGTTATCCCGACAGAGATAGACAGGAAGGACGTCAAGGAAATAGCCGAGGAAGCCTTTTATATTCCCGAGGGCAAAAGTCATATCAGAAGCATATACGTTCCCGACACGGTAGAGAAAATTGGATTTGCGGCTCTCGAGGAATGCTCGGCTCTCCAGCTTGTGCGTCTGCCGTTTATTGGCGACGGGGCAGAAAATACGCATTTTGGATACGTGTTCGGCGCGGATAAGTATGACAAAAATGCTTTATATATCCCTACCTCTCTTGAGATGATAGTTATAGGTGAGGGCGAGGATACCGTCTCCGAACGCGCCTTTTACGGCGTAAAGAGCGTTGAGGCGATAGTCCTTCTCGGTGCGAAAAGCATTGGAAAATTTGCGTTTTACGAGTGCGATGAGCTTTGCTACGTGAGTCTTCCCAACACACTTGAGAGTGTTGGAGACTATGCCTTCTCGACCTGTCAGTCGCTCTCAAAGATTGAGATGCCGAGAAGCGTTAAGGGTGTTGGCTTTGGCGCGTTTTACCTGTGCAGGTCAATGTGCGATATGACCTTGTCGGTCATAGGCGACGGAAACAAGAATACGCATATAGGCTATATATTCGGCGCAAAAACGGCGGATTGGAACGAGGATTTTGTGCCTGTGTCGCTCAGAAGGGTGACGTTGCTTGACACCTGCACACGCATTGAAAACAAGGCGTTTGCAAACTGCCAGGGTATTGTTGAGATAAATTTCTCAGAGGGACTTGAGTTTATAGGCATACGCTCATTTGTAAATTGCCGCTCGATTGCAGCGCTTGATTGTCCCGCGTCTCTCAAGACAATATCCGGCGACGCATTCTTTGGGTGCGATAATATGACATCGCTTAAGGTCACGGGCGGAAAGACCGAAATACACACGCAGGCATTCTACGGATGCGACAAGCTTTCAGACATAGACCTTAGCGGAGCGTCCAAGATATATCAAGACGCTTTTGAGGACAAAGGCGAGTAAAAAAGAAAATTCATTACCGCAGGGTAATTTAAGGAGGAAATACAATGTCCAATTACAAGATGGAAACCAAATGCGTTCAGGGCGGATATACGCCCGGCAACGGCGAACCCAGACAGATACCGATAGTTCAGTCCACAACATTTAAATACAGCACCAGCGCCGATATGGGCAAGCTTTTTGACCTTGAGGCGTCGGGATATTTCTATACGAGACTTCAGAACCCCACAAACGACTACGTAGCGGCAAAGATATGCGAGATGGAGGGCGGAACTGCGGCTATGCTCACGTCCTCCGGTCAGGCAGCAAACTTCTTTGCGGTGTTTAACATCGCGTCCTGCGGCGACCACGTCGTGTCCTCGTCGTCTATTTACGGCGGCACGTATAATCTCTTTGCGGTGACAATGCAGAAGATGGGCGTTGAGTTTACCTTCGTATCCCCCGACTGCACAAAGGAGGAGCTTGAGGCGGCTTTCAGGCCCAACACAAAGGCGGTGTTTGGCGAGACTATCGCGAACCCCGCGCTTACGGTGCTTGACATAGAGAAGTTTGCAAATGCGGCCCACGCGCACGGCGTTCCGCTTATCGTTGACAACACGTTTGCAACACCTGTAAACTGCCGTCCGTTTGAGTGGGGAGCTGATATTGTCACACATTCCACGACAAAGTATATGGACGGTCACGGCGCGGCTGTTGGCGGTTGTATAGTTGATTCGGGCAGATTTGACTGGACTAAGTACGCAGATAAGTTCCCCGGACTCTGCACACCCGATGAGAGCTATCATGGTGTCACATACACCGAAAGATTTGGCATAGAGGGCGCGTTTATTACAAAGGCGACCACACAGCTTATGCGCGATTTCGGCGCGATACAGTCACCCCAGAACGCCTTTATTCTCAATCTTGGACTTGAGAGCCTCCACGTAAGAATGGCGCGCCACTGCGAAAACGGACTTGCGGTTGCAAGGTATCTGCAGTCTGACGACAGGATCGCGTGGGTGACCTATCCCGGCCTTGAGGGTGACAAGTATTATGATATAGCTAAGAAATATATGCCCAACGGCACCTGCGGTGTTGTAAGCTTTGGAGTTAAGGGCGGCAGAGCAAAGGCTGAGGAGTTTATGAAAAACCTTAGGATCGCAGCTATTGAGACTCACGTTGCAGACGCGAGGAGCTGTTGCTTGCATCCCGCCTCCGCAACCCACAGACAGATGAACGACGAGGAGCTCAAGGCTGCGGGAGTTTCTGCAGACCTTGTAAGATTCTCTTGCGGAATTGAGAGCGCAGACGACCTCATAGCTGACATCAAGCAGGCGCTTGACGCTATTTCCTGATAGATAAAGGAGATTTTTAGATGCCTATTAAAATACCAAATCTTCTTCCCGCAACCAATACGTTGCTTGAAGAAAATATATTCGTAATGACGGAGACCCGCGCTATCACGCAGGACATAAGACCGCTTCATATACTTATGCTCAATCTTATGCCCAAAAAGATAGTGACCGAGACGCAGATCGCGCGTCTTGTGGGAAACTCTCCGCTTCAGGTCGAGCTTGACCTGCTTCAGACCAAAAGCCACAAGTCCACGCATACGTCTGAGGAGCATATGCTCTCGTTTTATAAGACCTTTGATGAGGTAAGGGGCAAAAA
>JAZNWS010000136.1:0-1601 GCA_045593485.1 Eubacteriales bacterium | reverse complement strand
TCGGGCGGCGAGGCGCAGAGAATAAGACTTGCCACACAGATAGGCTCGTCGCTCGTCGGCGTGCTTTATATACTTGACGAGCCCAGCATTGGGCTTCACCAGAGAGATAATTCCAAGCTTATAGCTACCCTCAAACGCTTGCGCGATATAGGAAACACGGTTATCGTCGTCGAGCACGACGAGGAAACTATGGAGGAGTCGGATTATATAGTGGACATCGGTCCGGGCGCGGGTATACACGGTGGTCACGTTGTCGCCGCGGGTACTCCCGACGAGGTGAAAAACAATTCCGATTCTATCACGGGTGCGTATCTGTCGGGCAGAATGAAGATAGACGTACCCGAGCAGAGACGCGAGGGCAACGGAAAATTCCTGACTGTGAAGGGCGCTTGCCACAACAACCTTAAATGTATTGACGTTGAGATTCCGCTTGGGAAATTCGTATGCGTGACGGGCGTTTCGGGCTCCGGTAAATCCTCGCTTGTGAACGGCATAATTTATCCCAAGCTCGCGCACGACCTCAACCGCGCTATTTCTTACCCGGGCAAAAATAACGGTATTGAAGGACTTGAAAATCTTGATAAGGTCATCTGTATCGACCAAAGCCCCATAGGACGCACGCCGCGTTCAAACCCCGCGACTTACACGGGGTTGTTCACGGACATTCGCGACCTTTTCGCGCAGACAAAGGACGCAAAGGCAAAGGGATATACGGCAGGCAGATTTTCCTTTAACGTCAAGGGAGGCAGATGCGAAGCCTGCGAGGGCGACGGAGTTAAGTGTATTGAGATGCACTTTTTGCCCGACGTTTACGTCACCTGCGACGTCTGCAAGGGAAAAAGATATAACCGCGACACCCTTGAAGTGAAATATAAGGGCAAAAATATTTTTGATGTGCTTGATATGACAGTCGAGGAGGGAATAACCTTCTTTGACGGACTTCCTAAAATACAGCGAAAGCTCCAAACACTTTACGACGTTGGACTCGGCTACGTAAAGATAGGTCAGTCGTCGACCACGCTTTCGGGCGGCGAGGCGCAGAGAGTAAAGCTCGCCACAGAGCTTTCAAAGCGCAGCACGGGAAAGACTATTTATATTCTTGACGAGCCCACCACGGGTCTCCACACGCACGACGTAGCAAAGCTTTTGGAGGTACTTGACCGCATTTGTGACGGCGGAAATACTGTTCTTGTTATAGAGCATAACCTTGACGTTATAAAGACCGCAGACCATATTATCGACCTCGGTCCCGAGGGCGGCGAGGGCGGCGGTACTATTGTCGCCACGGGCACGCCCGAGGAGGTTGCAAGAGTTGAAGGCTCTTATACAGGGCAGTATTTGAAGAAGATATTGAATAAGTGATTTTTATGTGACTTTCTGGCAACAGCAGCATGAAATCTGCTTTCGCTTACGCTTCAGCCCGCATTTTTTCAAAATGCTTCACCAAAGAACGCCGCAAAGGGCGGGAGGTTGCGATTCCTCCCGCCCTTTTGAAACCCACCCACACAAACGCCTACTCGGTTACCATCCATAGCGGTTAAGACGGGGGATAATGTACTTCACCATGCAGACGAGTTTGCTTGCAAACTCGCGGGGTTAGG
>JAZNWS010000135.1:0-18970 GCA_045593485.1 Eubacteriales bacterium | reverse complement strand
TGTTTACAATATTGTGGTTTTGGCAGGTTAAGGTCAAAACACAGATTTCATTTTAAAGGAGAAAAACACTATGAACAAGAAGCTTAACAAGAAGGGCTTTACAATCGTAGAGCTTGTAATCGTAATCGCAGTTATCGCAATTCTCGCAGCAGTTATGATTCCTACATTCTCTAGCATTATCAACAAGGCAAATGCAAACAAGGCATTGACCGAGGTTAAGAATGCTTATACAGAGGCACTCGCATATGATCTTGACCCCGCTAATGACGACGAGGCAGATAAAGTATACGACAAGGATGTCTACATAAAGCACACAAATGGAACAATTATCCACATTAGTGCTAATGGTTCTGCTGAAATAGTTGATAAGGCTCCTGAGGGAACAACTGTTCAGGAATTTAGCTATTTGGCACTCCCCACAGAGGCTCCTACAACGGCTCCTACAGAGGCACCCTAATTGAATATCACTAATAATTTACTTTATTAAGACGCAAGCACTCTGCACTCCTTGCGGGTGTAGAGTGCTTTGGTCATTTTTTCAGAAAAGGTTGGCAAAATATGGACAGAAAACACAGAATTACTAATGCGTCAAAGCAAAATATTGCTAAACGCGGCAAGAGTGGATTCACACTTGCCGAGCTTTGCATTGTTTTGGCGATAGTTGTTATCTCATCTGCTATGATAGTTTCGTTTTCTGCATCTATGAAGCAGTTTGCCACTTCAAATCAAGAGGAATACGACTTTTTAGAGGACTGCGGCGCCGTCAGAGACGGGCTATATCGGTGGATAGCTGAAAAGGACGGTCCCGATGCGGATTTCTCGGATATACTCGAAAAAGATTTTATCGTGCGAGGCGGCACTCTTGTTCTTGACAGTGATACGAGAATTGAGGATCTTGACACGATACGTAGGGTTTCCTTTAAGAGAGAGGGCAACCTTATAAAATGCGAAATTACCCGCGTTGGCTCCGACAGTGCAAGCAAGAGCTATGTTTTTGCTCTGCGTTGCGCGGATGCGTAGGGAGGTGGCGCGAATGAATAAGACGAAAAGAAATAGCGGCTTTTCCATAATGGAAACGGTTATCGCTCTGGCAATAATCGTTATCGTGACGTTTGCGGCGCTCACCGTGGTTATGTCGTCCATATCCGCAAGAGTCAAGCAAGTCAATCACAGCGAGGCGCAGGACTTCGCGCACAATGTCCTTGAGTGCTTCAAGGCGTCGGATGACATCTCCGAGCTTGAAGCCAACATAAAATTTGCCGAGGGCAAGGACGTGACCCTGACCTCAAGTGGCACCGATATTTACACATACACATCAGAAAAAAATAATTTTACGGCAACAATTACTGCTAATTTTACTAACGGTAATTTTGATATTTCCGTAATAGACAACAAAGGCAATGAAATAGTTTCGTTCGATTATGACAAGTACGTAAGTCAGGAGGGCGGAACATGAAAATTTTAAAGGATAAAAAGGGAATAGCGCTTGAGAATACGCTGCTCTTTATGATGATCATATTCTCGCTCTGCTTTTTGATCGCGTCGTTTGCCCTGATAGGTCATTATCAAGGTAAGATAGAGAATATCAGGATAACTCAAAGGGTTAATCTTGATCAGATAGGCGAGGATTATCTCGAAAGCGTCAAAAACTCCTCAACTGACTTTGACAGCGAAGGCTATGACGGCTACACCTGTGAGGTAAACGAAGGAGACAGAACTCTGACTGTCAAAAATGGAGAAACGGTAGTACTCTATGTAAAAGCAGATAGTTCCGGCAACCCAGAAGTCTGGCGTTATTCGCAGCCGGAATAAAATAACATTTTGCGATACGGAGAAAAACAATGGCAAAATCTAACTATATGACAACAATAGCGATCGACACAAATCGTTCCGCCATCCATTTTTATTCAATGGTTGGCAACGACAAGAGCTCGATCACTCATAATATAAAAAGCTATGCGGGTGTAAAGCTCGACGAGAACTTTTTTGAAAGGTTCAAGGATGCCGTAAAGGATTTTGCGGCAAGCACACCGTCCGAGTCTATACGTAAGGTCACGGTAATTCTTCCCGACTCCGCAGTGCTTACAGACACTATAAAGATCCCCACGGTCAAGGGCTCGTCGCAGACTCAGAAAATGCTTGACGTGACTCTTGGCGGTCTTTACCGCAACTATAAGGATCTGCATATCGTTGCTCAGATGGCGGATCAGAACAAGCAATATTCCACTATCGGTATAGCGGCGGTGCAGAACAGCATAGTTTCGTCCGTCTATTCGGCTTGCTCGGAGAATAAGCTTTTGGTTGACACGCTTTCCTTTGCATCGGCATCGTCCGTTGCGGCAGCCCTGTCCATCAATCCCAAGCTCAAGAATTCCTCGTACGTATTCCTGGATATAAAGGATATCTATTCAAGATTTGTATTCGTGGTAGACGGCAAGGTCATGGGATTCTATACGCTTCCGTTCGGACTTGAATTTTTGAGAAAGCCCAGAGTAGTGCGAGAGGATATTTTGTTCGACCACTCGTATGGCGAGCTTATAGTCCTTAACGCCAGAGAAAAGGCAAAGTCCAAAAAGCTTACCGTTATGGCGTTTGGTAATGATTCCTCCAGATCCTCTCAGGATGAATATTATGGAGACGACGAAATGGACGCGGATGAGGAGCTTGTATCCGAGGAGGCAACTGTTGAGGAGGTCACGGTTAATAACAATGGACAAACCCAAAAGCTGTTCGTGAGAAAGGGACCTCGAAATCTTCCAAAGTTTATGCTTCGTGAGATTCCCGAAACACAAGAGGGAATTGCTTATGAAAACTTCCGAGTTTTCGTTAAGTGGGCGTTGACTCTTATAAACGGCAACGAAAAGATAACCGAGCTTGGCAAGCCTCAGTTCGTGTGCGTGAACATTCCCGCGGATCTTTCGTACGTTATAGATATGACGAATCAGGAGTCGGGCGAGAACGGAATTACGTTTAACCGTCTTTCCTCCCCGAGCGATAACAGCGTCATCTCGGAAAATCTCGAATTATACGGCGGCTTGTTCCCGAATCAGATAAACTCGGCGAATAGGCTTTGAGGATTGTGGTATGAATGAGTTTTACCTTGCGGTAGTTTATATTCTTGCGGCAATTATAGGCTTGTGCGTGGGCAGCTTTCTGAACGTAGTTATATACCGTCTGCCCAACAAAATGAGCCTTGTAAAGCCCAATTCACATTGTCCCGTCTGCAAATATGAGCTTCGCTGGTATGACAATATCCCCGTGCTCTCTTATTTGATTCTCGGCGGAAAATGCAGAAATTGTAAGACGCGTATATCCTTCAGATATGCGGCGGTCGAGCTTGCAAACGCTGCTCTGTGGGTGCTTTGCGTTTTGTTCTTCTGGCAAAAGAGCATTGTGCTCGCTTGTATCTATGCGCTTGTATGTTCAATTTTTATATGTATATTCTTTATTGATCTTGAGCACAAGATCATATTTGACCGTTTCCAGATAATGCTACTGGTTCTTTCGATAGTAAGCATTTTCTTTGATAAGGAATACGGTTGGCTGTCGCACGTGATCGGCGGTGCTGCAGGCTTTGCAGTCTTTTTCCTTGTCGCTTTGGTGTTTGAAAAGGTATCAAAGAGAGAGGGACTTGGAGGCGGCGACGTTAAGCTTGCTTTTGTTGCGGGACTTTTGCTTGGATGGGAGCGTCTGCTTCTGTCGCTTATTATAGCAACCGTTCCTGCCGCGATAATAATGCTTATCGCATCAAGAGGCAAGGAGGGGGAGGACAGAGAATTTCCCTTTGCGCCGTTCTTGATCTGCGGCTTTAGTGTTGCAATATTTTTCGGAACACAGATACTGAACTGGTATCTGTCGATTCTTGGATTCTGATAGAAAGTGAGGTGAGCTATTATGCCTACATATAAATACGTAGCAGTGAATCTGCAAAAGAAAAAATACAAGGGTATTTTTATCGCAGAGGATGAAAAAGACCTCGCGGTACAGCTCACAAAACAAAATTTATATTTGGTTTCCGCCTCCATATACAAGGGAGGTACTCCGTCCGCATTTTTCACGCTTGGCACGGGAAAGGTCAAGCTGAGCGAGCTTACCACGTTTTGCAGACAGTTCGCTATTATGATATCCACGGGTATTACGCTGCTTGACTGTATAGACAGCCTTAAGCGTCAGCCCTATTCCGCATATTTTAAGTCCGTGCTGCAGGTAGTCAGCGAGGACATCAAGGGCGGAGCTATGCTGTCCGAGGCTTTTGATAAGCACAAAAAGGTATTTCCCGACTTCTTCTGCAGCATGGTGCACGTCGGAGAAGCGAGCGGAAAGCTTGATAAGGTTTTCTTGTCCCTCGCGGATTATTACGAGTCGGACGCTGCGATCAAGAGAAAGGTCAGATCCGCGCTCGCATATCCGTCTATGCTTGCGCTTATGACGGTTGCTATCGTCGTTCTGATGCTTGCGTTCGTCGTTCCCACGTTCCGTGAATCACTCTCACAGCTCGACGTTGAGATCACGGGCTTGACAAAAGCGGTTTACGACATTTCAGACTTTATTTTAATGTATTGGCAGGTCATCGTTGTTGGAATAATCCTCATCGGTGGCGCGATCTTCCTCCTTGCCCGAACCAAAAAGGGAAAACGTGTGGTAGACGTATTAAAGGTCAAAACTCCTATTATTGGACGTATTCAGGTCAACCTTATAACAGCCCGCTTTGCGCGCGCGTTCAGCATTTTGCTTTCGAGCGGAATGGACCTTGCTACCGCGCTTGACACAACGTCCATTATTCTTGGCAACAGCTACGTTAAGGAACGCTTTGACGAAGCGGCGGACGACGTTCGAGAGGGCGTAAGCCTTACAAACGCGTTCCAAAAGCAAAATCTCTTCCCGCAAATGCTTTTGCAGATGCTTGCGGTAGGAGAACAGACGGCTTCCTTGGAGGAGGTGCTTGTCCGTTCGTGCGCATTCTTTGACGATCAGGTCGAAACCTCTCTCAACTCGCTGACCTCCAAGATTCAGCCCGCGATGCTTTTGATCATGGGTCTTGTCGTAGGAACGCTGTTTTTGGCAGTCTACTCACCTATGCTTGCCATTATGACTACCCTTGCTTGATTTCGGAGGTTGACTGATGAATATAAATAGAGACTTACTTCAGTTTTATATCTACAAAAAGATAATAAAGAAAAAGCAGGCGGAAAAAATTCTTGAGGATTGCGAAAGACTTAAGGTTTCAGTCCGCGACTATATGCTTACTAAGGAGTATGCAACAGAGGTCAGGGAACTGCCCGTTCTGGGAGGATATTATTGTCTTCCTCACGTAGAAATAGACATGCTCGATATCGACAAGTCACTTTTCGAGCTGTTCAGCTTCGAATTTATGAAGCGCTACAAGGTCATTCCCGTAAGCATGAGCCCCGACGGCACGCTTCTTATCGCAACGGGTAATCCGCTTGACTGCTCGGCTATGTCGGCGATCTCCTCGCAGATCGTATGTCCCATGGACTACGTTCTCGTCCCGCCCGGACAGATAGACCGCTATATTGACTCAATTGCGGTCGTAATGTCCACGTCCGCGGCGCTTGACGACCTTAATTCCGAGGGCGAGGTTGAGATGTTCTCGCCCAAGAATCTCTTCGCAGAAGAGAACGTCGCTGAAAATGACGTCGTCAACAACCCGTCGGTTCGTCTGGTCGACTCAATTATCAGAGAGGCCGTACCGTACCGCGCGAGTGATATACATATCGAGCCCTTTGAAAAGGTCGTTAAGGTGCGCTACCGTATAGACGGCGACCTTCAGGAAAGAGCGGAGTTCCCGATAAACTCTTATTCCGCAATATGCGCGAGAATCAAGATAATGGCGGGACTTGATATTGCCGAGCGCAGAATACCTCAGGACGGACGAATTGATATGGTCATCGGTGGCAAGGAATTTGACTTCCGTGTTTCCTCACTTCCCACGATGTTCGGAGAAAAATTCGTTATCAGAGTACTTGATAAAACGTCCTTCCGCTTCACGCGTGACGACCTTGGCTTTACCGCGACCGAGAACGTCTATATTGACAAAATGCTCGCCAAACCCCACGGAATAATCCTTCTTACAGGACCTACGGGATGCGGAAAGTCCACCACCTTGTACTCCTTCTTGAAGGAGGTTAACACCTCAGCGGTGAATATCGTCACCGTTGAAGACCCTGTTGAGTACGTCATGCAGGGTATAAACCAGACTCAGGTAAATGCAAAGGCAAATATGACCTTTGCGACCGCGCTTCGTTCCATTCTCCGTCAGGACCCTGACATCATAATGATCGGTGAGATGCGAGACGAGGAGACCGCGGAGATAGCCGTAAGAGCGGCTATTACTGGACACCTTGTGTTCAGTACGCTGCATACCAACGACGCCACGGGCGCTATCACGCGTCTTGAGGATATGGGTATCGCAGATTATCTCGTTGCAGACGCGCTTGTGGGCGTTATTGCCCAGCGTCTTGTTAAAAGACTTTGCCCCGAGTGCAGAAGAAGAAGTAAAACCACCCCCAGCGAGATGCGAATGCTCGGCATAGACGAGCCCATCAGCATTTATCGTCCGCAGGGATGTCAGTTCTGCAACCATACGGGATATAAGGGCAGAATAGCAGTGCACGAAATAATGTATATGAATGAAAATATGCGTAACGCCGTCGTGCGCGAAAAGAATCTCGAGGTACTTCGTGACCTCGCAAGACAAAACGGAATGGTCACTCTTTGGAGCTCCTGCCGTAACCTTGTAATAAACGGCGTGACGAGTATCCAACAGCTTATGAACCTGAATGTGGAGTAATTTTTGCTCCGTTCACCCCTATTTTTCAACAGGAGGAAACTATGAAAAAGAGAAACACTAAAGCCTTTACTGTCGTAGAGCTTGTAATCGTTATCGCAGTTATAGCTATACTCGCGGCGGTTATGATCCCTACCTTCAGCGGATTGATAAGAAAGGCAAATAAGTCTGCGGACGAAGCAGAGATAACCTCGCTTAATACCCAGCTTGCTATCTGGGATGGCGGTATTTCGTCAGAATCAGATCTTTATGCGGTGATCGCAGAAACCTACGGCGAAGAAACCGCGAAAACCTTTGCCCCCAGAAGCGCAAAGCACGGTCTGCATTATTGGTATGATAGTGTAGAGAATAAGATCGTTCTGAAAACCTATTCAGAGATTAAAGCGATGGACGAACAGGCTAAGGCAGACGCCCAGGCATCGAACAAGATCACTGTTCTCAGCGCGGCTGAAATGAGTGAAGAGGAGAAAATCAGCTTCCAGGAAGCGAACAAGAGCAGCTTCAGAATGTTCTTTGACCGCTTTTATATCGTTGATAGAGGCGGAAGCGTTATAGGTGATGCGCTTAATGCGCTTGAGAATGGCGCTGAAGATATAGCGGCTAAGCTTGATGCATTAAACAACCTTCCCGCATTGTCGTCTAAGGATCTTAAGGCAATGGCAGAAGCTCTCCTTGCAAGACTCGGCGAGATTGCTATTATAGGCAATGACACGGTATTTGTAACTGATAAGGATATAGTAAATACTATCCATTTCATGCCCGGCATTGAAACAGTACCTTCAACCGATTTGGATTACATTGCTACATTCAGCAAGCTTGACGAGAAGGGCAATAGTGTTATTATTATTCCCACAACAGTAACCAAGGTTGCAGAGCATTCGCTTTGGTTTGATACAGCAAACACCGTAAAGCTTCAGACATCGCTTGCGGATATTGAGGCTATTGCGGCAGTTTTCCAGGCAAATTCCACCAATGCTATAATCCTTGACAAGGACGGCAACGAATATACCATTGACGGCGCAACTGTAAGCGGTAATGGAAAAACCGAGTCTCTTGAATATGGTAATAAGGTTACTTCCTTTAACCTTACCTGTCCCGAGGGAGAAAAATTCTACTATAACAGTGGAGAGAATACGCTTTACGTTGCTCACAGCGGATCCGGATTCTCGCTTGGAGTCAACATTCTTGATGCAACCATTAACAAGGATACTGTTGTACAAGATGTAACTTGGTCTGCGGAGGGCGATGTATCCGTAAACAATGGAGTAGTTACAATAACCGCTCCCAGTAAATACGATAAGAATTATGATTATCAGGGAAAGGTTATTGCAACATCGGTAACCGATGCTAACGTCACCGCTGAATTGAATATAGTTATCATTACATTGAAAAATGCGGTAGTTAACATTGGTGCAAATCAGCTTTATCTCGATAACAATAATACTAGCAATACGTTAACACTTACATATGATGGCACAGATCAGAGTGCCGAATATGCAATAGCTGGGTTCATTCCCACCTATACGATAAATGACATTCTTACTGGCACTTGCTGTGATGCTACTCCCGTATTCACTACATCGGGTGATTTCTTTGAGATTGTTGATAACAATAAGCTTAAACTGATCAAGGAAAATCTTAGTGGTACAAAAACACAAACTCTTACCGTAACAGTTGGAGATCATATCGAGAAGACATTTACTGTCACGGTAATTGATGCATCCAGCGCGGAATTTACTAAAAAGTACACTAATAATTACCTTTATCGTGTAGGTAATGCGAACACGTTTACACTTGGTAGCTTGTTTGCTGCTGATGGTAATGTAAATAACGCTATTGTTACTATTTACGATGCGGCTAAGACCGTTGTTGACCGTGCACCTATTGCAACGACAGGCACTAACGTATTTAAAGCTACATATACCGCTAACAGCACAGCGTGGGAAAATGGAACTATCCAATTTGAGGGTACCGGTGTAGCGATTATTCAGATTAAAGACGGACAAAACGGCATACCCATTGAGATTGCGGTTGAGGTTGTCAACGGTAAGAACGTGACTGCTGCAAGTGATTTCAGCGGTGCTACCAGCTACGTTCTGCTGAATGATATTACTTGGGGAACCGCTAACAAGACTGCTATTTCCGGTACTCTTTACGGTAACGGTTTTGCAATCAATGCTACGGCGTTCACGAGTGCTACAACTACCTCTAACAACGCGCTGTTCTATCTGAATGGTGGCACTATTGATAATATCGTGATCAATGGTCCTGTATATCCTGAATTGATTTATCAGAGCGAAACATCTGCAAGCCGTCCTTATTATGTTGCTGGCGTCTATACTACCGGCAACGCAACAATTACAAACTCCTACATTTCCGGTTTTCGTTCTCCCGTTATGGCTGACAGTACCTATTTGTACGTTGAGAACACTACCTTGGTAGGCGGTAATTATGCAAACCTGTGGTTGAATAAGGGAAATCTTTATCTCAAGAACGTAACGACCGTTCAGGAAAAGAAATATGCTACAGTTGGTGATACCTCGAAGCAAATTCTTGGTGCAGGTATCGTTGTAACGGATGGTATCAGTAATTTGGCTGAAATCACCATTGAGGGTTATCTGAACCAGTACAACTGGGTAACCGAAAGCGATAAGAGCTATTTGGATACTGACATTCAATCAGCTGTAAGCACATTGTTTAGCAATTCGACCATTACTCATAACGGTCGAATCAATACAGGTATTCTGTTTATGGGTAGTAGAACAATCGAAGTGAAGGACTCTCGTTCCAACAAGGCATCTGTTCCGTATCAGCTGGTCGAAATTAGTCCTGCAACAATTTACACCCACGTGACTACAAATGGTGCGGTCAGCAGCTTCCCGACTTACGGCGGATACACGCCCAATGCACAGATGGCGCTGAAGCCCACCTTCAAGGATAACCTTGGCACGACGAACGGTAAGCTTGAGTACTCCATCGATATTCCGAATGGTGCGACTTGCACTGTAGATGCGTCCGTCTATACTGTATCCAAGTATACCGGTCAGGATATCACCGTGAATATTAGTTGCAACGGTGGAACACAGAGTGGTAACGTATTCACATTCTCGGCAGTAGGTACCTATACAATTACCTATGAGGTTGAGGATAACACTTTCTACAATGCAGATGGTTCTAAACAGACCGACAATGTGATTGATACGTACACAGTTACAGTGGTTGTTGCAAACAGCAACCATGCTAGTGCAGTAATCGATGTAAGCGGTGTAAATAAGACACTTTATATGAATCTTGAGAATACATATACGGACTCGGACTATGCTGCAGCGTTCGCTATTCTGGACGGATTGAAGATCACGGACTATAACGAGGATGGATCCTCATTCACCGTAACTATTTCCGCAAATGCACTCCCCACAGGTTTGACAGTAACCGCTTCCGGATTTAAGGGTTCTGCAACAACTAAAGTAATCAGCGGCAAGTTGTATATGTATGATTCCTCCGCTCAAAACAACCAAAGCGGTTACGGCAACATAACCATTACATATAAGTACACCGGTAAAAACGGTAAGGAAGTAACTGCAACAGTTACTCATACCAATGTTGGAACGAATTCCTATACAACTTTGGAAGATAATCGTAGTTTAACGGGTGGCAGTAGCTGCGTTACCCCTGATACATTAGTAACTCTGGCTGACGGCACTCAGAAGCGTATTGATGAACTGACCTATGATGATAAGTTGTTGGTTTGGGATTTCTACACTGGAAAGTATGTGGTGACCCCCATAATGCTAATTCTTAATCATGGCTATGCCGAAACGACAGTCATAGAGCTTACTTTTGATGATGGAACTGTAGTTAAGGCAGCTAATGCGCACGCATTCTTTGATTCAGATTTGAATGATTGGGTCAACTTTACCAGCGAAAATGCCAAAGATTACCTTGGCCACAACTTTGTTAAGGTGGATGAGCACTCCAACAAGACGGTCGAACTGGTAAGTGTGTCTGTTTGGACTGAATATACCGAAGCTTGGACGGTTGCCACGGCTAATCATTACAATTGCATAGCTGAAGGTATGTTGTCGATTACACCTCTCCTTGAAAACCTGCAGTCATTTACTATAGGTGAAAATATGCAGTATGATGAGGCACAAATGCAGGCAGACATCGAAAAATATGGATTATATGATTACGAGGAGTTCGCTCATTTGTTAACTCTTGAGGAATTCGAATTGCTTCACATAGCGGAATTCAAGATTGGTGTGGGGAAAGGTCTTTACACTTACGATGAAGCGCTTTATGCTATTGAACTTTATTCCTATTTAAAGAGTGTAGAAAACAATCAAAAATAATAACAAGTATATGCCACCCACCCCGCAAGGGTGGGTGGTTTCCAAAAATCCTTTATTTAGGAGGTTGCCAATGGCTATTCAATATAAAAATACAAAGCCAAAAAAAGAAAAGCCTGTGAAAATCAAACAGGAAAAGCCTGTGAAAATCAAGCAGGAAAAGCCTGTAAAGATCAAGCAAGATAAGCCTGTAAAGATCAAGCAGGAAAAGCCTGTAAATATCAAAAAAGAAAAGTCAGTAAAAATAAAACAACACAAGCAGTCTAAAGACACAAAGCCCCTAAATACGGTTAATTTAAAAAAGAACAATAATTCTAACCGTTCAGGCAATGCCCGTAAGCCTAAAAATATCAAGGCGATAATTGGCATTTCAGTTGCCCTTGTGCTTGTACTGGCGCTTGTTATTGTAATATTAACTGTAGTTAACAACTATAAGAAGCAAGGAAACGAGATCAGTTATATCTTAATTTCATCTACACCAAACGACACAGACTATTTTGTTGGTGAAGAAGCCGATTATGATGGGCTTATCGTGAAAGCAACTCGAAGAAATGGAGAACAGTTTATTGTTCCTATTTCTGAATGTAAAATAACCGGCTTTGACAGTAGCGCGCCTGCGGAAAAACAGACTATCAGTGTGCAATATGAAGGCTTTATAGTTACGTTTTCTATTACGATAAAAGAAATGCCAAAGCCTACTCCGGTGTTGATGAACATTTACTTCGAAAAATTACCCAAGACGGAGTATAAGGTTGGCGAATGGCTCGAAACCAGTGGCGGAGTTTTCATTCGTGAATATAAAGACGGTACAACCAAACGTCTTAATCTTGTAAACAGCTATATTAGAGGTTGGGAGGAAGCTTACGCAGCCGGTCCCGGAACCTACACACTCACGGTTGTTTACGTTGAAAATGGCGATCTTGCCGAAACAACATACGACATAACGATCACAGAATAACATGACACCAGGAAGCATACAACACATAATTTTATTTCTTGCCACGGCGGCGTTTATGGTTTTGAGCTGCTTGGCGGTGGCAAAGCTGCCGAGGGTCTGGCAGGACGTGATGATAGTCATCTCCGTTGTGATATGCTCAAGCGCGATATTTTATCGCTTTGCTATGGGGCTGTCCTGGGAGGGCGGTCTTGACCTGAAAACTCTGCTTATGCAGCAGCTTCAGGTCTGCAATTTCAACTTTATCCTGCTGCCGCTTATGCTTATACCCAGATTCAAGCTGGCAAGACAGTATTCCTTTTATTTCTCGATGTTCGCCGCGGCGACAACCCTCGTCGCGCTCAATCCCCGTTGGGGCGGGGCTAATTGGTACGAGCCTATCGTGTTCAACTCCTGGCTCTACCACAGCTTTGCGATGATATGCCCGCTTTGGATGTTTGCCTCGGGCAGACTCCGCCCCGAGAGAAAGTATATTCTGCCCGTCAGCGGCTGCGTTTTCGGTTATTTCGGTCTTGTGTATATCATATCCGAGATACTCAAGGGCGCGGGAATTATGGCGGAGAATCAGAGCTTCTCTTACATCTACAACGCCGACGGTATACCCATTCTCAGCACCTTCCACAAGTGGATAGGAGTACCGTTCTGGCATTTGCTGCCCGCGTTTGTTATCGTAGTGATATTCTTTTATTTGCTCTCGTTGCCGTTCACGCGCAGAGTGCTGCTTGTAGGCAACGGCGGCTTGTCCGCGCGCAATAAGGGCGCGAAAAAGCTCTACGGCACGACCAGATGCGACCTGAAATTGCTCAGCGGCGGATTTGAAAGGGAAGGCTATACTCTGCTTGGCTGGAGCGACACCCCCGATGGCGAGGTAAAGCACGCGCTTGGCGAAACTATCACTCTCGGCAAGAAAAATATGCAGCTTTACGCCGTATGGGGCGAAAAATCGGCGGAAAAACAGGCAGATTGAAAAATAATAACTTACAAAAAATCGGTGGGCGAAATGCCCGCCGATTTCTTTTGTGGAAAAATGACAATACGCGCAGAATTCTATTGTATTAAATGTCGATATTTGATAAAATATGTTGACATATAATATATAATTTATTATAATCTAATTAAGGTTGACGGCGCGATTACACGTCCTGGGAATTTGGGTAACACCTCATATGGAGTGATTTTGACTCCGTTCACCATTGTTTTTTTCAATCAGGAGGGAATTATGAAAAAAAGAAACGTTAAGGCCTTTACGATAGTGGAGCTTGTAATTGTAATCGCAGTTATAGCTATACTTGCGGCGGTTTTGATACCTACCTTCAGCGGCATAATAAAAAAGGCGAATATCTCTGCCGACGAGGCGGAAATAGCATCGCTCAATAAGCTGATTGCTGCCGGCGGAATTAAGACCGAGGCTGATCTGTATGCGGTGATCGCAGAGAACTACGGCGCAGATACCGCCGATAATTTCGCGCCCAGAAGCGCAAAGCACGGCTACCATTATTGGTATGACGTAGCTGCAAATCGTATGATTCTCAGCACATATGACGAGCTGCCCGAGACCGCTCCTGCACAATCGGAGGGCAACTCAGGCGTGACTATGCTTTCAAATATCACACTGCTTGCAACAGAGAACAGTTCTTTTGAGTCTAATAACCCTCGTAACATCACCAAGGGCGAAAGACAGTATTTCTTTATGGATAAGAGCGGTAGTGATCTGGCTGATTTGTTTAATTTGATCGATACAATCAGTAAAGACACTGATCTTGATACGGCTCTTGGTAACATTGAAGGTGAGATTGCTACTGCAATCCAAACAAGAATTGGGTCTATCGCTATCCTTAACGACAATGGCTTGTTTACAAAGGGTGATAAGCCTTCCGCAATATATATTCCCGCAAATAAAACCGACGATGTTATAGAATTGGGAACAGAAACATATCCTATTGCTCGCGACGACATAGATTTTTCCGGAATTAATCGTATCGATTTGCCTAACGGCTATAGTGTTCCGGCTGGATGCTTGACCGGATTTAGTGACGATACCGAGATCCACGTTAACGCAGAGTACGACGACCTTGACGATATTTTCGAGCCCGATTCAACAGACTGCGTTATCGTACTTCCCGACGGCTCGAGATACATTATGGATGAAAATGGTGTTTCTCCTGAGAATGACGGCGAAGGCGAAGGCGGAGAAGAAGGTGGAGAAGGCGAACAGCCTCCTGTTGGTTGTGCTCATAATTTTGTTGATGGCGATTGTACTCTTTGTGGCGCATCTAAAATAACAAGTGCAACTATCACGTTTGATGATGTATACAAGCGTACGGAAATTAGCACTGAAAAACAGGTTTGGAAAGAAAACGGTATTACAGTCACTAACAACAAGGCTGAATCCACCAGCGATGTAGCAGATTTTGCAAATCCTGCGCGTTTTTATAAGAGCTCAGAGCTTATTATAAGTATTTCCGGCATTACTGAGATTGAGATTACAGCCAATACGGCTGCATATGCGACTGCGCTCAAGGATTCTATTAGTGACAACAATGCAATCGTGACTGCAGATGGTAAGATTGTCACAATTACATTTGCAGAGCCTGTAGATAGCTTTGCAGTCACTCTTAGCGGTGGACAGGTGCGTGTTGATTCTATAACAGTAACCTGCGATTATATTTGTACCCACGCAGACACTGAACCGATCACTAAAGATGCAACTTGTACAGAAGACGGCTTTACCTTAGAAGTTTGCAGTGTTTGTGGAAAGGAAGAATCCGACAGAGAAACTATCACAGCGACCGGACATGAGTTTGGCGAAACAACTGCGGCAAAGGATGCAAAGTGTAACGAAGCAGGTAATTCTGCATACAAGCAGTGTACAGTATGTGAAAAGTACTTTGCAGAAGACGCAGCAACAAATTCCACAGACGCAAAGGAAAACACTGACGAATTTACAATCCCTGAAACAGATGAGCATAACTTCGTTGGCGGAGCTTGTGACGTCTGCGGCGAGCTTGATCCCAATACAAGCATAGAATCCGAATGGATAAAAACCGATCTTGCTGACATTAAGCCCACAGATGTTGTTGTTATTGTTTGGACAACATCCGATGGCAAATCGTATGCTGTATCTAATGATAAGGGAACATCTGCTGCACCGACAGCAGTAGAAGTATCCGTTATTAGTGACAAATTAACCGGTGACATCGATGACAATATTAAATGGAATATTTCCAATGATAATGGAAACTTGACTATTTATCACAATGGTGAAACTTCCACGTGGCTTTACTGCACATCCACAAATAACGGTGTGCGCGTAGGAACAAATGAAAATAAGGTATTTACTATCGAAGCATCCTCCGGATACCTGAAACATACAGGAACATCTCGTTATCTTGGAGTTTATACTACTAATCCTGATGTTCGTTGTTATACTTCTAGTACAGCTACCAATATAGCAAATCAGACTCTTGCATTCTATAAATATACCGGAGATGCTTCGAGCGGCGACGGCGGCGAAGGCGAAGATGAGCCTTGTACTCACGTACCCAATGAAGATGATGGAGATTGCACAACACCCATTACTTGCTCACTTTGTGGTGAAGTAACAACAGAGGCGAATGGAACCCACAATTATGTTAATGGAGTTTGCTCCGTTTGCAACACTTCTGATCCCGATTACAATGCGGGTGTAACAATCCAAACAGAAACCATGCAGATTATAGGCTCTACAGGTACTTTGGCAAGCGACAATTCTTCTATTTCCTGGGCGTCTGAATCGCAAAACTTTGACTTTGTAAATACCAAGGGATCAACAGCTATAAGAACCTCTGACACAGGTCATTATAGAGTATATCAAAACTCGACATCTGTGATATCTGCTAAAAACGGTTGTTTGATCTCTAAGATAGTCATTACATGTACTTCATCAGACTATGCAACAGCATGTGCAAACTCTGTCACAGATGAAGGCGTAACTGCAACTGTAAATGGTACAGAGGTTACCATTACCGTGACTTCCGGTTATGTAACTTCTATTGAAATCGGCGCTACTGCACAGTGGAGACTTAGTAAGGTCGAGATATCTTATAGTATTGACTAAGCAGCAGCAAGCTGCGGGCACACAAAAAATACCTTTATAGTGTACAAGCTTGTAGAATAAGCACCCCAATCAAACGCATAAACAAATCCCCAGCACGCGCCTTCGGGCGCGTGCTTTTTTATAAGAAAAAGCCACCCGCATAGCGAGTGGCTTATTTTTATTCAATTTAATTCCTTCAATATTCCCGAGCGGAGAGCGGGCATAACGGTGTCATCAACAAGGGTGTCTATCTGCTCCTCGGTCATTTTCTCAAATATTGCGCGCAGACCGATAAAGTTTGATATTCCCATCAGCATATACGCGACCGTGGTGACGTCTGACGCGTTTATCTCATCGCCGTCTCTTGTCAGTGCTCTCGTGTAGCTCCTGGCGAAGGACTCGTAGTAGTCAATGAAAAGCTGTCTGTCAACCGAGAGACAGCCCCAGATTATATCGTAAATATTCGGATTTTCTACCGCGTATTTGACAAAGCATCTGAGACCCTCGCGTTCCTTTTCGTATCGGTCAGAGCAATTCCTGATGGCAGCAGAAAGACGCGACCTTATTTCCTTTGAATATGATTCCATCATATAATTATACATATCCGCTTTTGATTCGAAATATATGTAAAACGTGCCGACAGCCGTGCCCGCGCTTTTGCATATATCTGATATAGAGGTCTGATAAAAGCCCTTGGTGGTGAACAACTCCTCGGCAGCTGATATCAGCTTCATCATTTTGTTTATTCCAACCTGTGTCTTAGGCTGACACGTGCATTTGATCTCGCTTGAATTTTTGTTCATTTTCCCGCCTTTCCTTCTATATATTCACCTGATATTATACCATTGATTCGGAGATTTTTCAAGAGGGCAGACATATTTTTGTTTATTGTGTCAAATTCCCCCGAAATCGTAGGTTTTGTTTATTTGAAATAAATCAATATTTTGGTAATCTTGCACAAAATTTACCATTTTAGTGTCTTTTTTAAGTTAGATATTGACAAAATACTAAAAAAGTATTATAATATAAGTGAAGGAATATGAACATTATTCACATTTATAACACGGAGGTATATAACAATGACATTTGAAGAGCTTAAGGTAGGTCAGAAGGCATCAATTCAGAAGACGTTTACGGCAGCGGACGTGACCGCGTTCGCGGGCATCAGCCTTGACGTAAACCCCATTCATATGAGCGACGGCTATGCTAAAACTACCGTCTTTGGCAAGAGAATAGTTCACGGCATTCTTACGTCGGGACTTATTTCCGCAGTTCTTGCAAACAAGCTGCCCGGACCCGGAACGATATATCTTGGACAGGAGCTTCGCTTTACCGCGCCCGTGTACCTTGGCGATGATATCACCGCAGAGGTCGAGATTTCCGAGATCCGTGAGGACAAGAAGATAATCAAGCTTAACACCACCTGCTACAATCAGGACGGTAAGGCAGTTATAACAGGCGTTGCAACCGTAAAGTTCAACGGCTAATCAAGGAGGACGTATGGCAGACTATAAATCCACTCTGTTTTCAGAGATGATAAAAGCGTTTGCTGAGAACGAGGTCAAGCCCCTCGCTCAGCAGGTTGACGAGGAGGAGAGCTTTCCCGTCGAAACGGTAGAGAAGATGGCAAAGCTCGGACTTATGGGTATCATCATTCCCCGTGAGTACGGCGGAGCGGGCGGAAATTACCCCATGTACATAAGCGCGGTCGAGGAGCTTTCAAAGCATTGCGCTACCACAGGCGTTATCCTCTCGGCGCACACGTCTCTTTGCGCGGCTCCGATTCTTGAATACGGAACCGAGGCGCAGAGACAGAAATATCTTCCCGACCTCGCAAGCGGCAAAAAGCTTGGCGCGTTTGGTCTTACCGAGCCCAATGCGGGCACGGATGCGTCAAATCAGCAGACAGTCGCAGTTGAGATGGAGGATCACTACCTGCTCAACGGAAGCAAAATATTTATTACAAACGCGGGCTATGCCTCGACGTATATTATTATAGCCGTCACGGGCAAGGGACCCAAGGGCCCTGAGATGTCGGCATTCATCGTTGAGTCCGACTTCGAGGGCTTCTCGGTAGGTAAGAAGGAGAAGAAGATGGGTATCCGCGGATCTTCCACCTGCGAGCTTATCTTTGAAAACGTAAAGGTTCCCAAGGAAAACCTTCTTGGCAAGCGCGGCGACGGATTCAAGATCGCTATGAAGACGCTTGACGGCGGACGTATCGGTATTGCGGCGCAGGCTCTCGGTATTGCCGAAGGCGCGCTTGACGTGACGATCTTGTACGTAAAGTCCAGAAAGCAGTTTGGCAGAAGCATATCTCAGTTCCAAAATACCCAGTTCGTGCTTGCGGATCTTGCTACAAAGATAGCAGCGGCAAAATGTCTTGTTGAGGTAGCTACCGAGGCAAAGCAGAATAAGCTTCCCACAGTCTCCGTAAAGGCGGCTCAGGCTAAGCTCTTTGCGGCAGAAACCGCTATGGAGGTGACCACCAAGTGCGTACAGCTTCACGGTGGCTACGGCTACACAAGAGAATACCCCGTAGAGAGAATGATGCGCGATGCAAAGATCACCGAGATCTACGAGGGAACGAGCGAGGTTCAGAGAATGGTTATCTCGGGCGCGCTTTTGAAAAAGTGAGGTTAGAAGATGAAAATTATCGTATGTATAAAGCAGGTCCCCAATACGACCGAAATCAAAATAGATCCCGTCACCAATACTCTTAAGCGTGACGGAGTTCCCAGTATTATAAATCCCGATGACAAGACAGCCATTGAGGTGGCTAT
>JAZNWS010000134.1:0-4933 GCA_045593485.1 Eubacteriales bacterium | reverse complement strand
ATAGCCACACCGACCTTCATTTCATACGAGCGAATAAGATTTATAACCGACATAGGATTCTCACAAGCCTCGTAATGAATGGTTATACTGTCCGCGCCCGCCTTAACGAAGCGGTCTATATATCTCTCGGGACGTTTTATCATAAGATGCACGTCAAAAAACATGTCCGTACACTTACGAATACAAGCTATGACGTCAGGACCAAACGTAATATTTGGCACGAATGCGCCGTCCATTACGTCAAGATGCAAATATTTTGCGCCTGCATCTCTGACTCTTTTAATTTCAGTATTAAGCGTTGAAAAATCCGCCGAAAGAAGTGAGGGAGC
This sequence comes from Eubacteriales bacterium, assembly GCA_045593485.1. Lineage (GTDB taxonomy): Bacteria > Bacillota > Clostridia > Oscillospirales > CAG-272 > SVTX01. The sequence continues at coordinate 4,604 of JAZNWS010000134.1, read as the reverse complement.
TATGTAGATCATAATAAACCGCCTTTCCTGTGTGGGTTTTATAGTATCGAAATTTGTAGAATAAAAGAAAATTTTGTCATACAATATATTGTAAGGCAACGCCGTCGCCCAAGTCCGAGACGTTCAAAGGACAGAATGTGAGGGAAAATAAGTCTTGGGGGACGGTGATAACATATCTTACGTTTTTTCAATCAGACAAACGGCGTGTGCGGCAATTCCGAGACCTTGTCCCGTAAAGCCAAGCCCCTCCTCGGTGGTAGCCTTGACGCTTATGTTTTCCTTGTCTGTGCCAAGCGCGTCCGCAAGCTTTTCCCTCATCATATCAATATGAGGGGAGAGCTTTGGCGCTTGCGCGATGACCGTTGAATCAATATTTATTATTTTGTATCCGCGCTCGCGCAGCTTGTCTGCAACTCTGTGGGCAAGCACAAGACTGTCCGCGCCCTCATATTCGGGAGAGTTGTCGGGAAAGAGCTTGCCAATATCACCGAGCGCCGCCGCTCCGAGAAGCGCGTCCATTATCGCGTGTGTGAGAACGTCAGCGTCCGAATGACCGAGCAGCCCTTTATCATATGGGATCTCCACGCCACCGATTATACATCTTCGTCCCTCGACGAGTCTGTGAACGTCATATCCGTGACCTATTCTCATTTTGTTTCCTCTTTTCTTGACTCAAGAATAGCTTTTGCGAATATCATATCGACAGGCTCTGTTATCTTGATATTTTCGCGAGAGCCCTCAATAAGCTTCACGGGAATTTTTATATGCTCAAGCAGCATGCAGTCGTCCGTAGCCTCAAAATTCTCCTCCTTGGCAACGTACGCCGCCGCGCGATATGCGTTGACAGGGAATACCTGAGGAGTCTGAGCCTGATAGGTAAATTTACGCTCGGGAGTGGAATCGATATATTTGTTTTTGTCGCTTATTTTTACGGTATCAACAGCTTTAATGGCCAAGGTCGCCGCGCCGTGCAGATATGCGCCACGGCAAACGTCAATAATAAGCTCGGGAGTAATAAGGCATCTCGCAGCATCGTGAATACAAACGTATTTTGATTTTTTGCTCACGGCATCCTGCCCGATTTTCGCAGACTCCTGACGTGTCTCGCCGCCCTCAACAACAGAGAAGGGCTTGGTTATGCCGTATTTCTCGACAAAATCCGCATACAGAGATATTTCGTCTGTCTTTGCCACAACAATTATTTCATTTATGCATTCTGCAGCCTCAAAAACCTTAACCGTTCTTGCAACTATCGGCATTCCCTCAAGCTCCAAAAACTGCTTTGTTGAGTCACCGCCCATACGGGTGGACGAGCCTGCCGCCAAAATAACAGCCGAGGTGAATTTTCTCGGATATTCTTTTCCTCCGATAGCGCGCAAAATATTTGCTATCTTATGCGGCGTATCTTTTCTTTCGGACATATTTTTATCTCCTCAAAGGTTGATTATCTGTTAGATTTTTCAATTTCAGCGAGCATCTGCACGCGCACCTCGTGTCTGCCTCCAAGATACTCCGTGTCAACAAAGATATCCGCGAGGTCGCAGGCAAGTCCCGCGCCAACCACACGCTCACCAAAGCAGAGAACGTTTGCGTTGTTGTGCATTCTCGTCATTCTTGCAGAGAAGGTATCCGAGCAGCAAGCTGCGCGAATTCCATTGTGCTTGTTCGCCGCCATAGACATTCCAATGCCCGTGCCGCAGACAAGTATTCCAAGCTCAGCCTCGCCCGCCTGAATCTTTTTGCAGAGAGCTGTCGCATAATCGGGATAGCTGCAGGACTCGGTGGTGTACGTTCCAATGTCCACAACCTCAATTCCACGTTCATTCAAATGCTCAATTACCTTTAATTTAAGGGAAAGACCTGCGTGGTCAGAGCCAATAATTATCTTTTTTGTAGCCATTTTTCTATCAACCTTTCAGTTTTTCAATTCTTTCTCGCTCCGCCTGCGAGGGACGGAGGTACACGGGCGCAAGCTCAAAATCGCTAACGACCTCGCCATTTTGATATTTTTTCAGACCACACATTGCCGTGCTGTAACCGCTTTCAAGTCGGAGTCTCTCGGGAACGTACTCTATCTTTGTCTTATTGAACTCTCGCTCGCAAATACAGTATCCGTCGCCCGCAAGATAGACCCTTTTGCCAAGAGCGGCAAGCTCATCGTCAAGGTCACCTACCGAGATAAGACGGTCGGGGCACAGACGGGTAACAACACCGCCCGAGCATTCATAAAGCGCGTTGTAAACGTGATCGCGTCGCGCGTCCATAACGGGACAGAGAATACCCTCAAACATAGAAATATTTTCCGCCAGTGCGTCAAGTGTGGAAATACCGACACAAGCCTTGTTCTTGCCGAAGGCAAGGCCCTTCACGGTTGCCACGCCAATACGCACGCCCGTAAACGAGCCGGGACCAACGCTGCAAGCAAACAGGTCTATATCGTCAACAGCTGTATCCGTAAGCTTAAGTATTTGCTCAACTACGGGGAGCAGAGTCTCGCTGTGAGTGTTTCCCGTGTTGACGGTGATCTCGCATATTAACTTTTCATTATCGCACAGAGCCGCCGTGCATACCGCGGCGCTGCTGTCAAGCGCTAAAATTTTCATTAAATAACCTCTGCCGATCAGACAAGCGTCACGGTAATTTTTCTGCCGTCGCCAAGATCGGTCTTTTCTATTTCAACTTTAACGTAAGATTTCGGGAGAGCATAGGGTATCATCTCGCACCATTCCGCAATACAAAGGGAATCGGGGCGCAGATAATCGTAAAAGCCCACGGAATACAGATCGTCCTCATCGGTAATACGGTACATATCAAAATGACATATACGCTTTATCCTCGCGGAGTTTTCAACACATCTGTATTCGTTAACGAGAGCAAACGTGGGGGATTTCACGGTAGCATTCGGAGAGAGCGTTGACGCAAATCCGCGAACAAATGACGTCTTGCCAACACCCAGATCACCGTACATAGCAACGAATCGGGGAAGGCTTGTATCTGTCAGAATAGCCTCTGCAAGCTCCCGTCCGATATTTTCGGTAAGCTCAACCTTATCCGTATTTATTATAAATGGGAATTTCATATCAAAACAGTCCTGTTATAACTCCGTTTTCATCAATATCAATGGAGTACGCCGCTGGAGCCTTGGGAAGTCCGGGCATAGTCATAATAGCGCCCGTAAGCACGACTATAAAACCTGCGCCCGCCGAAAGCTTGACCTCGCGAACTGTAATGTTAAAGCCCGAGGGACGACCAAGCTTTGTGGGATCGTCGGAGAGGGAATACTGGGTCTTTGCAAAGCAAACGGGGAACTTGGAATATTTCTCGTCAAGCTTTACTATCTCGTCAAGCTGCTTCTTTGCTGCAGACTCAAAAATAACTCCGTCAGCGCCGTAAATATTCTTTGCAACCGCCTCTATCTTTTCTGTGACACTCATATCGTCGCTATACATAAACTTGAAATCAGAGGGCTTTTCGCAAGCCTTGATGACTGCTTTTGCAAGCTCAATACCTCCGTCGCCGCCTTTGGCAAACACCTCGGAAAGCGCAAGATCAACACCCTTGGAACTGCACATCTCGGTAAGGAGGGCAATTTCCGCGTCGGTATCGGTATCGAAGCGATTTATCGCAACGACAACGGGAAGACCGAACTTGTGAATGTTGTCAATGTGCGCCTCGAGATTTACAGAGCCGCGCTTGAGAGCCTCAAGATTTTCAGCCTTAAGCTCTGCCTTGGGAACTCCGCCGTTGTATTTGAGCGCGCGAATAGTCGCAACTATAACGACTGCCGAGGGGGTAAGTCCTGCCTTACGGCACTTGATGTCAAGGAACTTTTCAGCTCCGAGATCTGCGCCAAAGCCCGCCTCGGTGATTGTGTAGTCTGAAATCTTAAGCGCGAGCTTTGTCGCTCTGACACTATTACAACCGTGAGCAATATTAGCAAAAGGTCCGCCGTGGATAATAGCGGGAGTATTTTCAAGAGTCTGAACGAGGTTGGGCTGGATAGCGTCCTTGAGAAGCACCGCCATAGCGCCGTGAGCCTGAAGGTCGCGAGCGTACACGGGCGAGCCGTCGTACTTATATGCAACAAGGATATTTCCAAGTCTTTCCTTAAGGTCTGTAATATTTTCCGCAAGGCAGAGAATAGCCATAACCTCGGACGCTACTGTAATATGGAAATGGTCCTCGCGGGGAACACCGTTAACCTTCCCGCCAAGTCCTACGATGATATTACGGAGCGCGCGGTCGTTGGTATCCGTGACGCGTCCGAAAAGTATTCTGCGCTCGTCAATGCCAAGAACGTTTCCTTGCTGAAGGTGGTTGTCAATAATTGCGCAGAGAAGGTTGTTTGCAGCGGTAATAGCGTGGAAATCTCCCGTAAAGTGAAGATTTATATCGTCCATAGGCACAACCTGTGAATATCCGCCGCCTGCCGCGCCGCCCTTAACACCGAACACGGGGCCCAAGGAAGGCTCGCGCAGAGCTATCATAGTCTTTTTGCCAAGCTTTGACATAGCCATACCAAGACCAATGCTCGTTGTAGTCTTACCTTCGCCCGCGGGCGTGGGGTTTATAGCTGTGACAAGAACAAGCTTTCCGTCGGGATT
>JAZNWS010000133.1:0-18667 GCA_045593485.1 Eubacteriales bacterium | reverse complement strand
CCTGCATATCGTCCGCGTCACCGGTGAGCGCGAAAATTCGGCGGTCGCTTACCTTGCCGTCGGCTTGCTTTTCTTTACTTCCATAGCAGAGGACAAAGACTATTCTGTCGCTGATAATATCCTCAACCGCTTGTAAGGTCTCGTCAAGACTCAGTCTTTTTCCGCCCGTTATGTCCTCAAGGATTCCGAAGGACAATAGCGCGCCGTCCTCATAGACTGTGACCGTCAACGGATATATAGGCTGTTTTTCATTGGGATAGACCATTTCGCAAAAGTCCTCACCTTTTGCTGTTTGATCGTATATTGCTCCGCCAAATGCGGGAAACTTTTTCTGCAGAGCTAATGCAAAGTCTTCAGGCTTCATTTTTGTTCTCCTTGCTTTGTAAATATCTTTCGTAATAAAACAAATACTGCTGCGCAACCCCCGCGTATTTGCCAAGGCTTTCGGGCGAGAAGTCGGGGTCGAAATATTTTTCAAGCACCTTTTTTATCCACACGTCAACAGGGAATGCGTCAAGCTTTGAGTGACCGAAAAGCAGGGCGCATGATGCAACCTTAGGACCAACTCCGCAAATTTTGCAGAGCTCGGCGGCCGCAAGACTTGTTTCCATGGAGTCGATCTCGTCAAGCTTTGTGTCCCCCGATATTACTCTGCTTGCCGCGTCGTGTATATATTTTGCGCGGAAGCCGACCTTGAGCTCGCGAAGTCCGTCAATGCCAAGCGAGGCGACCTTGTCAGGCGCAGGGAAGGAGCAAAGGCTGCCCGCAGACCTTGAATGATATTCGGATATATGGTTTTCCATTCCGACGGTGTCACATTCATCGCCGCATTTTGCGCAGAGCGCGGATATGAGTGACTTTATTCTCGGAATGTTGTTGTTTTGCGAGATTATAAACGAGCAGAGGGTTTCCCACGAATCCTGACGGAGTATGCGGATACCCGAGCTTTTATCTACCGCGTCGCGCAATGCGGGGTTTTGTGAGAGGGAAAGAATGCTTGAGTTTATCGCGGCATAGTCGCGGTCAAGCCCGAAATATCTGAGCCACAGACGATCAAATTCTTCCTCGTTTGTATTGTATATGTAGAGATCGCTGCCTTCCTTTGCTACCGAAATTATTTTTCCGTGCGCCACGCCCGAGAATTCACTTTCGTGGCGGCTATTTTCAACCCGCTCAAAGCGAAAACTTTGACCACAGTCGAACACAAGCTCGGGGGAGAAGTATTCCACGTCGGAGAGATGTACCGCGCTTATTTTATTTTCTGTGAGAGTTTTATTAAAATTCATAAAATTGAAGACCTTTACCACTTGCAAAATGTACTGATTATATGTTATAATTTATTATAACACGCAAGTAAGGGATAGTCAATCCCGCAAAGGAGTGAATTTTTTGGAACAGATATATACAATACCTGTCAACGAGGCGTTTGAGGCAGGAGCCGAGGACAAGTCCTGCGGCTGTCCTTTTTGCAGGCTTTACAACAAGCTTGAGCGCGACGAGCTTGATCTTATACTCGGCGCGTCAATGATGGAGCCTGACGTGCGCATAAAGACCAACAAGCAGGGCTTTTGCCGCACGCATTACGATATGATGTTTGTTCGAAAGAACAGACTTGGCATGGCGCTGACGCTTGAGAGCCACCTTGACGAGTTAAAAAAAGAGATAAGAGACAAGGGACTTGGCGGTGGACAGGGAAATAAGCCTATCAAGAGAATCTCGGAGCTTGAGGGGACGTGCTACGTTTGCTCGCGTATAGCGTTTAACTTTAATAATATGGTAGAGACCGCGGTGCTTTTGTGGGAGGATGACCCCGAATTTGTCAAAAAGCTTAAGGCTCAGCCGTATTTTTGCTTGCCGCATTACAGAATGCTGCTTGCCTGCGGACAGAAGCGACTTTCAAAAAAGCAGATGCAGGAGTTCTCGGCGCAATGCGCGCAGGTGGTTGAGAGTTATCTTGACGAGCTTTCGGGAGACGTGTCGTGGTTTTGTAAAAAGTTTGACTACCGATACGACGAGGAGCCGTGGTATAACTCCAAGGATTCTGTTGAGAGAGCGATTAAGTTTTTAAGAGCTGATTTGCATAAATGATTTCTCTGTTACTTTTTGGCAACAGCCCCAAAAAGTAACCAAAAAATGCCGCTTAAGAGAGGAGAGTGTCCTATTTTTTCTACCGAAAAAATTTTGCTTTGCAAAACGGACGACCCTCTCCCCTCTTAAGAAACACCCCACTCCTCGCGCCTACGGCGCCATGAACAGTGAAAAATGGTTGATATTTTCCGTCCTAACTGATATGAACGACACCCGAGTAAGCGTTTGCGTGGGTGGGTTTCAAAAGGGAGGGAGGAATCGCAACCTCCCTCCCTTTGTGGCATTCTTTGGTGACTTTCTGCTGCTATTGGCAGAAAGCCACAAATAAAATAAAAGGAAAACAAAAATGATAGATTTACTCGATTTACACAAACAATTTCTCCTAACTCATATAAAAGAAGGCGATATAGTCGTAGACTTCACAATGGGCAACGGCCACGACACAGAGTTTTTGTCAAAGACGGTCGGAGAACGCGGTCACGTCTACGCCTTTGACATTCAGCCGTCGGCGGTTGAGTCCACAAGAAGAAACCTCGAAGCCGCAGGCTGCCCCAAAAACTACACCCTTATATGCGACTCGCACCATAACGTAAAGAATTACGTTAACTGCAAGATACGTGGCGGTATGTTCAACCTTGGCTGGCTGCCCGGTGGAGATAAGTCCATCACAACCATGCGGGAGACGACGATGCCCGCGATAGAGGCGGCAATAGACCTGCTTGACACCGACGCGATACTCAATATCGCAGTCTACCCCGGTCACCCCGAGGGAGACGCCGAGGGCAAAATGATAGAAGAATATCTCTCCTCGCTCTCGCGCTTCAAGGTCTGCGCCACCAAGGTCAAGATAGTAAATTCCGAGACCTCGCCCTATTTCTTTATGATAGAAACCAAAAAGAAAGCTTGAGAAGGAAGAAAAGAATGGAAAACATAGCAAAAAAGCCGTTTATTATATCCGTGGCAATATTTGTGTGCGCGCTTGCGTTTGCGTTGACACTCGGGCTTGTGCTTCGCGGATGCGATTCCGACAAATTCAAAACCTACACAACGGATGATTTTACTTATATGAGTGACATATCTTCGGTAAAAAGAATACTTAACACAAAGGACGAAAAATATCATATTATTGTAAACAAGGAAACTCCCATAGGAGAGGACTACGAGCCCGAAGACCTTGTGAACGTGGACAAGTCGTACACCTGGTACGAAAAATCTGTTCAGCTTGACAATGCTACCGCGCAGGCGGCAATAGCTATGATAGAGGAAATGAAAGCCGCGGGAATTGACGACATTTATATAACCAGCGGATACAGAAGCTACGATTATCAGAAGACTCTCTTTGACAACTATATGTACGAGGAATATCTCAAGGATAAGACTCTTACCAAGGCGCAGCGCGAGGAGATAGTCCGTCAGTATTCTGCATATCCCGGCGAGAGCGAGCATCATTCGGGGCTTTGCGTGGACTTTATCACATCCGCTATGAAGAGCGATCTTGTAAATTATACGAGTGAGAACACAAAGGGAGGAATTGGATTTGCCGAGACCCAGGCGTTTGAGTGGCTGAGTGAGAACGCGCACAAATTCGGCTTTATTCTCCGCTATCCCGACGGCAAGACGGACGAGACGGGATATTCGTATGAGTCCTGGCATTACAGATTCGTAGGCGTTGACGCGGCTACAAAAATACACAATGCAAACACTACCCTTGAGGGTTGGGTTGACTAAAAAAATACGCATCGGTTCAACCGATGCGTATTTTTATTTATGCAAATTATTCCTTTTCAATAACGGCAATGCTGAGGTCCTCAAGAGCCTTGGGATCTGCGGGTGCGGGGCAACCCGACATAAGCTCGCTTGCATTTTGAACCTTGGGGAAGGCGAGAACGTCACGGAGACTGTCCGCGCCACTCATTACCATCGCGAGTCTGTCAAGACCCATACCCGAGCCGCCGTGAGGAGGAGCGCCGTACTTGTATGCTTCAACGAGGAATCCGAACTTCGCCTCGATCTCCTCGGGAGTCAGGCCAAGTGCCTTGAACATCTTCTCCTGAAGCTGCCAGTCTGTGATACGGATAGAGCCGGAAAGAAGCTCTGTGCCGTTGAGTACCATATCGTAGCACCTTGCTCTCACAGCGCCGGGATCGGACTCAAGAAGGGGGAGACATTCCTCAAGAGGCATAGTGAAGGGATGGTGCATTGCATCCCAATGCTGAGTATCCTCGTTCCACTCAAAGAAGGGGAATTCGGTGATCCAAAGGAAGTTGAATTTGCCCTCGGGGATCATATTCAGCTTGCGGGCTACTATCTGACGGAGCGCGCCGAGTGTGGGAAGAACTACCTTGTCCTTGTCAGCGCAGATGAGCATAACATCGCCCTGCTCAAGACCTACGGTTGTGTAGATCGCATCAAGCTCCTCGGGGGTCATGAACTTAGCGAAGCTACAAGTGGGAGCCTCGTCAACCCAACGGACGTAAGCCAAGCCCTTGGCTCCAATACCCTTTGCGTGCTCGGTGAGCTTGTCTATTTCTTTTCTTGTAAGCGTATTAGCGCCGCCCTTTGCGACTATAGAGCGAACGCTTCCGCCGCACTCAAGCGCAGACTTGAACACAACGAACTCGGAGGATTTTACGCAATCCGAGATATTCTGAATTTCAAGACCGTATCTTGTGTCAGGCTTGTCCGAGCCGTACTTTTCCATTGCCTCGTGGAAGGTAAGACGCTTCATAGGAGTTTCAATGTCGATGTTCATTACTTCCTTGAAGACGCGCTTGATAAAGCCCTCGTTCATAGCCATAATGTCCTCCATGGTTGCAAAGGACATCTCAAGGTCTATCTGTGTAAATTCAGGCTGACGGTCAGCTCTGAGGTCCTCGTCGCGGAAGCAACGAGCGAGCTGGATGTAGCGGTCAAAGCCCGAAAGCATCAAAAGCTGCTTGTATATCTGAGGCGACTGAGGGAGAGCGTAGAAGCTGCCCTTGTGGATACGGGAGGGAACGAGATAGTCGCGCGCACCCTCGGGAGTAGCCTTGATCATCATGGGAGTTTCTATCTCGTAGAAGCCGTTTTCATAGTAATACTCACGAGCAACGCGAGCGATTTCGTGACGCATCTTGATATTTCTCTGAAGCTCAGGACGGCGAAGGTCAACATAGCGATATTTGAGAGCTGTTTCGTCCTTTACCTTTTTGGAGTCGCTTACCTCAAAGGGAGGTGTCTGCGCCGCAGAGAGTATCTTCATGCTTTTGACGTAAACTTCTATCTTACCCGTGGGGAGATTGGGGTTGATTGCGCCCTCGCCTCTGGGACGGACTGTTCCGTGAACGCAGAGAACATACTCCGCGCGGCAGGAAAACGCCTTGTCAAATACCTCGCGGTCAGTCTTGTCGTCAAATGCGAGTTGGACCACACCCGTGCGGTCGCGAAGGTCTATAAATATGAGCGCGCCAAGATCGCGCTGTCTCTGAACCCAACCCATAACGCATATTTCGTTGCCTATTGCCGACTCGGGAACCTGTCCGCAATAATAGCTTCTTTTGTCTTCGGAAGTTAAAAATTCTGCCATTTTAATTCTCCTTTATATAGTCGTTAAACGTAATTTTATATTTCAGCCTCTGCCTTTATAGTGTACTCGGTGGCGAGGGCTTCCTCAACGAGCGCGTCAAAGTCAAGCTTTTGCTCCTGAATAAGAACTTTTGCAAGCTCGGGCTTTGTTCTGGGATGACGGGGAGTGAAGACTGTGCAGCAGTCCTCGTAAGGCTCAATAGACTTCTCAAACGTGTCTATTCTGCGCGCTATCGTGACTATTTCCTCCTTGTCCATACCAATACAGGGACGAAGGATAGGCAGGCTTGCCGCGTTTTCGGTGACGGTTATTGCTTCAAGCGTCTGGGACGCGACCTGGCCGAGACTCTCGCCCGTGATAAGACAGCGGCATTTGTGCTTTTCTGCCACCTTTGAGGCAATAGTCATCATATATCTGCGGAGCAGGAGCGTGAAATAGTCCTCCTCGCAGTGCTTTGCTATTTCTTCCTGAATGTGAGTCAGAGAAATGACGTGAACGTAGATCTCGCCCGAGTACGCCGCAACCTTGCGCGCCAGGTCAATTACCTTTTCTCTCGCAAGCTCGCTTGTGTAGGGGAATGACTCAAAGTGGACTGCTTCAATATGGAGTCCGCGCTTGGACATCATATACGCCGCAACGGGAGAGTCTATACCGCCCGAGAGAAGCACAAGTCCATTTCCCGCGCTGCCTACGGGCATTCCGCCCGCGCCCTTGAACTGTCCCGCATGGAGATATGCCGCGGTCTCGCGGATCTCAACCTTGACTACCACATCGGGTGTGTGGACGTTGACCTTTATTTTGCCGTCCATAGCCGAGAGGATCTCTCCTCCGACAATCTGTGAAAGATCCATTGAATTGTAGGGGAATCTCTTGTCGCTTCTCTTTCCCTCGACCTTAAAGGTTTTGCAGTCAGAAAGAAAATCGGGAATATATTCTCTTGCGACGCGCTTTATGTCGTCGATGTTTTTCTCACAAACAGCCGCGCGGCTGACTGCCGCGATACCGAAGGTGTGCATTGCGGACTCAAACATTCCGTCGAGGTCGCAATTCTCATCAAGCGGCTTTATATATATCGTGCTTTGCGCGCGTGTGATCTCAAAGTGACCGTGCTTTTTGGAGCGGTCCCTGAGCTGACGGCAGAGCATATCCTCAAAGAACTTTTTGTTCGCGCCCTTGAGAACTATCTCGCCGTATTTGCACAAAATTATTTCGTTCATTTTTTGATCCTTTTAGTTATAATAATTCGGGAACAATGCTTCCCATACCTTCATGCATGCGATTGTGTCGGCTATAGAGGAGTGGGGAATACCGTCCCACTCGATTCCGAGACACTCCATTGCGTCTGTGAGTGACGCGTGGACAAGGTCGGGGTGATGCTCGTGGATATAGCGGACGTATTCGTTGGCGCAGCAGCGTGTTTTTTCGTGAAGCGCCTCACGTTCGGCCTCGGTGTCATATATGTATTTGATGTGGCTGTAGTCCGTGGAGACGCCGTAGGCTATAAGGTTGTCCGCATCCGCAAAAATTCTCTTTATTTCGGGGATAAGCTCGTCAAGAGAGGGGGAGTCTGCGACCATTTCGGGAGTTATGCCGTGAATTTTCTCGGTCTGCTTCCACTTTTTCTTGTGCGCGGGCTTGACAAACGTATCCATAATGACTGTGCCTTCGCCGTCGACGACGGAGATGGAAATTATTTCGTCGTGGACGTACACGCCCGTAAGCTCAAGGTCGAAGAACAGCACTCTTTTTCTATCCATACCAAAATGCTGGGCTCTGTAAATATCGCCCTCTGCACGTCGGATCGCAAGATCCTCCTCAAAGCACGCGCGGCAAAGCTTGCGTCTGTATCTGACGTCACGGCCGCACTTGACGCAGTTGAGCGGCAGTCGTATTGCCGTCTTTTTGTCGTAAAAATAGATGGTAGAGCCGTCGCCCTTTATCGTGAACGCCACGGGCTCCTCGGAGACTTCATAATGCATCTGAGCAAGTCTTTCCTTGGTATAGAAGCCGCAAAGCGCCGCTCTTTTTATGCTCATGCGCTCTATCTGCGTGCCGCTCTCAAGGGACTTGACTTCCTTTTTTGCTCTGGGGTAGTACCACTGCTCGGGGGGAGCTTCGGTCACTCTTTCGGGGTCGAAGTAATATATAACGCTTCCGTCCTCGGTTGTGTCAAATGCAACGGGATCTCCCGCAGGGACGAGGTGCATCTGCTGGAGGACTGCTCTTGTTAGATAATTTTTCTCTCTCGCTTTTTCGGGGGTGATTTTTTTGATTGTCGCGCCCGATCGGAGTTTAAGTGTATTTTCTGTATTTTCCAAAGTAAATTTACCGTCCGTTAAAAATCAATATTCATAATATTATAACATATATCAAATGTATTTACAATAGATTTTGAGAAAATTGTAGAGGTTTTTTTGGTGATACTTTCTGCCAATAGCTGCAGAAAGTATCCAAAGAAAGCCACAAAGGGGCGGGAGGTTGCGATTCCTCCCGCCCCTTTGAGCCCCACCCACGCAAACGCCTACTCTGGCGTGGTTCATAGCGGCTAAGACAGATAATCTTTTCTCTGTAGAAGCTATTATCCTGTTGCGCGCCATGCACCAAAGGTGCGGCGCGGAGGAGAGGGGAGTTCCTTAAGAGGGGAGAGGGTCGTCCGTTGTTTTCGTGAGAAAACAAATTTTCCGAGAGGAAAATTAGGATACTCTCCTCTCTTAAGCGGCGTTTTTTGGTCAAGCATTTTGAAAAAATGCGGGCTGAAGCGTAAGCGAAAGCAGCTTTTATGCCGCTGTTGGCAAAAAGCGACAAAGAAAAAGTATTATAAAAAACCTCTTGCAAACTCCGTTATTTTATGTTATAATATTATGATTAACCTAAAATGGAGAACTGTGTGCAATTTATTTGGGAGGTGATTTTGTGGTAAAAATTCTGTCAGTTGACAAAAAAAGCCGCGCCGAGCGCGCAGGCATCGCCGCAGGCGATATACTTATATCCATAAACGACAGGGAAATAAACGACGTTCTTGATTACAGATTCCATCTGACAAACAGCAAAATTACACTCAAATGCCGCCGCGAAGGAGAGGAATATTCCGTAGAGATAAGGAAGCAACAATACGACGACATAGGACTTGAATTTGAAACTCCCCTGATGGACAAAAAGCACTCCTGCGAGAACAAATGTATATTCTGCTTTATCGATCAGCTCCCCCGCGGAATGAGAAAGACGCTTTATTTCAAGGATGACGATTCCCGTCTGTCCTTCCTCCACGGAAACTATATCACCCTCACAAATCTCCACGACTCCGACATAGACCGCATAATTGAAATGCATATCTCCCCCGTAAACATCTCGGTGCATACCACAAATCCCGAGCTCCGCGTGCAGATGATGCACAATAAACGCGCGGGCGAGGTGCTTGCATATATGAAAAAGCTTGCGGCCGCGGGCATATCCCTTTGCGGTCAGATAGTGCTATGCAAGGGAATAAACGACGGAGAAGAATTACTTCGTTCAATGCGTGACTTATCCGAGCTTTTCCCCGCGATGCAGAGCGTCTCTATCGTCCCCGCGGGACTTACAAGATACCGTGAAAAATTATTTCCGCTTGAACAGTATACAAAGGACGAGGCTTGCGCTGTGATTGATATGGTGGATAAGTTTGCTGCCGAGTGTAAGGAAAAGTACGGCTCAAGAATGTTTTTCTGCGCGGACGAGCTTTATCTGCGCGCCGAGCGAGAGCTTCCCGACGAGGACTACTACGAGGGATACTCGCAGATAGAAAACGGAGTGGGCATGATAACCTCGCTTGTCACCGAGTTTGACGACGAGATGAATTTCCTTGACGAATACCTGGAAAACTATACAGCCCCCCAAAAAATATCCATAGCCACGGGCGTGGCGTCCTACGACACGATAAAGAAAATGGCGGTCAGACTTGAGGCGGCAGTCGAAGGGCTTGAGATAAATGTGTATAAGATAATCAACCACTTTTTTGGAGAAAGCATTACCGTCGCGGGACTTCTCACGGGCAAGGATATGTCCGAGCAGCTCAAGGATAAGGACTTGGGCGAGCTGCTTATATTCCCTTCAAATTCGCTTCGCGCGGGAGAGGACATTTTCCTTGATGATATGACACCCACACAGCTCTCTGAAATTATCGGAGTACCCGTAGCGCCCTCGGGTGAGTCGGGAGCAGACTTTATAAGACAGGCGCTTGAGAGATAAGTCAAGCCACAAAAAGCAATTATCCTAACCGAAAGGATGGTATAAATAATGTCAAAACCAATTATAGCGATTGTCGGACGTCCTAACGTCGGCAAAAGCACACTTTTTAACAAGCTTATAGGCGAACGCCGCTCCATCGTCGAGGATGTGCCCGGCGTGACTCGTGACCGTATCTACGGCGAGACCGAATGGTGCGGAAAAAAATTTATAGTTATAGACACTGGAGGAATCGAGCCCAAGAGCGACGATATAATCCTCTCGCAGATGAAGTTTCAGGCGCAGGTAGCTATTGAGGACGCAGACGTTATCGTATTTATGTGTGACGTCCGCACGGGACTTACGGCAAACGACCGCGATATCGCGATAATGCTCAAAAAGAGCGGAAAGCCCATCGTTCCCTGCATCAATAAGTGCGACAGCGTAGGACACCTGCCTTACGAATTTTACGAATTCTACGAGCTTGGCTTTGAGACTGAGCCTGTTGCGGTTTCGTCGGTTCACGGCTCGGGCACGGGCGATCTTCTTGACGCGTGCGTTGAGGCTATTGGCGAGTGGGACTACACCGAGGAGGAGGATGACTCGGTCAAGGTAGCGGTCATAGGCAAGCCAAACGCGGGCAAGTCGTCTATCATTAACAAGATGCTCGGCGAGCAGAGACTTATAGTTTCTAATATTGCGGGCACTACCAGAGACGCCGTTGACACAAGGCTTGAAAATGACTACGGCAAGTTTACTATGATTGACACCGCGGGAATCCGCCGTCAGTCCAAGATAAACGACAACATAGAAAAATACAGTGTGCTTCGCGCGCACATGGCAGTAGAGCGCGCCGACGTCTGCCTTATTATGATAGACGCGGGCACAGGTATTACCGAGCAGGACGAAAAAATTGCGGGAATCGCGCACGAGTCGGGCAAGGCGTCTATTATCGTTGTCAACAAGTGGGACTCCATTGAAAAGGACAACTCCACCGTAAACGAGTTCACTCGCAAGATAAGAGAGTCGCTTGCATATATGCCGTACGCGCCAATAATGTTCGTATCGGCAAAGACGGGACAGAGAATAGGCGACCTTTTTGAGAGAATACTCTACGTTCAGAATCAGTCCAATATGAGAATATCCACGGGTATGCTCAACGACGTGCTTGGCGAGGCGACAATGAGAACACAGCCTCCCACGGACAAGGGCAAGAGACTCAAGATATATTATATGACGCAGATAAGCGTCGCTCCCCCCACCTTCGTTATCTTCTGCAATAACGCCGAGCTTTTCCATTTCTCCTATCAGAGATATATTGAGAATTGCCTGCGCGAGACCTTTGGCTTTACGGGTACTCCCATAAAGCTGATAATCCGAGAACGCGGAGAGAATAACTCTTAACGGAGGGCTTATGAACAACAAGGAAAAGATAAGCCCTATGGCAAAGCTTGTTCGAATCGGCTCTGTGATGGTGGCTTTGGCAATAGTGGGTATTTGTTTTGCCATAGTTAGAGTTGAGGACGTTATTATAAAAATTGCGATATTATCCCTATCGGGAATGCTTATATTCATTGGCGGGATGTTCATCGCGAGCGTGGCGTATCTTAAGTACCACGAAACACACAAGAAAAACTATATTCTTTACGACAAAAAAATAAAGGCGGATATACCCCTTGAGCAGGTGAGCTTTGAGCTTGTAAGAGGCAAGGTGATTGACTATATGTCTGTATTCAGACGCGGCAAGCAACTTTACGTGGGCGAGCTTTTTGTGGATACACCCTGGACTATTCAGGGAATGAAGACGCTTGTTTGCTACGAGCTTTTATACGAGCTTGCGAGCAAGACCGATATTGCGGGCTGCAAGACCTTTCTTGGCTACGGCTCGGAATGCTCGGGTATATTCTCAAAATATCTTATGGAAAATCGTGACTTTGACTTATCCGCCAACGTCGCAAAATATTTTACGGAATATGAGCACAACAAGGATGTGGCAAAGGAGTTTTGCGAGTATATAGAGACTCAAAAGGCGCATATAGAGAAAAGAATGGTCGAGTTCGTAAAGGAAAACCCCGAAAAATTCATGATGTAATTTCACCCAAAAAGGAGTGATTATATGTTTATAGACAGCATTAAGATATACGTCAAGGCAGGCGACGGCGGTAATGGCGCGGTGTCCTTCAGACGTGAAAAATACGTTGCGGCAGGCGGCCCCGACGGCGGTGACGGCGGCAACGGAGGAAATATTATTTTCCGCGTGGACCCGGGCTCAAATACATTGCTCGCGTTCAGATACAAAAGAAAATTCGTGGCGATGAACGGTGAAAACGGTAAGGGCGGCAAGTTCCACGGCAAGACCGCCGAGGATATTTATATTATGGTCCCTCCCGGAACGCTTATAAAGGACCCTGAATCGCACAAGATAATCCACGACATGTCGCAGGACGACGGAGCGGATTTTGTCTGCTGTAAGGGTGGCCGCGGCGGCTGGGGAAACAGACATTTCGCAACCCCCACACGTCAGGTGCCTATGTTTGCAAAGAGCGGCACAAAGGGTCAGGAGAGGGAAGTTCTCCTTGAGCTCAAGATGCTTGCGGACGTTGGACTTATCGGTATGCCCAGCGTTGGTAAATCCTCAATTTTGTCGGTAATTTCCTCGGCAAAGCCCAAGATAGCGGACTATCACTTCACGACGCTTTCTCCCAATCTCGGTGTGGTTTCCACAGGCGGCGAGACGGGATTTGTTGCGGCGGATATCCCCGGACTTATCGAGGGCGCGGCGGACGGCGCGGGGCTCGGTCACGCGTTCCTTCGTCACGTTGACAGATGCAGACTGCTGCTTCACGTGGTTGACATATCCTGCTTTGAGGGCAGAAACCCCATTGACGACGTAAAGGCGATAAATTACGAGCTTGAGAGATATTCTCCCGAGCTTGCGACACGTCCGCAGATGATAGTCGCGAACAAGGTCGACTCGCTTGACGAGTCTGTGGTGGACATCAAGGCGTTTGAGGATTTCGTTGACGAAAACGGCTGGGAGATGATGTACGTCTCGGCTTATACGGGAGAAAATCTGGACGAGCTTGTACAGAGAGTTGCTGACAGACTAAAGCTCTTGCCCCCTATGATAGTTTACGAATCCGAGTACGACGACTCCGACGCATACGTTGGCGGCGGCAAGGATACCGAGATCAGACGCGAGGGCGCAAAGTTTATCGTTGAGGGCGAGTGGCTCTTTAATCTTGTGGGTCAGGTCAACTTTGAAAACTACGAGTCGCTCGAGTTCTTCCAGAAGGTTCTTAAAAAGAGCGGAGTGTTTGACGAGCTTGAGGCTCGCGGCTGCCGCGACGGAGATACGGTCGTTATTTACGACTTTGAATTTGACTATATCAAATAAGGGAGGTAGAGTATGAATATCTGGCACGATATAAATCCCAAGTTTATAACACCCACCGACTTTACTGCGGTAATTGAAATATCAAAGGGAAGCAACTGCAAATACGAGCTTGACAAGGAGATGGGAATGCTGCGTCTTGACCGCGTGCTTTACACGGCGACGCACTACCCCGAGAATTATGGCTTCATTCCCCGTACGTTTGCGGATGACGGAGACCCCTTGGACGTGCTTGTACTTTGTTCTGAGCCGATAATTCCTATGACGCTTGTGCAGGTATATCCCATAGGCGCTATGCGAATGATAGACGGCGGAAAGCTTGATGACAAGATAATCGCAATACCCGTGTCCGAGCCGATGTATCACGGAATAAAGTCCATTGACGAGCTGCCCGCGCATATATTTGCGGAAATCAAGCATTTCTTTACGGTCTACAAGCAGCTTGAGCATAAAGAGACAGCAGTCAAGGAATTTTTCAACCGCGAGGAAGCGGAGCAGATAATAGCAGATGCGATGCAGTCCTACGATAAGCTTTATGGGAATAGATAAAACAGAAGGAGGGAACCTTGTTAGGTTTCCTCTTTTGTTGCGAATAAAATGCGGCGGGAGCTTGCTCCCGCCGTTTGTAATAGATAACCGATTATTACGGACCGTCCGGGAGGCCGGTCCCTACGGGTAATCAAAATATAAAAAATAACAGCCCGACGGACACCGTCGGGCTGTTGCTTTGCTAAAATTTTTTATAAATATCAACAATATCAATGAGGCACTTCGTCGTGTGATTCCTCAACTATGCCGTCGTCAATGGAGCCGTCGCTTGAATCCTCATCATCAGACTTGGATTTTTCGGCCTCGATTGCCGCAAGTCTTTCCTGCTCGGCAAGGTTTGCCTCGGCACTTGCGCGCTTCTTTGCGTCGACTATTTCCTCGATCTCCTCGATCGTGGGATTTTCGTTCTCCATAACTGCCTTGAACTGATCGCCGTCCATAAGCTCGTTCTTTACAAGGAACTCTGCGATAAAGTCAAGCTTATCTCTGTGCTCTGCGAGCAATTTCTTAGCAAGCTCGTAAGCCTCGGAAATAATGCGGTGAATTTCGTTGTCGATAGCCGCCGCCGTCGCGTCTGAATAATCCTGCGAGGTGGAGAAGTCGCGTCCAAGGAACACCTCGGACTGATTGTTTCCAAAGCAGCGAGTGCCAAGCACGTCGGACATACCGAGACGCATTACCATCTTCTTTGCGGTTGCGGTAGCGCGCTCTATGTCGTTTGACGCGCCGCCCGAGACGTCGCCGTAGACTATCTCCTCCGCTGCTCTGCCGCCGAGAAGCATAGAAATGTTCTTGTTAAGCTCGCTCTTATACTCGCTGTATTTGTCCTCAACGGGCGGGTTGAGCGTGTAGCCCAAGGCTCTGCCGCTGGGGATAACGGATATCTGTTGAACAGGGTCGAGGTCGAGATAGTATGCTATCATCGCGTGACCTGCCTCGTGGTATGCGGTGTGCTTCTTTTCGGATTCCTTCATCGCGCGCGCCTTCTTCTTGGGGCCTGCTATGACCTTGATGAACGCGTCCTCAATATCCTCCATACCTATAAGGCTCTTGCCACGTCTGGTTGCGAGCAATGCCGCCTCATTAAGAAGGTTGGCAAGGTCTGCACCCGTAAAGCCAACCGTCATCTTGGAGACGTTCTTGAGGTCAACGGACGGCTCAAGAGGCTTGTTGCGGGAGTGAACCTTGAGGATCTCGGTTCTGCCGTTTATGTCGGGGTAATTTACAGTGATCTGTCTGTCGAAACGTCCGGGACGGAGAAGCGCGGGGTCAAGAATGTCGGGGCGGTTTGTTGCCGCGATGACGATAATTCCCTCGTGCGAACCGAAGCCGTCCATTTCAACGAGAAGCTGGTTGAGAGTCTGCTCTCTTTCGTCGTGACCGCCGCCGAGACCTGCGCCTCTGTGACGTCCGACTGCGTCTATCTCATCTATAAAGATTATTGCGGCGGGAGTCTTTCTCGCGTTCTCAAAGAGGTCACGGACACGCGACGCGCCAACACCGACGTACATTTCAACGAAATCCGAGCCCGAGATAGAGAAGAAGGGAACGCCTGCTTCTCCCGCGACCGCCTTTGCAAGCAGAGTCTTACCCGTACCGGGAGGGCCCATTAAGAGAACACCGTGAGGTATTTTTGCGCCGAGCTTTGCAAACGCAGCGGGATTTTTGAGAAACTCAACTATTTCCTGAAGCTCCTCCTTCTCCTCGTCCGCTCCCGCAACGTCATTGAAGGTGACTCTGTTCTTATCGTCGGGAACGGCCATCTTCGCGCGGGATTTTGCAAATCCGCCCATCTTGCCTGCTCCGCCCGCGCCGGAAAGCTGACGGGTCATAATAACGTACATTACTATCAGAGCAACCACGACAAGTATCAGGGGAAGATACGAAAGCCAAGCGGCGTGCTGCTTATGCGGCACGTATTCTACCTCGGTAAGCGTGCCGTCGGTTATCTGTGATTTGATCTCATCGCCAAGGTCGTTGTAGAATATGCCGACGTCGGCAAGTCTGTACTCAATTGTTTTGCCGTCCTTGAGCTCAAGTGTCAGGTCGTTATTATAGTCAAGCGAGAACTTTACGACCTCTTCATTTGTAAAATATCTTACTATATCGTCGTAGGTTATTGTGTCCTTGTTTCCGGTCTGCTTGAATATAAGCACGCACACGGCAATAAGAACCGCAATAAGAACGACGTAAAAAAGAATATGCTTCAGGTTTTTCTTCATTCATGTCCTCCAAAAGTCTCATAATCGAGACTGAATTGCGTATTTATTATAATAGTACAATGTTAAGCGGATGTTAAGGTAAATTTTGTGTGACGGTTTTGCGAATTTTTGAAAAAATATCTGCAAAAATTGTCAGGAATAGACCTTGGGGTCAAGCACTCCTATGTAAGGAAGATTTCTGTACTTTTCCGCATAGTCAAGTCCGTAGCCCACGACAAATTCGTCGGGGATGACTCTGCCGCAATAGTCGGGAACAAACTCTACCTCGCGGCGAGAGGGCTTGTCAAGGAGCGTGCAGGTCTTGACGCTTTCCGCGCATCTTCCGCGGAGAAGCTGAGTCAGACGCGAAAGAGTTCTTCCGCTGTCAACGATGTCCTCGATTACGAGTATGTCATAATTTTCAAGGTTGTCGGTCTTGAGGTCGAGCTGTACCTTTATCTCGCCCGACTGCTTTGTTCCCGCGCCGTACGAGGAGACCTTCATAAACTCAATAGACATAGGCAGAGGGATCTTTCTCATAAGATCGCTCGCAAAGTTTACAGAGCCCTTAAGAATAATTACCATCATAAGAGGCTTTGTTGAGCTTTTGTAGTCCTCAGTTATTTTCTCGGCAAGGGTAGTTGTGATCTGGTCGATTTCTTCCTTTGTTATAAGTATGCTGGATAGATCCTTATTCATTGTACTGTCCTTTCGGCTTTATAGATGTCAATTTTGATTTTGTAGTCGGCTTTTGCCATAGCTCTGTCACATACGGCGCACAGAGGGGCATAGATTATCTCGTCGTCCTCGGTTATAATGGGCAGACTTTCCCGCTCCGACAGGGGAATTTTTTTATCGCACATCAGCTTTTTGAGCTTTTTTGTCATTTTGCCCGAGTAAACTGTATCTCCCTCGCGCCGCGAGCGTGCGAACAACGATGACATTCTAATATTTTTTAATTTAGCTGATGTATATAATTTGTAAATTTGTCCGTTGATATGCAGAACGTCTTGATTATCGTCGTCTGAGATGCAGACAGCGTAGTCCGTACCTTCTATTATATTTATGCCGTATTCAAGCTTTATTTCATAGCTTTGCGTCGCGGTAGGCTTTTGCCTTTCAAAAACAATGCGGTCCTGCTCTATTTTGGCGGATATTCCGTCGGGCAGGGAAATTGATGCGTGGGGGACTGCCTTCTCTGCAAGCTCAATTAAGGCGTTGAGATGCACGGCTTCAAGCGACGCGTCCGACACCCTTGCAAATTCCATACAAAGTATTCTGCGACGGATCGCGATATGCAGGAGATTAAATTCCTTGAGAGGTATCTGTTCGCCTTTAAAAGAATTATAAGCAGAGCTTGCCTCCGAGTTTATATAGTCTATATCCTCGGATATTGCCGCCGACAGTCTTTGAGACGTCGTCTGCGGGTTGCCGAAAATATCAACAAGCTCGGGGATTATTTTGGCGCGTATTCTGTTTCTTGTGTATTCCGTCTCAAAATTCGTGCTGTCGCTGACAAATTCAAGATGATTTTCCGTGCAGTACGAAATAATTTCAGCCTTGGTCAGAGAGAGCAGGGGGCGGAAGATGACGCCGTCACCCTCGGGAAAGTCTCTTGTGGTAGGTATTCCCGAAATTCCTTGAGCGCCGCAACCACGGCATAGGTTGAAGATCTGGGTCTCGAGGTTGTCGTCGGCGTTGTGAGCGGTCAACAGAATTTTAATGTTCTGCTCACGCATTGTATTTGCGAAAAAGCTATATCGCACCCGCCGCGCGACTGTCTCGGTGCTTTCGCCTTGCTCTGCAGCAAGGGCGGGGATGTCGGCGTTCAGGACGAAAAGCTCAACGCCGAGCTTTTCGCAAAGCTCACGGCAGAAAATTTCGTCGCGCGCCGCTTCATTATTATATTGCTCTGTACGGATGTTGTGATTTACGTGCGCAGCGCAGAGCCGAAAATTTAATTTTTTCCGACAGACGCACATCATATAAAGTAATGCCGTTGAGTCCGCGCCGCCTGAGAGAGCCACGAGAATTGACTCCGACTCATTCATGCCGAGGGCTTTATGCGGATCTCGGAATTTCTGAGGTAGATTATTCATTTGTACGTCCTTTGGGAGTGTTGTGATAAATAAAAGCTTTTTACTGCGGTGTTGTATCGGGATTTGCGAGCTCGCGGAAGCGGGTATAACGTCCCGTCCAGCCCACCTTGACTGTTTCTGTCGAGCCGTGACGGTTCTTTGCGATTATGACCTCAGCTATATTCTGCTCGGATTCGGAGGGAACGTTGTCCTTGCCCTCGGCGTCCTTATAATATTCGTCGCGGTAGAGGAAGATTACTACGTCTGCATCCTGCTCGATAGAGCCCGAGTCACGAAGCTCGGAGAGCATAGGACGCTTTGACTGACGGCTGTCTGCGGCACGGTTAAGCTGCGCGCAGCAGATAACGGGAACGCCAAGCTCCTTTGCCATTATCTTCATAGCTCTGGATATTTCACCGACCTCTTGTGCGCGGTTGTCAACGCGGCGGTCAGACTGCATAAGCTGGAGATAGTCGATAACAACAAGACCGAGATTGTCGATACGGCGAAGTTTCGCCTTCATAGCGGTGATGCCAATGCCGGGGGTGTCGTCTATAAGTATGTCGCATCCCGCAAGCTGTCCCGCGCATTC
>JAZNWS010000132.1:0-7710 GCA_045593485.1 Eubacteriales bacterium | reverse complement strand
TATTCCATCACAGACGAGGTTGCAATCGAATATGCTGAGAACGTTTTGAAGGACGGCGATGAGCGCGGTTGGATATCGAACTACCGATACAAAGTGTTTTCGACGGAAATGGGAAAAGGAGTCGTCTTCGTTGACGGCAGTATGAGCCGTTCCTCATTGATGCAGTCCATGACGATTGCAGGACTTGTTCTGCTCGGATGCGCCGCACTCGTGCTAATACTGATATTCCTTCTCTCAAAAAAGGCGGTAAAGCCCATTGCCGAGAGCTACGAAAAGCAGAAGCAGTTCATTACCGATGCAAACCACGAGCTGAAAACTCCGCTGACCTTAATTCTCGCAAACC
This sequence comes from Eubacteriales bacterium, assembly GCA_045593485.1. Classification (GTDB taxonomy): domain Bacteria; phylum Bacillota; class Clostridia; order Oscillospirales; family CAG-272; genus SVTX01. Next base: position 7,367 of record JAZNWS010000132.1, on the reverse strand, counting down.
TCGATATTGCCGAAGCCGAGCTTGGCAAAAACGAATGGCTTGACGATATTCGCTCTGAAGGACATAGAATGACCGAGCTTGTAAATCAACTCGTCGCGCTCTCCCGTATGGACGAAGAAGGACAGCCTCTAAATATGACTGATGTCGCTCTTGGAGAGCTTGTTGCCGATACAGTTGCTGAGTTTGAACCGCTTGCAAAGGAGCGAGGCAAAGCACTCACCTCAAACATTGAGAAAGGAATATCCTATTGTGGTGACGAAGCGCTATTGCACAGGCTTGTCGGCATTTTGATGGATAACGCCATAAAGTATTGCGATCAAGGCGGTGAGATAGCCGTAAATCTTCACAAAGGAAAAAGAATTGTTTTCACCGTGGAAAATGCCTATGCAGCCGTGGATGAGCTTGAACTCAATCGCTTGTTTGACCGCTTCTACCGCGCCGACAAAGCAAGAAAATTTACGGGCGGTTACGGCGTTGGTCTTTCAATGGCAAAGGCAATCGTCGAGAAGCACAAGGGCGAGATTACGGCATATAAGACGGATTTAACACATATTGGCTTTAAGGTTGCATTATAAAGTTGGGTTTGACGGTATGAAAGCCGTCAAACCTTATGAATTCAAGCGTTTGAAAAGTTCACAGAATATGATATAATAAACCAATCGATCAATTACAATTTATCGGGAAAAACAGAGGCATTCTTTTTGTCAACTCTTTGATTTTTAAAAGCATCCCTTCAAACTCGAAAAAAAACGTTGAAAATATTTCAAAAATTGCTGAAAACCCTTGATATATAAGAATTTTCGCCATTTTGAGCTGGCATCTTTTTTGTCAACGCGCCTCAAAAATTAAAGCGACCTTTCGAGGTCGCTTTAATTTTTATCCAATCCGAAGGATTGGCATGTAATCACGCCCTTTGGGCGTGTATGTAATCTGCGCCACGCGCAGTATGTCATCACGCGTTAGCGTGTATTCCCCCGTAATCCTTCGGCTTGATAACATACAACACTTCGTGTTGATTCCATACAGCCCTTACGGGCTGAGGACATACCGCCTACGGCGGATTTCATACACGCCTTCGGCGTGATTTGGATACGAAGGACGCGAAAGGAGCGAATTATGGCCAAAAATTTACTGCTTGAATATTCAGAAGAACTTGCAACCAAGTGTGAATTGTTATGCGAATCTATCAGCGGTAATTCCAACACGGTTTTCCAACTTCGTAAATCCTCGTCAAGTGTGTTTGCCAATATCACCGAAGCGCAATATCCTCAAAGCCTTGCCGATATGCTCTCTAAATTCAAGATTGCAAGAAAAGAGTGCGCGGAAACAGAAAGCTGGCTCAAATTGCTTTATAATACAAAGGTGATCGACGAAGCAACCTTCAAAACATATCGTAACCTCTGCGGCAGAATACAAAGAATGCTTACCTCGTCGTGTATTACAATTGAAAAGAAAATTGATAACAAATAATTTTCAAATATTTTTCTGGACTTATGACTTCCTTTCGGTATAATGGTGTTTACCACAAACCGAAAGGAATTTTTTATATGGAATACGAACTGGTGCGCCTACCGCGACCGGTGCTGATCGTCACTGAATAGAACATCGGGAGGAGCAAGCCCCTCCCCTACCAAGATCGGTGCGGACCGTCACCGAAGATGCGGACCGTAAAATTGCGCAGCAAATATGGACGCCGACACCTACCGCGATCGGTGAGTGTAGACGAAATTAATTATTTATATCTTTTAGGGTAGTCCGTTTCTCCAAGCAAATAATCTATGCTCGTGTTATAGAATCTTGCAAGTTTGATCATGATTGATGTCGGAATGTCATTTTCTCCGGTCTCGTGTTTTGAACAACCTGTTTGGGACATACCTAACATTTTTGCGATCTGAGTCTGCTTCATATCTCTATCTTCTCTTAGGTCACGTAAGCGTCGATACATATTGACACCCCTCTTCAGTTTAATACTAAGTGTATTACAAAATAATCTGCATAGGGTATTGGCTTTTAATTTGAAATAGGTTAAAATATTAATTGTAACAATTGAGATTTTGCAATTATGAGATGCAGATTATTCAAAAAAGGATGTGTAGCATGAAAAACAAACGCTTAAAAATTGCTCGAATAGAGCTTGATATGTCACAAGAAGATCTGGCGAAGAAGGTCGGCGTGACCCGACAAACGATCGGTGCGATAGAAAGCGGAAGCTATAATCCCACATTAAAGCTTTGCACGGAGATATGCAGAGCTACGGGAAAGACCTTGAACGATCTGTTCTGGGAGGATACGGCTACATAAAAAGGACACCTGACGGTGTCCTTTTTGCGTATTAAACCTTATAGATATAATTTTCCTTCCTCTTTGACGCCTCGGGGTAATCGCAGGCGCGGTAGCCGAGGATACAATGGCCGATGCCGACGTAATTTTCGGCGTTTTCAACACCCCATTTGCGAAGCAATTCTTTGCCCTCGGCGCTCTCAAACTCTTCTCTGGCGCGGTGTATCCAACAAGAGTCAACACCCACGGCGTGCGCCGCGTTCATAAGATTTCCCATAACGAGACAGCCGTCCTCAAGGTGCGTGGGAATAGTCTTGTCGGCAAGAACTATTACGACTGTCGGCGCGCCGTAGAAGGGATCGGTATTGCTTCCCATTATCTCGGCGTTCATTTTTGAGAGGGCGGCAACGGTCTTTGCGTCCTGCACGGCTATCATTATCGCGGACTGACGGTTTCTGCCGCTTGCGGCGTAGCTTCCCGCCTTAAGAATGGTGTCAAGCTCGTCGGCGCTTATCTGCCTATTCTGATAAGCTTTTATACTGCGGCGGCTTACGAGGGTGTCTATAACTGGATTTTTCATAATAATTTTCCTTTCTTAACTTCGCAGAATCACACAAAACGAATGCGCTTAAAAGTTTTTGTGTCTTTTTTTACAAAAAGAGACCGTCGATCGGGCGCGCGCAGCGTTGGTCGCTCGTCGCAACGAGCGAAATTTCTTTATCGTTCGTAAGCGCCACGAGGGGTGAATTTACAAAGAGAAGCTTCAAAAAGCGGAGCTTTGTAAAGAGGGGAACAAAGCGGCGTATATAATAAGCATAAGCTAAAAGTAAACCTTACGCCGCGCTAAATATTCCGTTTCGCAAACGAAATCGGAATATTTTTAAGGTGAAATTCAAATTAAAGTGGGGGTTCCCCTTGTGTAATACATTTTCACTTTTAATAATCAACCGTTTGTTTGATAGAGCATTTATTTTACATCTATTATAACATAAAATCGAAGCTAAATATATACTTTAACTAAGAAATATTTTGTTTTTTCTTAAAAACCATTGACAAAATATCCTCATTTGGTATAATCAAAACAAGTGAAGCTGTCCGCTTAAATGTTTCCTTCGGGTAAATGCGGAAATGGTTTTTCTACTACCTTGTTTCATCTAAAGGTTTACATTTAATATTCCGCCCGAGATCCTTCGCGGCGCCTCGACCTTCGTTGTCATTCTCGAGCGCCGGCAGTACCGGTGCCAATCTGCGAAGAATCTCGAAGGTCGAGGCTTGCTCAAGGATGACGCGGGCGGTGGGCAACCGTGTCAAATGTTAGTTGAAACAAGGTACTACGACTGTCAGAAAGGCTGGTAAGGCGATGCGCCCCACAATAGCAGAGGTAATGAGTGCCACGGGCTGCGAAAAGTGGCCGGAGCGTTGGGACTCTCTTTATGACTCCCTTATGGAGCAATATGAAAAATACGGCTGCGAGCTTACGGACCCTTCGTTTTACGATAAGCTCAACGACAAGTACGACGGTATGCTCGAGGAGCTTACCTACGACTACAAGAATGCCGCCAAGGCTATCAGTGAGGACGATAGCTTTTGCCGCTTGCTCGTTATTGTTGCCGCGGCGCTTTGCGACAGAGAAAACATCAAGGAAGACTTGATGCTCTTTACACCGCCGAGGACTGCCGACAAGAGCCGTTCGATAAAGCACGATATGTTTCCCGCGATAGCAACGTGCGCCACTGCGGACTATACCTACGGGCTCCTTGTCGCGCGCAAGCTGCCAAAGGAGCACGTGCAGTACGGAATGAGATGTCACAACGGTATGATAAGGACCTTTAAGGCTCGCAACAACGGCGCTCCGGGAGCTATGTCTTGGGTGTGGTATCAGCTTGCCGTTGACGCAAGGCTTTACGGTATCGGGCGCTTACAAATGGCGGTCTTTGCAAAGTTTGGCGCAAAAGCTGTAGTGTTTGAAAACGGGGCGGGGGAGAATATCGCCCTTGCTCACGGTCACAAGCTTCACCGAGACGGTATGACGCTCGGTTCGAAATATTACGAGGACGGCGAGGGCGCGTGGGAGGCTAACGTTGAGCAGACCGACACCGAATACGTCGGTCACCCATACGATGAGCGCGGGTTTGTGAAAAAAGAAAAAATAGCACTTAAAAAGAGCGAATGGAAAAAGATACTTGAGCCGGGCGATGACGTGCTTGGAGTACATATCCCTCCCGGAGGTGGACTTAGTGAGGAGCTAGTTACCGAGTCGTTTGAGAAAACAAGGCAGTTCCTTGCCGACTATTTTCCCGATTTCAAATACAAGGCATTCGTTTGCGAGAGCTGGCTTATGGACAGACAGCTCTTGGATATGGTGGGGGAGAGCTCAAACATCGCAAAATTCTGCAAGAGATTTTCGCCCTGCTGTATAAAGAGCAACGCTACGGGGGTTTTCAACTTCGTATTTCTCAAGCACGACGTCTCTGATATAGACTACGAAGCGCTTCCCGAAAACACGACGCTTGAGCGTAAGATAAAGGAAAAATATATCTCGGGCGGCGCGATATACGAAACGTACGGATACATTCCGAAAAATAAACTTTAATAAGATAGGAAAAGGATAGGATAAAAATATGCTTGCTGTAAAACACAAGGAATTCGGAGAGGGATACGCCATCTGCTTTTGCGAGAGGGGAGAGAAGACCTATATCGTGGTCGATTTCGGCGCGGAGAAAAAGGATTTCATTTATCCCGACAGCTTTCGCGATATTCTTGAGGCAAAGGACCCCGAGATACAGAAACAGATACTTGCCGAGATAGAGTAATTTAGCAAAATACCGAGAGGAGATGCGAAAATGAAAAAAGAGAAGAAACCGAAAAGATTTGAAAAAGTATATTCGCAAGGCTCTGTTGAGATATTGGTCGACAGGGAAACGGGAGTTAATTATCTTTTTCGTCAAAGCGGATACTCGGGCGGTCTGACAGTCCTTTTGGATAAGGACGGCAAGCCCGTCGTAACAACGATAGAAAACAAGTAAAAGAATATTATTTCAGGGGCTGTCGCGTTTGAGACAGCCCCGTTAGATATATAAAATAAGAGGGGCGGAAATTTTCCGCCCCTCTGTATATGGAAATTATTTTATATCCATTTTTTTCTTGAAATTTCTCCACAACGGTATGGTCAGCACCGTAAGAACGAGAGAAATGATAGCAATTATCAACCAGCTCTTCGTCGTGAAGCCCCAGCCGTAAGTATCGGCAAGCTTTGCGAAAACGTAGTTTGCGAGAACGAGACCGACTGCCGACATACAGTTGAAAAGTCCCGCAAGCGTTCCGCCAAGACCGAATTTCTCAAACGCCTTCGTTATGTACGAGAAGAAGATGGACATCGAGGATACCGATATCAAGAGAAGAGCGAGTGCCGTTACGATGATAGCGATGCTTATTTCTCCGATAAAGGTTACTACGACAAGCAAGGGGATCGTAACAGCAAACATTATCGCTATGGACGAAACGTCGCTGAATTTCTTGAAGAAGGGAATGCGCGAGAAGAAAAGACCGACCGAGCTTGACAATACCAATATTATATTGAGGATGTTTGCAAACGCGGGAGAAACCGACTCGTAATTCTCCATAAGCATAACGGGTGCGAGCGACTTGAGACCGAGATTGAGAAGTCCCTGAATGGCGTATACCGCGAGAAGTATAAGCGCGCCCGATCTTATTACAAGCGAGAGCACTCCATTTTCTCTTTCGTGCTTTTGCTTCTTGGGGTGCTTGTAGACCACGTCGGGATTTTCGTCGGGCACCATATTCTTTTCTATTTTGTTGTATACGATCCGGAATGCCGCAACGCAAAGAAAGAGGGTTATTGCGCAGAGAAGGAAGTTGATCTTCCAGTTGGTTATTATTGCCGCACATATGTAGCTGAGAACAAGTCCTACCGTTGAGGTAAAGCTAACGTAGAAAACTGCTTTAACTCGGTGAGTCTCCTTGAGCTGTGAGGTTATTATCTTAAACACAGCGGGCCATATACCAAACTGTATTACTGCGTTGAGCGACCAGATAATAAGCATCGCAAGATAATTTTCGGAGAAGAAATAAACCAGCAGGTTACAAACTCCCGCGCCAAACGTTCCCCAAAGTATCAGCTTGGCGGGTGAATAGCGATCCGCGGCTATTCCGCCGACTATCTGAAAGGGAGCGTATACGAGATAAAAAGCAGCGGCTATAAGTCCCGTCTCGGATTTTGTCATTATTCCCTGATCGACTATCGACGCCATTGCCGCGCTGTAACAGTTTTTGGTCATATAGATCAAGGAGTATACGACGAAAATGAGAACGAACAGTATAATACTTTTTCTTTCGTCTCTTAAACTCTTTCTTACCATTTTAAGCTCCATTTAAAAGATATTTAACAATTAAATAATCAGGTCTTGTATCGCTTAAGGAACGATTAATGATTGTAGCACCTTTTCTTATGTTTGTCAATGCTTTTTACAAAATAGCAGTTTATACAATATAAAATGTTAATTTAACCTTGCGTTTAAAACAAGAAAATGCAATATTACGGTACGATCATGGCTTGTTTTTTGATTTCTTACCCGATCGTTTTAGCGCAAACAATAAAATGCTCACCATCACTACTTGGCATAAGGTAGATATCACAAGGGTGCTTTTTGTTATTTTGCATGTGTTTTGCCTCGGCTTTTTGTTCAAAAAGACAGAAAATATAAATAATCTGTTGACAAGAGGGAAAAATAATATTATAATTATATATTATATAATGTATAGCTATGCGCTGTTTTAGGTCAAGGGGCAGCGCGAATAAAAATAAAGGACGGTAACCGAAATGACTCGCAGCATGACAGCTTTTGGAAGATGCCGCAAAACTATTGATAATAAGGATATTACCGTTGAGATAAAATCGGTAAACAACCGCTTTTTCGATTGCTCTGTAAGACTTCCGAGAGCGTATTCCTATCTTGAGGAAAAAATAAAGCCATATCTGCAACAGAGGGGGATCAGCCGCGGAAAAGTTGACGTTTCAATAAACGTGGATCTTGAAGGCACCCCTGGGTTGCATCTTGTTGGAGCTG
>JAZNWS010000131.1:0-2505 GCA_045593485.1 Eubacteriales bacterium | reverse complement strand
TATGACATTGGTTTCGGCGGTCTTGACCACGTTCTTGCTTCCGGTGAAGATGTAAATGTTATGGTATTCGATACAGAAGTTTACTCCAACACAGGTGGTCAGGCATCCAAGGCTTCCAACATCGGTCAGGTTGCACAGTTCGCAGCAGCAGGTAAGGCAATCGGCAAGAAGAACCTTGCAGAGATCGCAATGTCATACGGCTACGTATACGTTGCACAGGTTGCAATGGGCGCTGATATGAACCAGCTCCTCAAGGCACTCACCGAGGCTGAGGCTTACAACGGACCTTCCCTTATTATAGGTTACGCTCCTTGTGAGATGCACGGTATTAAGAAGGGCGGTATGCAGAACTGCCAGCTGGAAATGAAGAAGGCTGTTGCTGCAGGTTACTGGAATATGTTCAGATACGATCCTACCAAGGAAAACAACAAGCTGACCATCGACTCCAAGGAACCCACCGAAAGCTACAAGGAATTCATCGCAAACGAAGCTCGTTACGCTCGTCTTGCACAGTCCTTCCCTGATAGAGCAGCTACTCTGTTCGATAAGGCTGAGGCTAACGCAAAGGCTAAGTACGAGAGACTCCAGAAGATGGGTAAGTTGTATGAATAATACTGACGTTGGAATTTAATTCTGATGTTAAAAAATTACGGGAAAGCCAATCGGCTTTCCCGTCTTTTTTGATTAGTAATTGTTTTTCTTTGTCACTTTTTGCCAACAGCGGCAAAAAGTGACCAAAAAACGCCGCTTAAAGCGGAAGGGTGTTCTAATTTTTCTTCCGAAAAATTTGCTCTGCGAGCATCGAACGACCCCCTTCCCCTTTAAGAATACCCCAACCCCTCCGCGCCACGCCTACGGCGCAGGCGCGCTACAAAGTAATAGTTTCTACATACTCCACTTGTTAGACGAGTTTGCTTGCAAACTCGTAAGCGTTTGCGTGGGTGGGTTTCAAAAGGGCGCTACTTCGCGTTTTAATCAACGCTCGTTGCGCTTTTGTATGCAAAAGCGCGCTGACGACATTGAGCGAAGCGAAAGGGCGGAAGCAGACCTCCCGCCCTTTGTGGCATTCTTTGGTCACTTTCTGCTGCTATTGGCAGAAAGTGACAAGAAAATATTCTTATCAAAACTTCTTATTAAGAAGTCCCAAAAGCTCCTCATCATAAGTCAAAAACAACACAATATCATCATTGACCTGAACTCTGAGCTGCCTCGACGGCGCAAACTGAGTATCAAACGAATAACGCTTTTTCTTTTTGTCCTTTTTTCTGTACTCCGCTCGGTTAAGCCTGTTTATCTCAACAGCCTCCTTAACCTCGTCAAGCCCCACACGGACGTTCACCACGTCACGTATAGCCTTATGCTGCGCCACTATAAAATCGTATTTTGCGCGAGGACCACAGGTTGCAAGCTCATCCTCCGTCACCTCTCGCTCGGTTGGTACTATCTGATAAACCATCTCCTTGAGGACATTGGTAGCGTAGATATAAATTCCCGTCACCAAAAATATGACTCCAAAGAACTGCGCCAACACGGGCACGGGTAATATCCGCATACTGCCAAGCGAAAAGCTGTAAATTCCCACCGCGATAAGCACCATTACGAATACTGACGCGGCAAGCTTTTTTGTTTTAGGTATTTTCCTATACATATCTCACCTCAATACGTAGGCGTGTCAAGATACCAGTTTCCGTCCTCAAAGGCAAATCCAAGTCTGTCTACTTCAATCTTTTTTGGATTTGAAATAAGATAGCTCTCAATCTCAATATTGATATACTCCTCATTTGACGGACGAACAATTTTCATTGTCTCATAAAGATATATTCTCTCGTTTTCCACAAGCGTATCTCTCGCCGTGCTCTGATAAAGCCACTCGCTTATCTCGACGTATTGAAGCAGCGTCACTCCGTCAACCACAACTCCGTCAAAGCAACCCTCAAAAAGCTGCTCGCAGTAGGCTGACGAATAAATTCTCTGTGTCGCTTCCTTCATCTCGTCAAGCATAAGATACGGAGATACCTCCATAACCTTCTCATAGCCCTTATTCTGCTGACCGATATACACAAAGCTTTCCTTGGACAAGTCGCTGTCCCGCACGTAAACGGGAAGTCCCTCTCCAAAATATATCTCGTTTATCTGCTTTGAGCCTTCAATAAGATATATTATTCTGTCCTTTATTGTGTCAATCTCAGGAGCCTTATTTGAGCAACCAGACGTCAAGCATACGCAGGATAAAAGCAATATAGCTGCAAGAGACAAGCAAGCAAAGCGGATAATTTTTTTATTAAAGCTCATAATTATTCCTCTGTGGGTACGTTTTCAACTACTGCCTCAGACTGCTCTACCTCGGACTGCTCTCCCTCTACCGTCTCTATCTCCTCGGAGTCTTCCTCTCTTGCAACCTTTGTAATATTAGCAACGGTCTGACCCTCAAGCAGACGCATAGTAATTACGCCTGACGCGGTTCTTGAGTACGTGGATATATCCTTTGCGGGTGTTCTGATGATT
>JAZNWS010000130.1:0-3288 GCA_045593485.1 Eubacteriales bacterium | reverse complement strand
TCCCCGCTTTGCTGCGCGCACGTGCTTGACGTAGGCAACGAGGTAAACACACCCGACACGTGGCACAATTGTGGTCCTATGAGGTGTGAGGACTATATGGAGGAATACACCCAGCAACTACGTCTTGCGCACCTTATAGCGCGTAAATACTATGCATACAGCCGTGTGAACATCTCGCTTGACCATCACTTCACTATGCGCCTCAAGCCCGACGAGCTGCGTTATTACACCGCGCGTGAATGTCTGGCATACCTTGCCAAATACTCCCATCGCGACGGCGACTTTGAGTGGGGTATCGCCGCTCACCCCTACCCCGAAAATCTCTCCCTGTGCGACTTTTATAACGATACAACGGCGACATTTTCGTTTGACACTATCCGTATCACCATGAAAAATATGGAGATGTGGCAGCATTTAGTTGAGCTTGAGGAGTTTAAGTTCCGTGGAAATACACGCAGAGTCGTATTTGACGAGCAAGGCTTCCACACCCGTGACGATGACCCCGAGACCGAAAACAAGGGCGCATTTTCCTTCGTTCTGGCATACGTCAAGCTCCGCAATTCCCAAAATCTCGATTGGTTTATTATAAACAGATATGCGGATATGCCTCTTGACGACGAATCCAGCCTGCATCTCGGACTTCGCTATGAAAACGGCTATGCCGACGATATGCATCTGATGATAAATCCCGGGGATTACAAAAAGATCTGCTACGCCATTCGCGATATGGAGGGTGAAAACGAGCAGAAATGGATAAACGAGGCGCGCAAGTACATAGGCGCCGAGCTGTTTGACAGCCTTGTTTCTCCGCCAAAGCCCGAGCCTACGGACTATTTTAAGGAAATAATAAATTCATAAGGCAAAAACTCCCTCGTTCAAAAACGAGGGGGTTTTTTTATAAAAGCTATTGACAAGCATATTAAATCGTGATAAAATAACAATTGATATATAACAAACGTTATTTTATGGAGGTAATTATGCCACCCAAGGTTAAAATCACAAAATCAGATATTATCAGAACCACCGTTGAGCTTGTCCGTGCAAACGGCGAGCAGGCTATCAACGCGAGAGCTATCGCGTCCGCACTCAACTGCTCTACCCAACCCATATTTTCAAATTTTACGTCTATGGAGGAGCTACAGAGCGAGGTTTCTGCCGCGGCCTACGAGTTATATCTCGGCTTTCTTAAAAATGACGCAGAAAGCGGAAAATACCCCACGTACAAGGCATTTGGCATGGCATACATACGTTTTGCCAAGGAAGAAAAAAATCTCTTCAAGCTGCTTTTTATGTGTGACAGAGAGGGTATGGAGCCTGTTTCGTCACCCGATTTTGAGGCGTCAGTTGAGATAATTATGAAGGCAAACAATATCTCAAAAGAGACAGCAGAGCTTATGCATTTTGAGATGTGGGCGTTTGTTCACGGTATTGCGACAATGCTTGCAACGTCCTATCTCTCGCTTGATTGGGAGCTTATCAGCGGTATGCTGACAGACGTATATCAAGGCATCCGCCGTAGTCATGTATCAAAGGAGGTATAAAATGAGCGCAATAAAAATTGAAGGCCTTACAAAAAAATATAAGGATGTTCTCGCAGTCGACAATCTCTCGCTCTGCATTGAGTCGGGCGAGCTGTTTTCCCTGCTGGGTGTCAACGGCGCGGGCAAGACTACGACAATAAAAATGCTGTCGTGTCTGACTCAGCCCACAAGCGGCGACGCTTATCTGAACGGCAAAAGCATACTCAAGGATACCGCATCTGTTAAATCCATGATTGCCGTCTCCCCACAGGAGACCGCCATAGCGCCCGCGCTTTCGGTACGCGAAAATCTTGAGCTGATGTGCGGAATTTACGGATTTGATAAGACAAAGACCGAGGCAAAAATCAGTGAGCTTACCTCCCTGCTGAGTCTTGATGACGTGCTGAAAAGGAAGGCGGGTAAGCTGTCGGGCGGTTGGCAACGCAGACTTAGTATCGCTATGGCTCTTATCAGTGAGCCTCAGATTCTCTTTCTCGACGAGCCCACGCTTGGTATTGACGTTATCGCGCGAAGCGAGCTTTGGGACATTATCCGCGAGCTGAAGGGTAAGGTCACTATTATTTTAACAACGCACTATATGGAAGAAGCGGAGGCGCTCTCCGACCGCATTGCCATCATGAAGGACGGCAGACTCCTTGTGTGCGATACCGCCGATAATATCAAGAAAATTGCTCAAACGGATAATTTTGAGCAAGCCTTTATAAGCATTGTTAAGGGGGTGACAAAATGAGAATGTTAACCTTTGCAAAGAGGAATTTTAAGGAGATAATCCGCGACCCTTTAAATCTCTGCTTCCTTTTCGGATTTCCTGCCGTGCTATTACTGTTGCTTAGCGCAATTCAGGCAAATATCCCCGTAAGTCTGTTTGAAATACAACACCTCGCGCCCGGCGTGGCGGTTTTTGGGCTTGCGTTTATGACTCTGTTCTCCGCTACTGTTATCGCCAAAGACAGACAAAGCAGCTTTATGTCCCGACTTTACACAACGCCAATGACACCCGTGGATTTCATCCTCGGCTATACCCTGCCCCTTATCCCCATAGCCGTGGCAGAGGGTGTGGTTTCGTATATTTTAGCTATAATATTGAAGCTTGAAATAAGTGTCAATATTCTGCTTGCGCTTGTCTTTATGATTCCCATCGCAATTTTGTATATAGGGCTCGGACTTCTATGCGGCAGCGTGCTGAACGACAAGCAGGTCGGTGGTATCTGCGGTGCGCTTCTGACTAACCTCTCCGCATGGCTCTCGGGTATCTGGTTTGACCTCGAGCTTGTGGGCGGTGTGTTCAAAAAGATTGCTTATGCACTCCCCTTCGTCCACGCCGTAGAAATGGAGCGCGCAGTAATTGCAGGCGACCTCACAGCTGCAGTATCACACTTGTGGTGGGTTATTGGATATGCGGCGGTAATACTTGCCGCGGCAGTGCTGTTGTTTTTGAGACAGATGAAGAGGCAGTAAATAGACTCAATGGACAAGACTTGAACGTTTACAAAGCTTTGCAGGCAAAGCTTTGTGTGCAAGCTCGCGTGACTGTCGTTTAAAGCAAAAAACCCGAATGGACGTTGAGCTTTTAATATCCTCACAAACTTAAAGGACAAGACTTGAACGTTTACAAAGCTTTGCGGGCAAAGCTTTGTGTGCAATTTCTCGTGACTGTCACTTAAAACAAAAAACCCCAATGGACGTTGAGGTTTTAATATCCTCACAAACTTAAAGGACAAGACTTGAACGTTTACAAAGATTTGCG
>JAZNWS010000129.1:0-1685 GCA_045593485.1 Eubacteriales bacterium | reverse complement strand
GCCTCCGCACCGGAGGAAATCAGCACAACTTCTTTCCCGAGATAATCTTCAATAACCTCGCTGAGGAGGGGATAGTGCGTACAGGCAAGCAGCAGGGTATCCGCTCCGCTTTGCCTGATCACTTCAAGCTCCTGCTCAATCGCCTTGTGTGCCATTTCGTCACCGCGGCGGAAATGACCGGATTCAACGAGCGGTGCAAGGCTCGGACAGGCTTTGGAAATAACCTCAACTCCTCCGTCAAGAGATTTGAGGTATGCGGCGTATTTTCCGCTTTTTACAGTTGCTTCTGTTGCTATAACTCCGATTTTGCCGTTTTTTGTTTCACGCACAGCGCGGCTGCAGCACTCTTTCATTACTCCGAAAAAGGGAATATCGAATTTAGCTGCCACTTCTTCAATGCAGTTAGATGTAACCGTTCCGCAGGCAACAACTATTGCCTTTACTCCCTTGCTTTCGAGAAAGCGGGCGTTCTGCTCGGCATAGCGCGTGAGTGTGGGCAGGTCATATCCGCCGTAGGGCATGCGCGCAGAGTCTCCGAAATATATAATATCTTCACCAGGCATAAGCTCTTCGAGGCGTTTTGCCGCCGTGAGCCCACCCAGACCGCTGTCGAATATTCCGATAGGTCTATTGTCCATAAACAAACTCCGTTATTGCAGGGCGCCAAAAATGCGCATAATATCTCATACTAATTCTTAACCTATACATTTTACGCTATATGTCCAATAAATACAAGACAAAAATACAGTAGAATTTCACCCGCCTGTTTGATATAATAGATAGTAGAGATGACAGTTTTTATCCACGCGCTTGTGTCGGAAGGAGGAATCACCATGAATATCGAACTCACCGACAAGGAATTTCGCAGACTCCTTGACCTCGTATATATCGGAAACTGGATACTCAACTCCACACGCGGAGAAGACCGTTTTGAAGACTATGACCTCCTGCAGGAAAAGATTTTCTCCATGTGCCGCCGCCCGGGATTCAGACCTCTCGTGCAGACTTATATGAGCCATTGCTTCCCTTCGCAGGCATATGAAGAGGGCGGTATTCACGAGGCTATTGCAGACTATGAAGATGTTATATTTTTTGATATTCTTGCCGAGGAGCTCGCCCGCCGAGATATGATAAGCGAAAACCTCAACCAGGATGACATAGGCGAGCTTGCAAGCCGCATGGAAGCCTATATTTCGGAATTTGAACGCAACGGAATTGACAATATAGTACTTGAGATATGAAAACTCTGGTATTTGACACCCCGTTGGGTATGATGTGCGCCGAGGAAAACGAGGGTGCACTCACCGCACTTCGCTTCGGCAGCGGCGAAAACTGCTGTGAAACTCCGCTTCTGCTCGCAGTAAGGTCACAGGTTCTTGAATACTTTGACGGAGCGAGAAAAGCTTTTGACATTCCCCTTGGCTCCCTTGGTACGGATTTTCAAATGCGCGTCTGGAATGCGCTTTCTGAGATCCCCTACGGTGAAACGCGCACATATTCCCAGATTGCTGAGGCTATTGGCTCGCCGCGTGCCTGCCGCGCCGTTGGTATGGCGTGCAACCGAAATCCGATTGCCATCATTGTCCCCTGCCACCGCGTTATCGGTGCAAGCGGTATGCTTGTAGGCTATGAATATGGTCTGGATGCGAAAAAATACCTGCTAAGTCTTGAAAAAATGTATTAAT
>JAZNWS010000128.1:0-19990 GCA_045593485.1 Eubacteriales bacterium | reverse complement strand
TGGTCAGCACGTTCATATCCTACCTTATATTTGAATTTGCCGTGCCGTTGCTTCTCAAGAACGGACAAACCATCGGTAAAAAGGTATTTGGTCTTGGCGTTATGAGAACCAACTCTGTTAAGGTATCGCCGATGGTGCTGTTCGTACGTATGCTTCTCGGAAAGTGTACGATAGAGACCATCGTGCCTGCGTTTATTATATTAATGATGTTTTTCGGAATCATCGGAATAATGGGACCTATAGTTCTCTTAGCTATCCTGATTCTCCAGGTGGTTATGATGTGCGTCACACACACCAATTCAACCATACACGACCTGATATCCGACACAGTAGTTGTGGATCTTACAAGCCAGATGATATTCGAAAGCGAACAGGCAATGATAGATTATAAAAAGAAGCTTCACGAACAAGAGGTTTCCCGTTCGCCCTATTAAAACAGCCAAAAATAAAAAAAGTATATAAACAACAATGGAGGTTAGATGAAATGAAAGTTGAATTACGAAATCTAACAAAGATCTTCCCCAGCCGCAATAAGAAGGTGGGCGGTGAGGTAATAGCCGTAAATGACTTTACCTTTACCATTCCCGACGGCAAGCTCGTCGGACTTCTCGGTCCTTCAGGCTGCGGTAAGTCCACGACGCTTTATATGATAAGCGGCTTGCAGAAGCCCTCGTCGGGACAGATCTTTTTTGGTGAAGAAGATGTAACCACACTTTCCCCCGAAAACAGAGGAGTAGGACTCGTATTCCAGAACTACGCCCTCTATCCCCACATGACCGTAAAGCAGAACATCATGTTCCCCTTGCAGAACCTTAAGGGTAAGGACAAGCTTACAAAGGAACAGATGCTCGAGAGTGCTTACACGGCTGCAAAGCTCGTTCAGATCGACGAGCTTATGGACCGTAAGCCCAGTGAGCTTTCCGGCGGTCAGCAGCAGAGAGTTGCTATCGCGCGTGCGCTCGTAAAGATGCCTCGCGTGCTCCTTCTCGACGAGCCTCTCTCCAACCTTGACGCAAGACTCCGTCTTCAGACAAGAGAAGAGATCCGCCGCATCCAGAAGGAAACGGGAATTACCACAGTATTCGTAACGCACGACCAGGAAGAGGCAATGAGCATCTCCGATATGATCGTAGTTATGAAGCTCGGTGTAGTTCAGCAGGTAGGCGCGCCTCAGGAGGTTTATGACAACCCCGCTAACCTCTTCGTTGCAAAGTTCCTTGGAACTCCTCCTATCAACGTATTCAAGGGAAGAGTATCCGGTGGCAAGCTTGTTCTCGGTGAGAGTGAAGTGCTTGACGTACCCGGTGTTGATGACCGCGAGGTATTCGTTGGTATTCGTCCCGAGGGATTTGTTCTTGACGGAAACGGCCCCATGGTATGCAAGCTCAATAACGTCGAGGTTATGGGACGCGATATGAGCGTTGTATGCGAGCATACGGCATCTGTAAACCCCATAGTTCGCGCTATTATCAATTCTGACAACAAGGTTGATCTTACATCTGAGACAGTTTCTTACTCTCTCAAGCCTCACAAGGTATTTATCTTCGACGCTGAAACAGAAGAAAGAATATATTTTTAAGGAGGTAGCACATGGTTGACAGTAAACATCAATGGAAAGCCTGGCTCTATTTGCTGCCTGCGTTGATTCTGTTGCTGATATTCACCGTCTGGCCTATCATCAATACCATACGTATGGCATTCACGG
Organism: Eubacteriales bacterium; assembly: GCA_045593485.1. GTDB lineage: Bacteria > Bacillota > Clostridia > Oscillospirales > CAG-272 > SVTX01. Next base: position 18,285 of record JAZNWS010000128.1, on the reverse strand, counting down.
TCTATTGGGACCCTGAAGCGCCCGCGGGATATGATGAAGAAACAGGTATGCAGATAACCGATGCAGACGGCAATCCTTTGTGGGGAGCATATATGCCATATAGCATCACAAAGGATTTGGGTAATAGTAAATTAGAGGACGGCGATCCGGAAAAGGTCCGCTTTGAATTCGGACTGGATAACTTCAAGACGGTTCTTAATTACGACGGCTTCTGGACGATTATGAAGAACACGGTAATTCTTTGTATCCTCACAGTTCCGATCTCAACGTTCCTGGCGCTTATAATCGCTGTTTGTCTGAACGCGATAAAGCCGCTTCAAAGACTTTTACAGACAATATTCTTCTTACCGTACGTCACAAACTCCATCGCTATAGGAATGGTATTTGCCGCAATGTTCAACATCGTAGGTGTAAATACCGTAGATCCCTCGGCGAGTACGTCAGTGGGTATAATAAACACGGTGCTTGGGGTATTTGGTGTAGATCCTATAATCTGGGTAAACCAGGGATCTACTTATTGGGCGAATATCGCAGTAATGGTAATTTATATCGTTTGGAACGCGCTTCCGTTCAAGATACTCATTCTCTTGGGTGGACTTCAGAGCGTAAACAAGCAGTATTACGATGCCGCAAAGATAGACTCTACTCCCAAGTGGAGAGTATTCTCGAGAATAACAGTTCCGCTTCTTTCTCCTATGATAGCTTATGTTGTAATCACGGGCTTTATCGGAGGATTTAAGGAATATACCAGTATCGTTGGTATTTTCGGAGAGGATATGCAGCCTCCCGGAGCGGAGATAGGCGTTGCGAGACTTCAGACAATGGTAGGTTATATTTACGAAAACCTCGGTGACGGAGAGGGAATAGCTTCCGCCTCGGCGCTTCTGTTGTTCGTGCTTATTTTCGCGGTCACTCTCGTTAACCTTGCCGTAAGCAAGAAGAAGACGCATTATTGATAAGGAGGTACAAAAATGGCTAATCAAATGAAAGTATTGACCGAAAAAGACCTCCAGCAGGTAACAACGCGTCAGAAAATTATGAAGGTAATAACTCAGATAGCTCTGTATCTTTTCCTTGGTATAATGGCTATCATAGTTATTTTCCCGTTCTATTGGATGATCATTTCCTCGCTCAAGTCGCTGGATGAGTACAGACTCTCGGTTCCAACGCTTTTCCCGAGAGAGATCATCTGGTCAAACTACCTTGAGGCATTCAAGGAAGCAGAGCTTCTCAAGCTCTTCAAGAACACGATCATCGTTGGTCTTGTATCCACGGTATTGTCGCTGATCATAACAATTATCACCGCATTCGCATTCGCGCGTCTCGAATTCAAGGGAAAGAACGCGCTCTTCGCAGCTCTTCTCGGTACGATGATGATCCCCGGCGAGCTCTTTACCATCACAAACTTTACCACGATCACCAAATTCGGCTGGTACAAGAACCCCAACTGGTTTGAGGGATACGCGGTGCTTATAGTTCCGTTCCTTGTAAGTGTATTCTATATCTACCTTCTTAAACAGAACTTTATGCAGATACCCAACGAGCTCTACCTCGCCGCAAAGGTCGACGGTACGAGCGACTTCAAGTATCTTTGCAAGGTAATGATACCGCTCTCACTCCCCACGCTTATCTCTATTACCATTCTTAAGATGATGGGCGCGTGGAACTCGTACGTATGGCCCCGACTCGTTGCTCATAAGGACTACTTCCTTATAACCAACGGCTTGCGCTCCGCGTTTACCGATGCGGGTACGGGCGAGGCAAACTTCCCAGTACAGATGGCAGCGGTCACCATAGTATCCATTCCGTTGTTCCTGGTATTCATATTCCTTCGTAAGTACATTATGAAGGGCGTATCCAGAAGCGGAATCAAGGGTTAATTTAGGTTTAATGACGTTTAGTCTTTAACAAATATACAAAACGAAAGGAAACAAACCATGAAAAAAATTCTTGCGATAGCTCTTATGCTTCTTATCTGTCTCAGCTCCTTCGCATTCGTTGGATGTGACAACGGCAGACAGCAGGCATCTGCATCTCGCCCCACCGAGCCTGGACAGACACCCGGCGTTGAGCTTAAGCCCGTTGAGTACGACGTTCCCGCAGTAGGCTACGACGGCAGCGAGGTAACAATTACCTTCTCGCACACAATGAACAAGACTTATCAGGGCGTACTTGATAAGTACATTGCAAAGTTCAATGAGCTTTACCCCAACATCACAGTTGAGCACACTCAGGTTGGCGGCTACGACGAGGTTCGTGACCAGATCAAGACCGAGCTCACAGCAGGCAACCAGCCTAACATCGCATACTGCTATCCCGACCACGTTGCTCTTTACAACGTAGCTAAGGCAGTAGTTCCGCTCAACAGCTTTATCAACAGCACCATTAAGGTAACCGACGCTCAGGGTAACGAGACAGTTCTCGGTCTTACCGAAGAGCAGATCAAGGACTTCATCCCCGGCTTCTACGCAGAGGGTGCAGTATTTGACAATGCAGGTACAATGTACACGCTTCCTATGTCCAAGTCCACAGAGGTTCTTTACTACGATAAGGACTTCTTCGCTGAGCACAGCCTTGAAGTTCCTACCACATGGGAAGAGATGAAGGCTCTTTGTGCAAAGATCCTTACAATCGACCCCAACAGCATTCCTCTTGGATACGACTCCGAGGCTAACTGGTTCATCACCATGTGCGAGCAGTACGAGTCTCCTTATACCTCTTCCGTAAGAGGACAGAACTTCCTCTTTAACAACGATACAAACAAGGCTTTCGTTAAGGAATTCAGAAGCTGGTACGAAGCTGGCTATCTTACAACTCAGGAGCTCTACGGCGGTTATACCTCCGGTCTCTTCACAGCAACAGAGGGTAAGAGAAGCTATATGTCCATCGGTTCCACAGGTGGTGCTATGCACCAGGCTCCTAAGCCTGTTGACGGAGTATATCCCTTCGAGGTTGGCATAGCTCCTATTCCTCAGGTTAATACCGAAAAGCCCAAGGCGATCTCTCAGGGTCCTTCGCTCTGTATATTTGATCAGGATAACAAGCAGGAAGTAGTTGCTTCTTGGCTCTTCGTTGAGTTCCTTACAACAAACAAGGAATTCCAGGCAGAGTTCTCCATGACATCCGGTTATATGCCTGTTATCAACTCTGTTGATGAGGTTCCCGCATACCAGAACTTTATTGCAAGCGCAAACGGTACAACAAAGATCACCGCTCTTGCAGTTAAGGTTGGTAGAGAAATGTCTGATTACTACTTCGTATCTCCCGCGTTCAACGGTTCTTCCGTTGCTCGTGACAAGGTAGGAGTTCTTATGCAGTACTGCTTCGTAACACCCGCAGCTGACGTTGACGCTATGATCAACGAGGCATTCAAGGCAGCAATCAAAGAGTGTAATAACGCTCAGTAAAATTAAAACTCAAACAACAAAAGAAGAATAATATGAAGAATTTTTCTAAATTATTGATACTTCTTCTGGCGCTCACAATGATCGTTGGCTGCTTTGCAGCCTGCGATCAGGGCGGGGAACCCACAGGCGAGCCCTCTGATACCCCCACCGAGCTGCCCACGGAGAAGCCCACCGAAAAGCCCGCCGAGCCCGAGTTTATCGATTATGCCGCGCAGGTCAAGTTTGACCCCAATTCAGGCAGAAAGGTAGCAGAGGTTACGGTACACGCGGCTATTGACGGTGACACAACACATTTTAACGTTCCCACGAGCATTGTTCCTACGGGAATACTTAAGGCAAGATACCTCGGTATCAACACCCCCGAGTCTACGGGAGTTATTGAGCCTTGGGGTAAGAAGGCTTCCAAGTACACAAAGGAAACTCTTGCAAAGGCAACGTCTATTTATATTGAATCTGACAATGCGTCCTGGAACGTTGACTCCACAGGCGATAGATATCTCGTTTGGGTATGGTACAAGACTGACGATATGACAGAGTACCGCAATCTTAACATTGAGATTCTTCAGCAGGGACTTGCATTTGGTTCCAACGCTGCAGATAATGCTTATGCTGAATACACTATGGGAGCTCTCAATCAGGCAAAAACGCTTAAGCTCCACGTATTCTCAAAGGCTAAGGACCCCGATTTCTATTACGGCGGCGCTATAAGCGTCACTCTCAAGGAGCTCAAGCTAAACTACGATCTTTACGAGGGCAAGCTTGTTCGCTTCGAGGGTAATGTTGTTAAGGGCAACGGCTCTACCTTCTATCTTGAGGATTACGATGCAGAGACCGATATGTATTTTGGTATGCAGGTATATGCAGGCTATAACGTATTGGGTACTGTTATAGAAGCTCTTTCGATAGGTAATCGCGTCGTTATGGTAGGAACTCTCCAGTACTATGAGATGGGCGGAACGTATCAGATATCCAATATTCAGTATGAAATAGATATGATGGATCCCAACGGCGCTCTCAGTGAGAACGGAGTGCATATGGTTGAGTCAGGCCATAGCGCAAGCTATAGCGAGGTAAGCGCGAGTGACATTGTCAACGGTAAGCTCACCATTGATGTGACCACCTTCGATGAGGAAGGCAACGAGACTGTGACTCCCACAGAGTTCAAGTACGGCGAGCTTGCTCACTACAGCACGGCTACGGTAAAGAATCTTACAATTAAGAGCATCTACACTACGTCCAACGGCGGCGATAGCGACGGCGCTCACTCCATAACCTGCGTAGCAGAGGATGGAACTACCATCGTTGTTCGTACGGAGGTTCTCCGTGACGAAAACGGAAATAAGATCCCCGCAAGCTATTTTGCTATAGGAAGTAATATTACCGTAAAGGGAATAATTGATTCCTACGACGGCAGCTATCAGATCAAGCTGTTCTCGTTGAATGACCTTACCTTTAACTGATATTTTTAGACACTATCATTTGCCGTAGCGCAGATGATCAAATAAAACATTTTTATGATAAAGAAAAGGAGCTATCATGAAAAAAATTTTAACACTTTTATTGGCGGTAATTCTCGTACTTTCCTTCACAGCACTCGTTGCATGTGATAACAATAACGAGGATCCCTCCAAGCAGCCCTCCGAAACACCCACAACGGAAATACCTACCGAAGGCGGTGACAACGGTGAGGAAACAGTACTTGACGCAGCTGCTGAATATGTTCGTCAGCTTTACAAGGACATGACGACTACACCCTCAGACTATGAGGTTATCGGCTCTGTTAAGATTTCCGGCACTACTTTTGCAATCGCTTGGGAAGTAAACTCCGATCAGATCACAATCACAACAGATGAGAATGGAAAGATCACCGTTGACGTTCCCGATGAGGCAGTAGCAGATATCAGCTACACACTTAAGGCAACAGTTTCTGACGCAGAAGGCAACTCTGTATCTAAGGAATTCAATCTTACAGTACCTAAGTTCAAGGTAATGACATACGCTGAGTATGCAAAGAGCGAGAAGGGTGATAACGTTGTTGTTGAGGGTATCATTACAGGTATCTTCTCCAAGACAAACGGTTCTTCCGGTAACGGTATGTACATTCAGGACCTCAATAACGAGGGCGGATACTACGTATACGGCTTTGCTGATACAAAGGATCCCGAGGCTGACCTTGGACTTAAGGTTGGTATGCACGTTATCGCAAAGGGTACATACGACCTTTACAACGGACTCCACGAGGTTATGAACGCAGCGATCACCATCGTTGACGAGACCATAACTCCCGTAACTCCCGTTGACTATACTGACATTCTTAAGAACGCATCCGCGCTCAACGTTGAAGAGCTTGTTGGCAGACAGTCCATGCTCGTAACAATCAAGGGCGTTCAGATCGGTTCTACAGGTGACAACGGCTACTACTACATCAAGATGGGCGAGCTTATGCCCTATATCAGAATCTCTTCCTCCAACAACTGTATCACAAAGGCAGAGATCGACGCATTTATCGCAACACATACAGGTAACGTTGGAAACACTTGTGACGTAACAGGTATCATCCAGCTTTACAATGGCAACTTCTACCTCATTCCCGCAGATGCAAACTGCATCACAAATATCACTGAGCCCGAAAGAAGCGATGCAGAGAAGGTTCAGTTTGAGCTTGATTCTCTCACGTTTACAGACAAGATCACAAGCGACAGCGTGATCGAGCTTATTCTCAAGGGCTCCAAGTATGAAAACGTAACGTTTGCATGGGAATCCAACAGCGAGCACGCAGTAGTTGCTGACGGCAAGCTCACAGTTAAGGTTCCTGACGAGGAAGTGACTGTAACTCTTACAGTTACCGCTACATGCGGCAGCGAGACAGCTACAAAGACCTTTGAGGTTAAGCTTTCCAAGGCTGTCACACCTATAAAGGATCTTGTTGAGCTTGGCGCGTCTCAGGCACACAACACCTACACAGAAGAGAAGTACCTCGCAGCAGGTGTTATTATTGAACTCCAGAACGACAAGTACGGCAACATCGTTATCAGAGATGACGAGGGCAACACGATCCTTGTTTACGGTCTCTACAGCGCAGACGGCTCCACAAGATACGATGCTATGGAAGTTAAGCCTGTTGTTGGCGACTACATAACAGTATTCGGTGTTGTTGGTCAGTACAATGGTACTCCCCAGCTCAAGAACGCTTGGCTCATGATCCACACCACACCCACATCCATTACCGATGCAGTAGCTATGGGTACTGCTAAGGATCACAACACCTACACAGATGACAAGTACATTGTAGCAGGTGAGGTTGTTGAGGTTCAGAACGACAAGTATGGTAACGTTGTTATCAAGGATGCGGACGGTAATTCTATCCTTGTTTACGGTCTTTACAGCGCAAACGGCTCTACAAGATACGACGCTATGACAGTTAAGCCTGTTGCAGGCGATAAGATCGTAGTTTACGGTGTAATCGGCCAGTACAACGGCACAGCACAGCTCAAGAACGCTTGGCTCGTAGATTATGAGAAGGGTACTCCCGCAGATGATCCTACAGATGATCCTACAGATGATCCCACAGATGATCCCACAGATGATCCTACAGATGATCCTACGGATAATCCTTCCAGTTCTGCAACCTCCAGCGTTGTTATAGCTGATCATGCATCTGCAAACGGCTGGGAAAACAGCATAATGTATAATACCATTACTCTGAACGGTATTACTATTACTGCAAACAACACAACGACAGCCGGCGATTACGGTGCAAACACAGGTAAGTACTATGAAAGTGATACTTCCTGGAGAATTTACCAGAACGAGGCTCCCGAGATTACTATTTCTGTAGCTGAGGGCACAATAGTTTCCGTAAAGATTTCTTATATAAGCAATAAGAGCGGATGCCTCACACTCGGAACCGAGAATATTGCAACTGATACAGTAGTAAACGTTAATGCAGCGTCTGTCACATTCGGTGTTGGCAACACAGGTGATGTTACTAACGGACAGGCTCGTATTACTGCAATTGAGGTCGTAGTAGCAGGCGGTAGCACAGGCGGTGATAATACCGATCCTACTCCCACTCCTGATCCTGATCCTACTCCTACTCCCGATCCCACACCTACACCCGATCCTGAGACTCCCACAGGTCTCACAGCTCTTACAGAGCTTAAGAATGGCGACGTAGTTGTTATCGCAGCTCCTGCTTATAATATCGCTTTTTCTGCTGATAAGGTTTACGAAGGTTCTTTCTACAATAAGGGCGTTGATATCTCCGGTGGTCTTTCCGCTCTTACAGATGCAGAAAAGTTTACAGTGACTGTTAACGGTGACGGTTCCTATACCTTTACATCCAAGACAGGTGTTGTTATTGCAATGGCTGATAGCTATAATTCATTGAATGATACAGGTGCTAATAAGTCCTGGACTCTTGAGGCTAAGGATGGCGCTACAGGTATATTCTACCTTAAGAACACCGTTCGTGGCAACTATCTTGAATGGTATGCTAGCAAGGATAACTGGAGCACATATAACGGTACTCTCAGTGACTTGTTTGAACTTTCCTTCTACGCAGTTGGATAATTTACAATAATCAATTTTGCCCCTGCCATTTGGCAGGGGCATTTTTTTATTTGCTACTTGATATTTGCCGACGTTTGTAGTATAATGTAAAAAAGAGAATATTATATACGAGGATAACATATGCTGAATAAGTTTAAAAGACTGTTAGCGCTGCTTTTAGTATCGCTGATTTTACTTGCGGGATGTAATACCACCCCCGAGCTCCCGTCGGGTCAAGCCCCCACGTATGCCCCAACGGAACAGCCTACAGAGGCGCCGACAGAAGCTCCAACGTATGCTCCAACGGAGCAACCCTCACAAGAACCCACAGAAGCTCCGACAAATACTCCAACCGAGAAGCCTACGGAGTCTCCCACGGAGGATCCTTACAAGGAAGGCCCCGTATTTACGGCTGACCCATACGTAAACGTCAATATGGAGAAGTTCTATGCAAACTACACTCCCGCAGTAAGCGCGTCCGACGCTTATTACAGAACGCTCCACTATCTTATGTCGGGTGACATATCCGATCAGGATCAAGCGCCCACGATAGCAGAGAACAGACCTATGGACGACGGAATGTATATCCGCAACACCGCCGCCATATACTCTGAGGACGGTAAGACGTATTTCGTGCTTGACGAAAACGGTCAGGTCGTCAACCGCATATACAAGGACGGCGCTTACGTGACTCTTGAGGAGGTCGCGGCGTACGTAATGGCGTTTGGCGATATTCCTCCCAATTACACGAGCAGTAAGAAAACAAAGCCCGCAAGCAGTCCTTGGGGCAAATACCTGCGACTCAACCACACCCAATTTACAGGTGATACCTCGAGATACCCCTACGAGCCCGAGCTTCCCGACATAAGTGGATGCGGCGGTGACCTTAAGTATTACGAAATAGATATCGGAACCACGGGTACTGACTGTGATCCGGGCTACTATGCCACTATATACAACAACGGCACAACCATCACTCGCGGCGCGGCGAGAATAGTATACACGCGCTACGATAAAAACGGCGACCATATTATCGACGTGAACGAGAGATACGTGTTCTATACGTATAATCACTATAACGATTTCCAGGAGTACCTCAATTACGAGGGCGGATGGGGAGAGATGTTCGGCAATATTACAGGCGGCGGAACTATATCGAGTAAATATGATTACAATCCCACGCCGTACGTCGAGGTAATAAGAGATAACTTTACAAGGCCACACGCGAGAATTATTTACGTTTCGGCAGTTATTCCTTACTATTGCGACAAGTTCGATTATCTTGCGGCGTAATGAAACGGGCTGTCGATGCAATTTGCTTGCAAATTAATGCCCCTACGATCTTATAATCGTTTCTACATACAATGTTGGTGTTCGAATAGCCCGTAGGGGACAACATCCTTGGCGTCCCGAAAAAAACACCGAAGCCATACGGCTTCGGTGTTTTTATCTTCAGAAATTTATAAAAACATTTATCAGTATATACTGAATAGCAAGAGCGGCAAGCAGTACCGCATTTGACACAAACAACCATTTTACTGATTTTTTCTTTATGTGAAGGATCAGATAAACCGCGCCGAGAATCAGAGCGGGCAGGCAGAGTATTTGCGTCATCCATACTACAAGCGCAAACATCTCCATATTCGTGGGAAAGCCCCAGCCTGTTTGTATTTGCTCCTTGGTCAGCCATACTGTCCAGAGAAGCTGTGTAAGATTTGCTACTATCGAATACCCGAATGTGACACCGCCGAGAATATTCATACCAACACTATTTTTCTTCATAGTCAATTCTCCTTTGTTGCGAACTTATGGAAAATCTCCATATTTGTTCTTGTAAAAAGCAGGGGAGTGACCGTTATAAGATTTCTGTGTATCGCAACGGTATCTCTGTCAAGATTGTCAGGCTCAACATCGGGCACGGGGCCGCCAACCTGAATGTAAATGTCGCCCTCTTTTCTTATAAAATCGTCCGAGTAATACATAGAGCCCTGATAAGTCATTCTTATTCCATCTACCTTGTCGGGAATGTTGACGTTATAAAGATTATTCTCCTCAAGGAGCCTGTTTTGACAGATATAGTCGTAGACCATATCAAGATAACCTGCCGCAATTTCCTGTGTGGTGGGGAAGGTAGAAAAAGCAATCGCCGCGGGGATACCGCACTTTGCCGCCTCAAAGATAGCGCCTACAGTACCCGAATACACGATGTCCTCGCCCACATTTACTCCTCGATTGATGCCCGAGAGAACAAGGTCGTATTTTTCCTTAAGTCCGTAAACACCAAAGCGCACGCAGTCTGCGGGAGTCGAGTCCATAGAATAAACGGTTATGCCGTCAATAATATCTACTTTTTTTATTTCTGCGGGATTTATAAAGTCAATTCCGTGACTTGTGCCGCTTTGCTCGGTTTTTGGAGCAATAACGGTGACCTCGCCAAGCTTTTGTGCCCACTCTGCGAGCAGACGAATACCAACGGCGTCAAAGCCGTCGTCGTTGGTAATCAAAATTTTCATAACCAGCCCTCGTTTTCCTGTTTGTATTTTCTTATTATCTCGTCGGCTTCGGCAAGCATAGTCTTAATTTCCTTTTTGGAGTAAAGGGTAGAGCCCGCCGCGCAGGCGTGACCGCCGCCACGGTATTTTTCCGCAAGGTCGCTGATGGGAACAAAGCGCGAGCGCAGACGCACGCGGATGTTTTCGTCAGTCTCGATAAATGCTATCCAGATAAGCGAGCCGCGAATTGAGTCCATATAGGACACGCACGAGCTTGCCTGCTCAAGTGTAAGCCCAAGCTTTTTCTGCATCTTCTTTGTGACAAATATATATGTGACACCGTTTTCTGTCTGCTGCATTTTCTTATGCACAAACGACTCAAACTTGAAGTCTTCAAGCTCCTTGAGATAAAGATTTGCATAGAGAAGGTCGGTGTTTATGCCCTGATCAAGCATAAGACCCGCAAGACGCATTGTCTCTCCCGAAACCTCGCGATAACGGAAGCGGCCCGAGTCTGTCACCATACCCGTGTAGATATACGTCGCCGCCTGTGTGTCTATTTTAAGCTCGTCGCGGAAAGTGTCGTAAAAATGCGCGATCATCTCGCAAGAGGACGAGCGCTCCTCCTCGACCCACTCGTAATTTGCGTATGAGTCTATCGGAATGTGATGGTCTATCTTTACAGTCTCGCGGCAAAGCGTAAATTTCTGATTAGAAACTCTTTTTGCCGTGCCCGTATCAATTATGATACCAAGCGCGTCACAATATTCCTCGTCGGGCAAAAGAGCATCCTCGCCGCCCAAAAATGACAAATAGTCAGCAAAATCGCTGTTCTGAAGATATATCTGCTTTTCGGGATAGGTGAGCTTGAGTATTTCAGCAAGGCCTTTTGTTGAGCCTACCGCGTCGCCGTCGGGACGGAAATGACGGAAAATAAATATTTTATTATATTCCTTGATCTTATCAAGAACTGTCTGCATATTCTGGTTTGCCATAGTAAAATTCCTTTATTTGTTGTAAGCGTTGAGGTCCTCGAGCATTCTCATAGCCTCGTCTTTGTCCTTCAAGGTCGCGCCGCTTGCCTTGGCGTGACCGCCGCCGCCGTATTTTACGGCTATGGGATTGATGTTGAACTTGTTTGAACGAAGCTCCGCAAGCACGCCGTTGTCAGTTTCGGTGAAGTTTACCCAGATGTCCACACCGCGAATGTCGCTCATGGTGCTTACCATACTGCGAGAAATTGTAAATGTATCAACACCGTAGGACTGCGCCTCAGCCTTATCCGTGTATATGTACGCCACGCGATAATCCGTAAACTGAATTTTGAGTATAAACTGCGCGCGCAGACGAATGTACGAAAAATCGTCGGCGTACAAATTTGAGTATATCTCGTTTGTATCGAATTTCTGCTCCATAAGCTTGCTCGCAAGACGGTGAGTGCTGCTTGACGTGGAGTCATAGCGGAAGCGACCCGAGTCCGTCACCATGCCCGTATAAAGCGCCTTTGCGGAAGCGGGGGAGAGGGAAAGACCCGATTCAATTGCGAATTCTGTGATAAGTCCGCAGCAGCTCTCGTAGGACGTATCCGTCACCTCAATATCTGCAATCTTCTCGCAGAAAATGTGGTGGTCGATGCGTGCGGTCTCCTTTGCGACCTTGTATCTTTCGTCGGAGATAAGATGGGATGCCGACGTATCAAGAATTATTGCTAAAGCGTCAGAATACAGAGAGTCGTCTATCTTGTCCATATCCGAGTTATCCATAAAGGAATAACGCGCGGTCATATCTCCAACCTTGTAGATTTCCTTTTCGGGAAAGGCTTCCTTGAGGATATGATAAAGACCTATCTGGCTGCCAAGCGCGTCGCCGTCGGGATTTTTATGACGGTGAATGATTATTCTATTGTGATTTTTTATTTGTTCTAATATCTTCTCAAACATAATTATACTCCGGGTATATCATCAAAATATCCGCGGTAGACCACGGGGTAGTTGGCGCTCGGGAACATATACTTGTGAAGCTCGATAAAGTAATCGTCCGTCATGCTCGCGATAAAGTCAACTACTATCTGGTTGGGCTCGGTTTTCTCGTAAGGAGAACGGCGGGTGTAGTGCAGATTGCTTACGGGATCGATATGGAACTTATAGATGGGGGAATTTTTATTGCCTGCCTTGAGGTCGTCAAGAAGCTGGCCGTAAATGTCCGCCATCATAGGCTTGACCGTGAGGTCAAGACGTGTATTGGCTGCCGTCTGATTATAAATCTTGGCGTAGTTTTCGAGCTTATACTTGCGGAGAGCCTTAAAATGCTTGTCATCAAGAGTGATATAAGGCTTTCCATAGCTGTTTTCGATAATATTTACAACGAGATTATTGATTATCTCCGCGTTGAGAGAGCCTATTTCTTCGTCGTAAAAGTCATCCGCCTGTGCGGTATTTGTTAAAATTGCGTCCTGACGGTCGCGTCCGAGATATGCGATAATGTCCGAGATACGAACTACCGCGCCCTCAAGAGTGCAGGGCATAATGTGGTTTGCGAAATTTATATCCTCCTGACATCTCTCCATTCGCTTGTCAAACTCATCAAAGCTGTATATCGGCTCGGGAACATACTGATCAAGCTCTATCTCGCCGTTATGAGCCGCGATATCGTTCAAGGTCTGGAGCGATATGTTGAGGGGGAATATATTGTCAAGCACGCGCACGGACTGAATATTGTGCATAAAACGCTTGCCTGCGTTTTTGTAGTAAAGCTCGTCCAGATATTTCTCGCCCGTATGAGCAAACGCGGGGTGACCCATATCGTGACCAAGAGAGATTGCTTCAATAAGGTCAAGATTCAGGTGAAGAGCGTTGCCTATGGTACGCGCAATTCTCGACACGAACTGAACGTGGAGATTACGGCGGGTCACGTCGTCGTTTTTGACGAGTGAAAATACCTGAGTTTTATCTGCGTATCTGTTATAATAGGGGCAGTGTATTATTTTATCAATGTCTCGCATAAAGGGGGTACGCCATACGCTTGCCTTATCTTCCTCGGGGCGACGGCGAATAACGTTGTTGCTGTCAAATCCGACTCTCTTATACGTTGAGGTGCGGTTTTCATATTCCATAAGCTCACTTAAAGCCTGTGAAACTTCCTCGCGCTTGCGCATAAAAATCCTCCTTATTTTTTCTGAATTATTGCTCTGTTGCTTTCTTCCAGCAGTGATGACACATAGCGATGTAGGAGTCGTTGCCGCCAATAAGTATCTGACCGCCCTCGGTGACAACCTTTCCGTCACAAATTCTTGCGTTAACGATTGCCTTGTTTCCGCAGGAGCAGATGGTCTTTATCTCGTTTATGGAGTCAGCGACCTCGAAAAGACGGCGGCTACCCTCAAAGAGATTTGTCAGAAAGTCCGTGCGCAGACCAAAGCAGAGAACAGGCAGGTCCAGCGTGTCGACTATTTTGCGAAGCTGATCTATCTGCGCCGACGTAAAGAACTGACATTCATCGGCAATTATTACGTGACAGTCGCGGTGATTTTCAAATTCCGCTAAAATATCTACTTCCTTGGATATAACGAAGGCTTCAGCCTCAAGACCGATTCTTGAGCGAACTATATTTTTTCCGTCACGGTCGTCAAGCGCTGGCTTTATAAGCCATACCTTCATACCGCGTTCCTCGTAATTGAACTTTGTGATAAGCGCGTTTGCGGTTTTCGACGAGCCCATAGCTCCGTACTTGAAATATAATTTTGCCATATGTCCATACCTCTCAAGCTACTCTTTGTGTGAGCAGAGCACACACAACAATTATATCATATTTTATCGTAATTTGCAAGGACCATTTACATATTTTAATAAATAACGTACATATTTTAATAAATATCAGAAAAAATTCACATCCAACATTTACAAGCGTCACTTTTTTGTCAAATTCTCTTGCATTTTCTTGATTTTTGTTATATAATGTACTATGTGTATTTATAATTTACAGTTGATTATTTCAACAGAGTGGAGAAGATATGCAAAAACTAACCAACGTTGCCGGATTTGACAACATAAATGCATATATTAACTACAAGCTTGATCTGTTCTCCCGCGAGGAGAAAAGCTGTAAGACCTTGTTCAGATATATGTTTTCCGAACGCGACAACACAATGGCGGAGACTTCAGACGGATACCGCGTAAAAAAGCTTACCTACGGGCAGTGCTTTGATGATATCCTGAAGCTTATCCCGTCAATAAAGGAGCTTATACGAGCGCCTCATAACTCAATAGTCGGACTGTATATGCAGAATTCGGCTGATTGGATCAAAATGTTCTGGGGAATACTCGCCAGCGGCTACAGACCTATTCTGATGAACTCCAGAATAAGCGATACCGTCCTTGAAAAAATGATTGAGGAATACGGTGTCACGGCGGTGATATCCGACGGTAAAAAATTTACCGTTCCTACTATAATTGCCGATGAAATCAAGCCCTGCGAGGTTGCGGCGGTATATGATGAGTTGGATTTTGCAAACGAGGTAATGTTTATGTCCTCGGGCACTAGCGAGAGCATCAAGCTTTGCTCATATACAGGCGAGAATTTTTACTACCAGATATGCGACAGCTCAAATATCATAAAGCAATGTCCCGCAATAAAGGAGCATTACGAGGGAGAGCTCAAGCACCTTGCGGTATTGCCGTTTTATCACGTTTTCGGCTTTATCGCGGTATATCTCTGGTTCGGATTTTTCTCCCGTACCTTCGTATTTCTTAAGGATATGCGTCCGCAAACTCTGCTCAACACCATAAAAAAGCACAAGGTCACGCACATTTTTGCCGTGCCTATGGTGTGGGAAAAAGTGCATAGCGAGGCGCTGAAGAAGATACAGGCACGCGGAGATAAGACCTACGA
The DNA here is from genome assembly GCA_045593485.1 of Eubacteriales bacterium. Taxonomy (GTDB): domain Bacteria; phylum Bacillota; class Clostridia; order Oscillospirales; family CAG-272; genus SVTX01. The sequence continues at coordinate 2,948 of JAZNWS010000128.1, read as the reverse complement.
AAAATTCTGTAAAGCGCTAAAGCTTGCAAATTCGGGCGGCCCTATTGGCAGACTCGTTCAGAAATCCGCGCTGAAGGAGGTGCGCGACGGACTCTTTGGAGACAGCGTGCTGTTTCTGATCTCGGGCGGAAGCTCAATAAAACAGCAGACGCTTGAATTCTTCAACGGCGTAGGATATCATATTTGCAACGGATACGGTATGACCGAGGTTGGAATTACGTCAGTTGAGATATCATCAAAAAACAAGGTGCTCAACAGCGCGTCCATCGGCGCTCCGTTCTCATATACTCAGTACAAAATATCGGATAACGGAGAGCTTCTTATAAAGGGAAAGACACGCGCCGACAGTATAACGCAGAACGGCGTGTGTGTAAAAACCAATTACGACGAGTGGTTCAGCAGCCGCGACCTTGCAAGCTGTGTGGACGGAAGATATTTCATTCACGGCAGAGCAGACGACCTTATTATTGGCAGCGACGGAGAGAATATTTCCCCCGACGCTATCGAGGCTCAGCTCAATGTCCCGCATGCAGACAAGCTTTGTCTGTTCCGCGGAGAAGACGGAATCCCGATTTTGATAATAAGCGCGACCAAATGCTATTCACACGAAACGTTTGATTTGATTGTGCAGTCCGCAAAGGAGCAGCTCAAGGCGGCTCGCGTGGATACCGTTGTCAAAAAAATAGTCGTCACGACCGACCCGCTCATGTCACCGAGTGAGTTTAAGGTAAGCCGCAAAAGAATTGCGAGACTATTTGCGGGCGGCGGATTTAAGCTCATAGACGGAGAAAACAGGGAAGTCTTTTTCGAGGCGGCAACAGAGCTTGAGCGCGATATCAAGGAGCTTTTTGCTCAGGCGTTGAGGATAAGTCCCGACGAAGTAAAGCTTGGCGCCGATTTCTTTATGGATCTCGGCGGCACGAGTCTTGACTATTTTACGTTGGTCGACAGTATTAAATCCAAATACGGCACCGACATTCCCTCAAATCTCGACAAAACACTATCTACAGTACAAGAAATTTGTGACTTTATAATGAAAAGGACGTAAGGAAAAATGGTAAAATCGCTTAACACAAAATGGAAAGAATTTTTATTTGCTTTTTCAGGCTTCGGACCTAACTTTTTGATGGTCTTGATGGGCGCGTATTTCTCAGACGCCATCAACCCCGCGGCACTTGGAGAAGGACAGACCTTCCAGGCTATCGCGCAGGGAACCTGCTTTGTGCTTCCCGGACTTTTCTCCATACTCTTTGCGATAGGTAAGGTCTTTGACGGTATAATTGACGTGCCGTTTGCGCATATAACCGACACGCTCTCAACCAAATGGGGACGTCGTCGTCCTGCAATCGCAGTATGTATGGTTCCTATGACTGTATCCTTTGCGCTGTGCTGGATACCCGTTGGCGGCGCTGACAATCAGCTCTTCAACACTATCTGGATAGCCTTCTGGGCAATCGTGTTCTTCGCAACATATACAATGTGTCTTATCGCATTCTACGGCTCGCTCTCATCTGTATGTACCGACGAGCCCCAGAGACTTCGCGTTTCGGGATACAAGTCCTTCTTCGATACAATTTCTTATTGCTTGGTATACGCGCTTGTTCCGCTTCTTCTTGACGGACTGAAGATGAACATAGATAAGTTCGTATTCTTGTGCTTGCCCCTTATGCTCTCGATAACTATACCGCTCTTTATGATTAAAGAGGGTGAAAAATACGGCTATCCCGAGAATTATGGATTCAAGCCCGAGAAGATAAGCATCTTCAAGAGCATAAAGCTTACGCTCAGCAACCGCCTTTTCAATTCCTGGAACCTTGTAAACTGCTGTACCTTCTTCGGACTTCAGATGTTCCTTGTAGCGATGAACGCGATGATAATCGGCGGTATGGGCTTCAACGGAGCGGAAATGGCGCTTGCAAATACTTGCGCATTCGCACCCGTACCGATAATGCTTTATCTGTTCAATAAATTAAAGGCAAAGAAGGGACTCCGCTTTACATACCAGACCTGTCTGCTTGGCTTTGCGGTAGCTATTATGTCCTTCTTCTTTGCGTCAAAGTTTATGATTCCCGACAATAAGATGCTTCAGTACATTATTATTTGCTCGGGCAGCATACTTGGAAGCTGGTCTATAGGCGCGTTCTTTATGATGTCCTATCTTGTTCCCGCGCAGATATCAAGCGTTGAGGAAAAGCTTACGGGTATAAACCATTCCGCAATGTATTTTGCGGCGCAGGCACTCTTCTCATCCATCGTCAGCGCTATATCGGGCACGCTTGTTTACGAGAACCTCAAGATGCTCTTCTTCAAGAGAGGCGGCGGAATCGTATGGGCAGAGAATGTAGGCGAGGCTGCTGAAAAATTCGGTGCCGAGACGACCGAGGTATTCAACTTCGGAACCATGATAATTCCGTTTATCGTTGCGATCGTATGTATCGCGGGATACTTCCTTGCTTTCAGAATGCCTAAGAACTATTCTCCCGACCTTGTTGCCAAGGAGCTTAAAAAGTCCAATCCCGACCTCGATATATCTAAATACGAGGGAGAAAATTACGTTGAGGGAAAGGAAGAGAAGGGCGAGATCATATTCGTTCAGGTAGGTCTTACCATTCTTTCAGGCTTCATTTTCGGCTTCATCTGGCTCGGCTTTATGCTCAAGGCTCTCAAGGAGCTTGTAGGCGTAAAGAGAAGAGTGCTCTGGTGGGCACTTTGCTGCTTTGTTCCTTTCGGATCAATATACTTTGCAGTAAAGTCACACAAGATGCTTTCCGCAAAGCTGTCGCAGTACGGCAAAAAGACTGCAGGATGCCTCGGCTTATGGATAGCGCTTGCAGTAATATTCCCGATCCTTCCTGTGAATATGGTATTGTTGGCTCTTATCCAGAGCAGCATCAACCGTGTGTACGCAGCAGAGGAGAAGTCGGATCGTAGCCATGTCGTTCTGTGAG
>JAZNWS010000127.1:0-3582 GCA_045593485.1 Eubacteriales bacterium | reverse complement strand
TATGGAAAAATTCATTCTTAAAAGTGAATATCAAGCCTCGGGCGATCAGCCCGAGGCTATCGAGGGACTGGTGCGCGGCATTCGAGAGGGTAAGCGTATGCAGACCCTTTTGGGCGTTACGGGCTCGGGCAAGACCTTCACTATGGCAAACGTTATAGCGCAGATAAACAAGCCCACCCTGGTGCTCGCGCACAACAAAACACTTGCGGCGCAGCTCTGCACTGAATTTCGGGAGTTTTTCCCCGATAATGCGGTCGAGTATTTCGTGTCCTATTACGACTACTATCAGCCCGAGGCGTATATCCCCGGCAAGGATATGTATATCGAGAAGGACGCGCTTATAAACGACGAGATAGACAGACTTCGCCATTCGGCTACGAGCGCTCTTTTCGAGAGAAGGGACGTTATCATCGTAGCCTCTGTGTCGTGCATATATTCACTTGGTGAGCCCGACGAGTACAAGGGACTGGTGCTGGCTCTCCGCCCGGGAATGATCTTGTCGCGCGAGGAGCTCATACAGCGACTGGTCGCTATAAGCTATACGAGAAATGATATGAGTCTCGCGCGTGATAGCTTCCGCGTGCGTGGGGATACACTTGAGATAATCCCCGCAAATATGGACGATAAAGCCATAAGAATTGAATTTTTCGACGACGAAATTGACAGAATATCCGAGGTGAATATCGTGACGGGAGAGCTTATACGACTGCTTTCCTACGTTGCTATTTACCCCGCAACTCACTATGCCGTATCCGACGAAAAGCGCGAGGCGGCGATAGCTGATATTATGAGTGAGATGTACGACCGCGTAGAGTATTTTGAATCCGAGAATAAGCTTATTGAGGCGCAGAGAATAAAAGAGCGCGTCAAGTACGATATGGAAATGCTCAAAGAAATCGGATTTTGCTCGGGAGTGGAGAACTATTCGCGAGTTTTAGCAAGACGCCCGGCGGGCTCGACACCTTACACTCTTCTTGACTATTTTCCCGATGACTTTATTATGTTTGTGGACGAGTCCCACGTGACGCTTCCACAGGTCAGGGGAATGAGCGGCGGAGACACCGCAAGAAAGAAAAATCTTATAGACTACGGATTCAGACTGCCCTCGGCATACGACAACAGACCGCTTTATTTTGAGGAGTTTGAGTCGAAAATAAATCAGGCGATATTCGTCTCCGCAACGCCCGGAGACTATGAAAATTTACACTCGGAGCAGACCGTTGAGCAGATAATTCGCCCAACGGGACTTGTTGACCCCGAGCTTGAGGTGCGCCCCATTGAGGGTCAGATCGATAACCTTATGGGAGAGATACGCGAGCGCACCCAAAAGGGAGAGAGGGTACTTGTCACCACTCTCACCAAAAAGATGGCGGAGGACCTTACCGAATATCTTGAAAGCAACGAAATTAAGGTCAGATATATTCATCATAACGTGGACACAATGGAGAGAATGGAGGTAATCCGAGACCTCAGACTCGGCGTTTTCGACGTTCTCGTTGGTATAAATCTGCTCCGCGAGGGACTTGATATTCCCGAGGTATCGCTCGTAGCGATTCTTGACGCGGACAAGGAAGGATTTTTGCGCGCCGAGCGCTCCCTCATTCAGACCATAGGACGCGCGGCAAGAAACGCGAGCGGCAAGGTCATAATGTATGCGGACAGCATAACCAATTCAATGGCGGGTGCGATACGCGAGACCGAGCGCCGCCGTAAGATTCAGATGGCTTATAATGAGGCGCACGGCATCACGCCCAAGACAATTATCAAGGGAGTGCGCGACGTAATTGATATAGGCGTCTCTGAGGATACCTCCAAGAAAAAACAGACCAAATCAAAGAAGAAGATGACAGCGCAGGAAAAGGACAAGCTCATTGCGTCAATGACTGTCGAGATGAAGAATGCGGCTCGCAAGCTGGACTTCGAGCGCGCGGCATACCTGCGTGACGAGATAAAGAGAATAAGGGAAGAATAATGGCAAAACAGATTACTATAAGAGGAGCGAGGGTACACAACCTCAAAAATATTGACGTTGATATACCGAGGGACAAGCTGGTCGTGCTTTCGGGACTGTCGGGAAGCGGCAAGTCGTCATTGGCGTTTGATACGATATATGCCGAAGGACACAGGCGCATTGTTGGGTCACTCTCAAGCTATGCGAGAATGTTTCTCGGTCAGCTTGACAAGCCCGATGTGGACATCATTGAGGGACTCTCTCCGTCTATTTCCATAGACCAGAAAACAACGTCGAAAAACCCCCGTTCCACAGTCGGAACGGTGACTGAAATATACGACTATCTGCGTCTGCTCTACGCGCGCATTGGCGTGCCGCACTGTCCCGTCTGCGGCAAGGAGATAAGACAGCAGAGCGTTGACCAGATAATCGAGCGTGTGACGGCGCTCCCCGAGGGCGAGAGATTTATGATACTCGCGCCCGTTGTCCGCGCGCAAAAGGGAATGCACGAAAAGGTGCTGACCGACGCAAAAAAGAGCGGATACGCGCGTGTGAGAATCGACGGCAGCATTTACGACTTGTCCGAGGAAATAAAGCTTGATAAAAACAAAAAACACTCTATAGAGATAGTAGTCGACCGCCTTGTAATGAAGGAAGGCATACGCTCGCGTCTTGCGGATTCTGTTGAGAGCGCGCTGTCGGCGGCGGACGGACATCTGCTCGTCGTCACGCTCCCCAGAGACGGTAGCGAGGGCGAGGAGTTGAGCTTTTCGCAGTCTTATGCCTGCGAGGAGCACGGAATATCCGTTGGCGAGCTTGAGCCGAGAATGTTCTCGTTTAACAACCCGCAGGGCGCGTGCCCACACTGCTCGGGACTTGGTGACACAAGACGCATTGCACTGGACAGAGTTATACCTGACAAGTCCTTGTCGCTGCGCGAGGGCGCGATAAACGTAAACGGATTCAAGACTCTTGAGGACGAAAGCTGGAACGGCCCGCTTTTCTCGGCGGTTGGTGAGAAATTCGGCTTTGACCTTAACACTCCCATAAAGGACTTTTCGGATAAGGCTTATGACGTGCTGATGTATGGAAGCGGTACTGAAAAATACGACGTCGTAAGATATTTCGGCGGCGAGGCGCACAGACGCTTGGCGTCCTTTGACGGCGTCATCCCCATGATAGAGCAGAGAATGGCAATGGGTATGGCGGCGGAATATTACGAGCAATTTGTTGAAGAAGCGCCCTGCGCGTACTGCCACGGACAGAGACTCAACCCCCTCTCGCTTGCGGTGACTGTCGGCGGCATAAATCTGCACGACTTTTGCTCAATGTCAGTTGAGCGCGAGCTTGAGTTTGTAAACAATCTCACACTGACCGAGACCGAGCAGGAAATATCCCGCGAAATTCTCAAGGAGATAAGAGCGAGACTCGGCTTCCTTGTCAGCGTAGGACTTGAATACCTCACACTCTCGCGTAAGGCGGGAACGCTCTCGGGCGGCGAGGCGCAGAGAATAAGACTTGCCACACAGATAGGCTCGTCGCTCGTCGGCGTGCTTTATATACTTGACGAGCCCAGCATTGGGCTTCACCAGAGAGATAATTCCAAGCTTATAGCTACCCTCAAACGCTTG
>JAZNWS010000126.1:0-6404 GCA_045593485.1 Eubacteriales bacterium | reverse complement strand
GCGGAATTTGTTATTCCCGTATTCCAGTCCTACGCTTATCTTGACCTGACGCCTATATCTATCTCGGTTGACCTCAAGAACGCGCTTACACGTCAGAACATTCGTATCGACGTTCCCTCTCGCTTTACCGTTGGTATCTCCACCGAGGCGGGTGTTATGCAGAACGCGGCAGAGAGACTTCTCGGTCTTCAGATGTCCGAGATACAGGAGCTTGCAAGAGATATAATCTTCGGTCAGCTCCGTCTTATCATCGCAACTATGGATATTGAGGAAATAAATACGGACCGTGACAAGTTCCTCGCCGCTGTAAGCTCCAACGTTGAGACCGAGCTGAAAAAGATTGGTCTCCGTCTTATCAACGCAAACGTAACCGATATTACCGACGAGTCGGGCTATATCGCCGCTCTCGGTAAGGAGGCTGCAGCAAAGGCTATTAACGACGCGAAAAAGAGCGTTGCAGAGCAGGAGCGCGACGGTTCTATCGGTGAGGCCAACGCGCAGATGGACCAGCGAATCAAGGTTGCTGAGGCAAACTCGGTAGCTATTCAGGGTGAAAACGAAGCAAAGATGAAGATCGCCATGTCCGACGCGGCTCTTAAGGAAAAAGAGGCAGAGGCAAGAAAGATAGCAACAACCGCTGAAAAGATCCAGGCGGCTAAAGCCCTTGAGGAATCCTACGCAGCCGAGCGCGCAGCTGAAATGGCAAGACGCTCCAAGGAGCAGGCAACTCTTGAGGCGGATATCATCGTTCGCGCTGAGGCAAGAAAGAGAGAGCTTGAGCTTGCGGCAGAGGCTGAGGCTGAGGAAACCCGTATTCGTGCGCAGGGTGAGGCTGACGCAATTTACGCAAAGATGCAGGCAGAGGCTCGCGGTGTTGAGGAGATACTCAAAAAGCAGGCTGCAGGTCTTGCAGAGGTGGTTAAGTCCGCAGGCGGCGACCCTGATTCCGCTCTCCGTCTCCTTATAGCAGATAAGCTTGAAGACCTTATGAGAGTTCAGGTTGACGCTATAAAGAACATAAAGATTGACAAGGTAACCGTTTGGGACAACGGTCAGTCGCAGAACGGAAAGACATCAACCGCAAACTTCATTTCGGGCATGATGAAGTCCGTTCCCCCTCTTGACGAGGTGTTCACAATGGCAGGAATGCAGCTCCCCTCTATTCTCGGCAAAAAGGCAGAGGATACAGCAGAGACGACTACGGAGCAGTAATTAAATATTGAGGACAAATTTAGCGGTCAGTCGCAGATATACTCTGTGACTGACCGACAGAAAAAAGAAAGGAGCTCCTATGGGAAAGCTATACTTGAAAAAGCTCAAGCGCGGTATAATCTACGCCCTTATTATGTACGTTATATTGTTTCTCGGTAAGAATTTGCTGGCGACCTTATCAAATTTTTTCAGGGAGCGCCCTTTCGTTCAGATGCTTGTGGTAGTCGGTATTCCCGCGATAATTTTGTTCTACGCCGCAACCTATTACAGGGCAAACGACAACGATAAGTTTAAATCGTATAACCGCAGCGTGCCGTATGACAAGCTAAAGCTTGGCAAGGATATTATATATACCCTCCGCTCTTCCGATCTTTGGGGAGACGTGCTTGTGGCAACTACTCTTATCGGTGTATATCTGGTACCCACGGTAATGATCCCCACCATACGGGTCGGGGGCGCAAGGGCAATCCCCGCGGCGCTGCTCTCAAGCGCGCTCGCGCTTCTGGTATCAGTTGCTCTGTATACCGTAGCCGACATAATATCCTGGACCATAACGCATAGGCATTATCTTGCCGATCGCGATATCGTCGTCATGAATGAGGATATGGTAAATAAGAATCAATAACAAAAGGACAGAATGGCAAGCATATCTCGCCATCTGTCCTTTTGTTATTTATAACAGCATACCTTTTTCGCGTCAAGGAGCATAAGAGCCTTGATCAAGAAATAACATATTGACAATTTTCCTCTTTTGTGTTATAAAAAAATCAGAAAGATTTATGGGAGGATGATCATGCTTATTATTCACAATGCGCCGCTGGGCGAAGCTTTATACCTCGGTTATAATGTAAAAATAGACGGCATTGATGCTTCCCCTACCCTGTGTCGCGTTTCAGCCGTTCCATATAACACCGAATGGCCCGGACACCAACGACCGATGGATCAGACAGAAGAAGCCGGCTTTTTATCGTATGAAGCAGACGGAGAGGTGCGCGTCACAATCACCTACGACACTCCCCCAAGCGAGGTCACGGTGCGACCGCTCTCGCGAAGCGTTCAGGCTAATATAGAAGGATGTACCGCAAGCTTTATCCTGCCCACCGAGGGCGCATATACCGTCGAGGCGGACGGCTATCATCACGCGCTACATATTTTCTTTAATCCAATAAAGCACTTTGAAAGCTATGCCGACGGCGCAAAAGCTGTTCTCCGTTACGGTGCGGGCATACACCGTGTCGGACGCGTGGAGCTTGCCTCTGATACGACTGTAATTATTGACAGCGGCGCATATATCTACGGTTCGTTCTATGCTGTATGCGCTGAAAATATTAAGATCTGTGGCTACGGTGTCATAGATGGCTCAGACGAGGTCAGAGATGACGAAAGCAGTCTGCTCCCTCTTGATTATTACTCAACTATTCCACACGACCGCGACGCCATATTTGAGCTAATCCGTCGCCGTCGTTCACTTGACGGAATTCTGCGCTTTTACGACTGTGAGAACGTGCACGTCGAGGGCGTGATAATGCGCGACAGCTCTACCTTTGCCGCAATTGCCGCAAGGTGCAAAAATGCAACCTTTGAAAACGTCAAGGCGATAGGCATGTGGCGATACAATTCCGACGGAATAGACCTTTTCAATTGCTCGGACTGCGTTATCTCAAAATGCTTTTTGCGAAATTTCGACGACTGCATAGTTCTCAAGGGTATCTGCGGATGGGACAATGAGAACATGGAAAATATTCTCGTCGAGGACTGCGTCACCTGGTGCGACTGGGGCAGAAATCTTGAGATAGGCGCGGAGACAAACGCAGAAAAATTCCAAAACATAACGTTCAGGAATTGTGACTGCATACACGGCTCGTCCATTTTTCTCGACATACACCACCACAACCGCGCAAAAATCCGCAACGTGACGTATGAAAATATCAACGTTGAATACACACGACATCAGCTCTCGGACGCTTACCAGAGCGATATTAACCTCCCCTATCCGCCGCAGAAAAAAATAAATCACCCTCTGCTCATTGGTATACCGATATACGCCTCGGGGCTTTTCTCGAAGGACGGCAAGCACGGTGACGTGCATCAAGTGATGTTCAGAAATATCAATATTCTCACCGAGTCGTCGCTTTCCTTGTGCCCCGTTGTGATGATAAGAGGACTTGACACCGAGCATACCGTCTCAGACATCACCCTTGATGGCCTCGCTAAAAACGGCAAAAAGCTTGACAAATCTGAGATTGAACTTGCCGTCAATGAATTTACAAAAAATATTGTTTTTAAGTAAATATATAGCCAACGGATTAACGCTCCTTCTGTTTTCAGAAGGCAGGGTTAATAAAATTCCGTTGGCTTTTATTTTACCTCAGCACCTCGGGCATATTGTCAAGCATATTCTCAATGAAGATTCCGTAGCCGACGGTGGGATCGTTTATCATAACGTGTGTCACCGCGCCCACAAGCTTGCCATTCTGAATGATTGGCGAGCCTGACATTCCCTGCACTATTCCACCCGTTTTTTCAATGAGCTTTGGGTCTGTCACCGTCACGGTGAAGCACTTGGACGTTTTCTCGTCGTATCTGACAGAGCTTATCTGAATGTCATACCTGCAAACTCCCGCGCCGTCAAGTGTGGACAAAATATAAGCATCTCCCGCCTTGACGTCGCCGCGCAGTCCCACAGGCATAGCCTTTGCCGCGCCCTCAGGACATCTTGAAAACATACCGTAGACTCCGCACTCGGTATTTCCAACGAGCGTTCCGACCTTATCGCTGCCAAAAACTCCCTTTATCTCGCCGGGAACACCCGACACGCCGCGCTTGACGCCGCTGACCGTCACGTCCGTCACAACACCGCGAGTCATCTGCACGAGCCGTCCGCTATCCGCGCTGCATATTCCGTGTCCAAGCCCTGCAAATGAATATGTTTCGGGATAAATATAGGTGACAGTTCCTATTCCCGCTCCGGTGTCACGCACGCACAAACCGACCTTATATTTACCCTCGGAGACCGAGTATTTGGGCGAAAGCTTTGCCGTCTTATCCACTCCCGCGCGAGTGAACGTCACGCTGACACTCTTACCCGCCGACTCATCCACGAGCGATATGAAATGATTCGCGTCCTTTGGGGCCTGACCGTTTATCTCTTTTATTATATCGCCCTCCTTCAGCCCTGCCAGAGAGGCGGGACAAATGTTTCCGTTTTTTGTGTCCACGTCGCAAAATCCTACGACTATGATCCCTGCCGTGTTGAATTTGACTCCAAACGTCTGCCCGCCGGGTATAAGCCTCAGCCCCTCATACTTACCCCCGGGCTTTGCCGCGCCCGCGGCAACTCCCATACTTGACGCCAGCGCAAAAATCAGACACAAAAACAGACATATTGCCGAGTAAGCAAGCTTCTTGTTTTTATACTGTATCATAATAAAATATTCCTTTTCCCTCTTGATTGCAGTCAACCGACCACACTATTATTTTGAGTTTTCGGTCGGAGTTTATGTCTAACAATTATTGAACTTTGAGTTGACAAATTCTTTTTTTGTGATAAAATTATTTTGTAGTTATTATATAAAAGGAAGGGAGTGTGTATGTATGGAAGATCAAGGAAAAGCGTACTATGAGCTGTCCGAGCGCGATACAAGACGCTTTCGCAAAATAATTCTTGATAATCTTATGAGATCCGCGTCGGTTGACGCCGCGATGAGCGACGAATATGACGGCATCGGCAGACTTGGAGAAAAGCAGATGCACTCCGCGCTCAAGACCTTTATCTGCCCCGACGAGAGCAAGCACGAGATAAAAATACAGGACTCACCCCTATATATCCCAAAAATTGAAGAAAATACAAAAAACCGAAAATACGTAGCCGATATTCTCAACGGAGATACTATATACGAGATACAAACGGGAGGATTCTCCCCGCTCCGCGAAAAAATACAGTGGATATTTGAAAATACGTCCTACAGAGTGGTCGTCATTCACCCCATAGCAGAGACCAAATGGGTGAGCAAAATAGGAGATGACGGCAAAATTTCGGGGCGCAGAAAATCTCCGCGCCGCGGCAGAGTTGAGGACATCGCGGGCGAGCTTTATTTTTTCAGAAGCTTTCTGAATGATCCGCGCTTTTCACTTATGATAGTTATGATGGAGGCGGAGCAGTACGTCAAGCCTCAAAGAAAAGGCAGGCGGCTCAAAAAATATGAGCTTATACCAATGTCGCTGCTTGGCGCGTATCTCTTTAAGTCGCGCGAGGATTATGGATATTTTCTGCCAGACTCCCTGCCCGAACAGTTCACTGTAAAGGATTACTCGCAGCACGCAAAAATATACGGAATGGACGCCTATTCTATGGTGAATACTCTGTGCGGACTTGACCTTGTGGAAAAATGCGGCAATATTGGCCGCGCGCAAGCGTACAGAAGAAAAAATACTGATTAAAAAAGTGGTTTGTCGGCAAGCTGACAAACGACTTTTTTATTTTGATATATCGGGCGTTTTTTCCGTGTCTGCTCCTCTTTTCTGCCCCGCCTCGCATTTGTCGGGGCGGGGCTTGAAAAATATTCCCTTTTTTTCAAACAGCCTTTTTATTCCAAGCGTGATAGAGATGCAAAGGACGAAAAACGGAGAAAACGGCCCTGCCCAGAACGCAAGCATAGCCGTGGCAACTATCACCGCCCAGCTCCAACCGAAAACCCAGTGCAGAATATATCCCAACCACACAGGAGAGTACACTACAGTGATGACTACAAGGAGTAAGGCGAGCGTGCGCCCGTCCTTACATTCATGCCATATCCATTTGAGAAATTTTTTGATCCTGTCCTTTATCTTATTAAATATTTTTCTGACTCTTATCCTCATTCCCCACGACCTCGTTTGATATGTTTGCGCCTACAATAATTTTCCCGCTATATGTATATATTATAATCATACGGCAAAAAATGTGCGATGTGGTGGGAATTTTTTTATGAGCATTGAGATGGAGAGATTTGAACGTTCACATAAAATTGCAAGCAATTTTATGTGTAAGATTTCTGTTTACTCCCCAACTCTGGCAAAAAATAAGGGATAGCATTAAGCTATCCCTTATTTTTTGGCTAATAACCCTAATTATGATACAATTTTTTTCACAATGGTTACATTGCCGGAATCATCTTTTTCAAAATGGGCATCAAAACAAAATCTTTTGTCCC
>JAZNWS010000125.1:0-20487 GCA_045593485.1 Eubacteriales bacterium | reverse complement strand
CGATCCCATGAGCGCACGGGAGTTGTCGTCGTTCTCAAGGAAGGGGATCATAGCCGTCGCAACCGATACGACCATCTTAGGAGATACGTCCATGAAGTCAATTCTGGATGCGTCAACCTCAATGATCTCGGTCTTGTCACGCGCCATTACCTTCTTATTTATAAAGTGACCGTTATCGTCAATTTTCTCGTTACCCTGAGCTACAATGTACTTGTCCTCAAGGTCAGCGGTCATATAAACCACCTCGTCTGTCACCTTATGCTCTACTGTGCCGTCCTCGTGAGTGATGTGTGCGACCTTACGGTAAGGAGCCTCGATAAAGCCGTAGTTGTTTATACGCGCGTATGTTGTAAGATAGGAGATAAGACCGATGTTAGGTCCTTCGGGGGTCTCGATAGGACACATACGGCCGTAATGTGTGTAGTGTACGTCACGGACGTCGAACGTCGCGCGATCACGGGAAAGACCGCCGGGACCAAGCGCGGAAAGACGGCGCTTGTGCGTAAGCTCTGCCAAGGGGTTGTTCTGGTCCATGAACTGAGAAAGCTGTGACGAGCCGAAGAACTCACGGATAGCCGTTGCCACAGGACGCGTGTTGATGAGCGCCTGAGGAGTAAGCTTTTCGTTGTCCTGCGTGGTCATTCTTTCCTTAATTATCTTATCCATTCTGGAGAAGCCGATACGCATCTGGTTCTGGAGCTGCTCGCCCACAGAGCGTACTCGTCTGTTTCCAAGGTGGTCGATATCGTCAACAACACCCACGCCGTGAGCGAGGTTGAGGAAATAACCGATGGATGCGAATATATCGTTCTTTGTAATATGCTTGGGACAAAGCTCGGAGAGTCTTGCCTTAGCCATTTCCTTGATAGCGTCAACGTCGCCCTCGCACTGCTCAGCGATGTCAAGAAGTACAGCAACGCTTGCCTTCTCTGTCACGCCGCAATCCTGAAGGTCATAGCCGAGAATATACTCGGGCTCAAGTGTGCCGTTGGATACGACCTTTACCTTCTCGCCATTTTCAAGCTCAATAGCAACCGAGTTTATAGCCGCTCTCTCAACTGCGAGCGCATCTTCAGCGGTGAGAAGATGTCCTGCCTCGAACACTACCTCGCCCGTGATGGGACTTACCGCGTCCTGTGCGAGCTTGCGGTTAGCGATTCTGGAATGTATTGCTACCTTTTTATCAAATTTATAACGTCCTACAGCCGCAACGTCATATCTTCTGGGGTCGAAGAAGAAGTTGTGGATAAGCTGCTCTGCGGACTCAACGAGCGGAGGCTCACCGGGACGGATCTTCTTGTAGATCTCCTTGAGCGCCTCGATTCTGGGGGTTGTGCCGTTGCGAGCCGCAAGATTTTCGCACTCGTCCTTTTCAAGTGTGGTGCCAAGTCTCGCGTCGTCACCGAACATATCATATATAGCCTCTCTGGACTCAATGCCGAGAGCGCGGATGAGCATGGTCATGGGAAGCTTGCGGTTCTTATCTATACGTACGTAAAGAACGCCGTTTGTGTCGCTCTCGTACTCGAGCCAAGCGCCTCTGTAAGGGATTATCTGGGCGGAGTAGATGTGCTTACCGCTCTTGTCCACGTCGGATGCGTAGTACATGCCGGGCGAACGGACGAGCTGGGAAACTATAACTCTCTCTGCGCCGTTGATAACGAATGTTCCCGTCTCTGTCATTATCGGGAAGTCGCCAAGGTAAATGTCGGAATACTTAACGTCACCCGTCTGCTTGTTGGTAAGTCTTACGTTTACCTTCAAGGGAGCGGCGTAGTTTACGTCTCTTTCCTTACATTCCTCAACAGGATATTTAGGCTTTGTGTCTATCGAATAGGAAATAAAGTCGATAGAAAGATTTCCCGAATAGTCGGTGATAGGAGAAACGTCGCGAAGTACCTCCTGAAGTCCTTCCTTTAAGAACCAATCGAATGACTTTGTCTGAATTTCGACAAGGTTGGGCAACTCGAGATTGAACTTTGAGCTTGAGAATGACATTCTCGTATTCTTACCGAGTTTCTGCTCTTTTACATTGACCATTAAATCAATCACTCCATTCAATTAAATATCATACCGAGCTCGGCAAATCCTCAAAATTCGCAGTCAAAATGCTTAATTTTTCCTTTAAAACCACGAGAATTTTGTCGTTTTCGGTAGGCTTGCATATAAAACCCCATAGTGCAAGCGATTATAATGCAGTTTATAATTATATCACTGTTTGTCAAGCTTGTCAAGTGTTTTTTAAAAGTTTTTTGAAAAATTTGGAATAATTTTCAGATAACCGAAAAACCGCCCTATTTTAGTGAAAAATGAAAGAAAAATCCCGCCGCCGTCACGGCGGGGGAAAATTCCATACATTATATCAAAGGGGATGCTTCCCAATCAATAACCGAATTTCTTATAGAAATCCCGTATTCAATTAGTTTTTCAAAAATTTCATCTCCGTCAGGCTGATTAGCTGTAACATCAAGGAAAAGAATCACGCCTTTACCAAGATCAATAAAAGCAGACCTCTCGACAGCATCATTCTTATAATATTCGCCACTATCAGTCTCTATTTTCGTATGTCCGTCTTTATACCAAGTCCCTTTTGTATATATGGCGAAGCTAATTCCCTCATAATACATCTCAAATCTCTCACTGTCATCACACGGACGCATTTTAATCTCATCCCAAAAACGCTCGATTGTTATACTCGTTATCTCTCTATCAGGAAATAATTCATTATATATTTCATTTTCCATAACCTTTTTGGCAAGCTCAACATCACCTCCAAAAAGAATATCAATTATAACCGATCCTCCACAGTCTGCTTCGTTTAGCACCTCCGAAAAATCATCTATTGCCTCGGAGACAGTAATGACTTTCTTTTGTACCATCGGACCAATATATTCAACCGGCGGCATATACTGAGAAAGCAATATCCTATTGATATATACCCAATCCTCTTCGGCAAGGTGCAGATAAAGATTTCTTTCCTTGTCATAAAATATGCCCGACGTACTATAATAAATTTCCTTATCTCCTTTCAATCGAAAAATGTAACCTCTATTTACTTTTGTTTTCCCAAAAGTCCATTCACCTTCATTGAGAAGAGACAGAATTTTTGTCGCCTCATCGTCGGTAAGATCTATATCATACTCATAATCTTCTCTTGCGATATATGCACTTGTTATGGGGGCTTGATATATACTTGACTGATTGTCGTTATTTGATTGATCACATGAAACCAACAATAAAACTATAATAGTGGATATTACTAAAGATAGTATTCGTTTCATCTAAATCACCTCCACTTATATCGTTTGATGCTGTGCTCGTTCACTTGTCATTTGTCGGCAACCAGTTCCTTGAGCATAAATCCGTATTGCAAATAATCGTTTATTATCTCTTCGTTTCCTGTTAGGTCTGTTATATTAAAATAAAATAAGTATTCAACCCCGTTTCCAAGGTCTATTATAAATCGGGTCGGTCTATCCTTTCTATCGGTGTAATATTCTCTCTGCGAAGTCGTATTCTTTATCATATCACTATATCCTCGGGAGGAGCTTGAGATATTTATATATACAAACATATGCTCGTCTGTTATTCTCCACTGCTCGCTGCGTTCGGATGCACACTCGGTTTCTTGGTCATATGCCCGAATTATATCGACAGTATATGTCTCCCCGCGAAGTACATTGTCAACTAATTTTCCAAACGTATCTTTTGCCAAATCAACGTCACCGTCAAACAAATAATCAATCACGGAAGATGTGCCTGTTCCGCCATACTCGCTATGTTCTTCAGCGTAGTTGGCGGCTTTTTTCACATAATCATCTATTGCCTCATAAATATCGTACTTTACTGTACGATATCCATACTCAGGAGTAGGAATATGCCCCTGTTGCGCCGCAATAGGTCCTTTCGAATCCGCTTCGCATGAGCAAAGCAATCCAATCAATAGGAAGATTATTATTAAACACATTAAACACGTTTTTTTCATTACGCTACTCCCTTCACAAAAAATTCAAACATCTGCGGTACATATAAACAAAAAATATTTCTTTACTATATTACTCGCTAAAAATTCAATTTGGTTACAGAAACACAAAAACGCATAGGTATGGCAGACCCGCCAACCTATGCGTAAATTACCTTTTGTCAATAAACTCGGCAACTGCTGTTGTCGGGCGATATTGCTTATAATTTATTTTACCATATTTTTACTTGATTTTTGTGAATTAGGTGTTAATTTACAGATTACTGCTTCTCAGTCCCTTGGGGTAGTGGTTTTTGGCTCTGCCGCCGCTGACCTTAACTCCGCCGAGTGCGCAGCCGTCAACCGTCAGCGCGGCGTAGCCGTCGGACAAGTCGGGCAGGTCGGAAACATCTATTTCCATTCCTTTTATATAATCCGCGACGCGAGGATCGGTCGAGGCAAGCTCAATTTTGTTTTTGAAGTCGCAGCCGTATGCCGAGAAAAGCTGATGATGCGGCACAAGTCTGCCCTTTACCACCTCGCCAACGCAAACGCCCCTCATAAGCACATTATATTCGGGAGTCGGGCAGTCGGGACAAAGCCGCACCATACCGCCCTTGTAGGTCAGTTGTTTATTCGGCATTTTTATCAGGTGCTTTTTGAGAAAATCCTGTGCGACCTTCAGCGCTTCCCTTTCCTCTGCCGTGTCACGCGCAGTCTTTGCGGGCTGCTTTTTGCTGTTCTTTGCAGAATTAGCAATCATCCTTGGCGGCTCGGACGGAGCCTGCTTTCTCATAAGCGCAATAAACTGTCCCTCTCCCTTTGAGACGTGGGGGTAAAATCTGCGGCAGGGTGTCATATCGTGTGAGGCACCCTCAAAATTTATGCCGTTTGCGGTAATATTGCGTATATTTTCCTTGACGGGAACAAGCTCAAAATTCTTATGCTCGCGCAGAAACATATCCACAAGCATCTCGTTCTCCTCAAGCGAGTAAGTACAGGTGGAATAAAGTAAAAGTCCGCCCACCGCGACGCATTTTTCAACACTGTCAATTATGCTTTTTTGTCTTTCGGCGCACATTCTGACGTTCTCAAGACTCCACTCGGATATTGCAAGGTCATTTTTGCGGAACATTCCCTCGCCCGAGCAGGGCGCGTCGCACACCACGAGGTCGAAATACTCAAAATAGGTATTGCAAAGCTCTCTTGCGTCAAAATTCAGCACGACCGACGAGCGGCAGCCCATTCTCTCAAGGTTGCCCTGCAATATAGTCGCGCGTTTTGACACAAACTCGTTTGATACCACAAGTCCGTCCTCGCCGACAAGTGATGCAAGCTGCGAGGCCTTTCCTCCCGGCGCGGCGCAGCAGTCGAGAATTTTCCAGCCTTTTTCTATGTCAACCGCGCACACGGACGACATCGCTCCGGGGTCCTGCATATATATCATGCCAGAATGATGCGCCGCGGTATTGCCCGGCTTTTCCTCGCTTGTGTAATATCCGTCGGGGACGTGCGGCATCCTCTGCGCGTCAAGCCTGTTTATCTTCTCAAAATCCTCGACCGAGATTTTTATCGTATTGACTCTGAACGAGCGCGCGGGCTCGCCATTTTCAAGCTCGTTGAAAAATTCTTGCGCCTCGTCGCCGAGCAAATTTGTCATTCTTTCCTTAAATTCTATCGGAAGCATAAGCCCTCTCAATTCTCGCTTATTTTATATATGCAGTCAAGCATTTCCGGAACGGTATCCGCAATGATCTCCGCTCCGTGCGACAAGAGAAATTCTCTTGTCTTGAAACCCCAGCTAACGCTGACGCAGGGGATCTTTGCGTTTTTTGCGGTCTGTATATCCACCTCGGAGTCGCCAATGTATATCATTTTGTCCGCGCAAAGCTTTTCCTTTATAAAGAACAACGCCGTCGGATCGGGCTTTGTGGGAAAGCTCTCGGACTGTCCGAGCACAATATCAAAAATTCCCGAAAAATATTTCTCGCACAATGGAATCGTCGCAGTATGCGCCTTGTTTGTCAGAACACCGAGAGCATAGCCCTTCCCTTTAAGCTCCATAAGTGCTTCAGGTATGCTTTCGTACGGACAGGTGTGGTCTGTGCTGTGCAGATCATAATAGCCCCTGAAGCTCGCAAAAACTCGGTCAAAATCCTCAGCGGACGCCCCCTGCGGCAATGAGCGCTCTATAAGCTTTGGCATACCGTTGCCGACAAACGAGCGAACCTCATCCTTTGTCCTTTCGGGAATCCCGAGCGTATTCATAGCAAAATTAACGGACAGATACAAGTCCTCAAGCGTGTCGAGCACAGTGCCGTCAAGATCAAAAATAATAGCAGTTTTCATTAAAATCATCCTTTTGACGTATTATCATAATTTTAACCTATTTATATGAGTTTGTCAATACAAATTAAAAGCATGGCGCGCAGAGTCTCTGCGCGCCGAGTGTTAAATTACATTATCAATATAAACATCAGTATTAAAGCGAGCAGTATCCATACTCCCGCGGATATAACCACCGCATACCAATGCTTGCTCTTTTTTCTGACGTTAGCGAATATCAGTCCTAAAGCCAAGAACGGCAAAGGAAGAACAAAGCCAACAAGCACGTAGGGTATCCAGAAAAATACCATCGGCATTTCCGAATTGTTGTCGTCTGTCTCGAAGTTAGTTGTTCTGTGTCTTGGGTTTCGTCTGATTCCAAACAGCGCATTTGCGACGGCGTCGTGCATCTCGCCCTCAAGCTTCATAAGCTCGACCTCGCCCGAGCGGAAGGAAAAGTTTCCGTCCGCGTCAAAATGAGTATTGTCAAGCGAGTCAAAATGAACGTAATAATATTCGTCGCCTATATCAAAGATATATCCTTCATTATATTGGAATATATTCTGCGAGTCCTCGAATTGTACGTCGTATCTGATATAATCCCGAAGCTCTCGCACGTCAAACGTATATCTGTTATATCCGTTAATATAAGCATTTCTGAGCTCTGCGGCAAGCGAGGCGCCTATTCTTGTATAATATGCCGAGGAATAATTCTCGTCAAGCACGAAGTAATACTCTCTTGCCGTTCCGTCCGCGAATCCGTCAAGTATCTGCTTGCCGGCCTCGGTCGCGTATATTATCGGTTCCCCGGTTTGAAGCCAGACTATTTCGCCGTATCTATCGTAGGAATTCACGGATGCTACCAGCCCCGAATTTACTCTTACGGTTCCGTCAAAATAATATATGCTCCACGGGTGCATCTTAGCATCTATGCCAAGCTCATATCTGTAATACACCATGCCCGTGCTTGCGGTCAGCTTCTTGCCGTCCTCCGAAAGAGTCCATTCGATCGGTTCGTCATATTGGGCAGGCTTCTCTCCCGCCGACACAAAGACCGTAAAGCAGGACGCAATAATCACGTAAAACATAACAGCGCAAAGCAGCTTTTTCATAAAATTATTTTTCTTAAAAACATTCTTCATAAAAGCACCCCCTTACGCAAGATTGAGCCTTCGGCGTATGCAGTTCATCGTGATGCTCCAGAAGGTCAGAGCAACCGTCAGAATCACCGCGCAGGCTATAAGCATTATGAGGAAGATCACAGCGCAGCCTTGCGTCAGCGTAGCTCCCATCAAAAGGCGCGTCAGTCCAATGGACAAAAAGGATATATTAAACAGGAACAATAACTCTGTCACGGATGAAAGTACAGTCGTCGATCCCATATAAAGACCTATTCCTACAAGCACCTTGCGTCTTCTTGCAATCACCGAGCCAACCGTGATGCAAAGGAAAACAAGCGACACCTGAAAGAATGCCACACAAAGCACCGCAAATATATATCCAAATATGTAAGCAATAAGCCAGCCGCCGATTGCCGCCCATATTTCGCTTATAAAGCGCCCGAACACCCGATAACCTTCAAGCGTGATAAATCCCTTCTCGGGCGTGGGAGCGATAAGAATAAATATAAACAGTCCGACAATCATCAATCCTATCTGTGCCGCCGCCCATATCATAGCGTTGACGGTCTTGGAGAGAAGGTGCGTTCTGCGGTTTACGGGCAACGTAAAGGTCAGATATCCCTCGTCGGAGAAAAAGTTTTTGTAATATCTGATAAATATAAGTATCTCCGTCACAATAAAGGATGCCAATATCGCAAAAAAGCTCACCATTATTCCAATCATTGAAATTATGCCGGTGATTGTCACAATAAGCTCCTCGGTGTTTGATAATGCCTGCGTGTTAAGCACCGACATTCCCGTATATCCGCGCACACAAAGCGCGCCGATTATCTCTGCCGCGACAACAACTATTGCCATTATCCACCAGACTCTCCAGATGGATTTTATATCATATTTTAATAGTTTACGGAGCATCTGAACACCTCCCTGAATAAATCGTCAAGCGACTTGCCGCGCTCTGCGCGCACCTCGTCCGCGTTGCCCGACAGAATTATTTCGCCGCCGACGCTCATAAACGCAAATTCGTCAAGCACCGGCTCTATATCGTATATAAGATGCGTAGTTATAACGACCGTAGCCTCGGGGTTGTAGTTCCCGATTATAGTCTGAAGAATGTAGTCTCTCGCCGCGGGATCAACTCCCGCGATGGGTTCATCGAGCAGATAAAGTCTTGCTCTGCGCGACATCACAATAACAAGCTGCACCTTTTCCTTTGTTCCCTTTGAAAGCGTGCGGAGTTTTGAATCTGTGCTTATTCCAAGGTCGGAAAGCATTTTCCTTGCAAGCTCACTGTCAAAATCCTCGTAAAATTCCGAGAAAAATTCTATCAGCTCATGCACCTTCATGCCGCCGTCAAAATAGGTTCTTTCGGGAAGATATGAAACAAGCGCACAGGTCTCCTCGCTCTGAGGAATTCCGCAGATGTGTATTTCTCCCGAATCGGGAACGAGTATTCCGCAGACAAGCTTTATCAATGTTGACTTTCCGCATCCGTTAGGCCCAAGCAGCCCCACTATCTTACCTGCGGGCAGAGTAAGATTGAAGTTGTCAAGAACCTTGTGCCTGCCGCCCTTATAGCTCTTGCACAGATTCGTACAGCTTAAAACAGGTGTATTCATAATTCTTCCTCCTCCTTTATATAACTTATGAGCTCCTCGGTGGAGAGTCCAAGCTGCTTTGCCTCGTGTATCAGATTTCTGACCGCTCTTTTGCGAGCCTTATCCCTTGCCGCGTCAAGAGCCGCCTCATTTGAGGTGACAAATCTCCCCACCGTACCTCTGGAGCAGAGCAGTCCCTCCTCCTCAAGCACTGTAAGCGCCTTTTGCATAGTGTTTGGATTCACCGCCGCCTCGTAAGCGAGCTGTCTTACGGTAGGTATCTGCTGATCGGGCAAATACTTTCCACTCAAAATCTCACATCGCAAGCGATCGGCTATCTGCAAAAACACCGCTTCACGTCGGTTAAATATCCACGCCATTGTGATCTCTCCTTTCTTGTATTATCTCCTTAATACAAGAATATCATATCAGCGGAGATTTGTCAATATGTTTTTACAAAAAAAGGAACAACGACCGTTGCAGCTATGCAACCATCCTTGTTCCTTTTAAAATCCGCCGAGCTTGCGCTCGCGGAGATATTCTATTGCCGCGTCAAGCACTCTCTTGTCATTATCGTGCGTAAGCGCTCCTCTCGCGTCCTGAATCGGCACCCATTCAACCTCGGCTATCTCTCCCTCGCGAGCCTCGATCTCAATTTGCTTTGTAAACGCCAGAAAATAAATAACTTCCTTTGTGGAGTTCGGGCGGGGCTTGTAATTCACAGACTCGCGAAAGCTCTCGCTGATATGTATTCTCACCGAGGTCTCCTCACGAACCTCGCGCTCTGCCGTCATTCTCTCGGTCTCGCCCTTCTCAACGTGTCCCTTCGGGAACGAGCGATGTCCGCCGCCCGTATGACGTATCATAAGTATGTACGTGTTTTTTGTGCCGTCCTCCTGCTTCTGATTTCGCAGGACCAACGCGCCGCAGGATTTTTCACGGAGCATATATCCACCCGTCCTTTCATAGAATCCCTCGTTGGGGGAGCATATCCCCCAACGAGAATTTGGACTATATCAGTCTCTCTCAACCTCTTCCATTACGAAGGCCTCGAGTATATCGGACACCTTAATGTCGTTGAACTTGTCAAGTCCAATACCGCACTCGTATCCCTGCGCGACCTCCTTGACGTCGTCCTTAAATCTCTTGAGCGAGGAGATCTTATCCTCGAAAATTACTATACCGTCACGAACAACTCTTATCTGAGCAGCTCTGGTGATCTTACCGTCAAGCACGTAAGAACCAGCGATAGTTCCAACACCGGGAACTCGGATAGTCTGACGTACCTCTGCGTGACCGAGCAGGTTCTCGCGGAACGTGGGAGCAAGCATACCCTTCATAGCCGCCTCGATCTCCTCGATGCACTGGTAGATGACTCTGTATGTTCTTATATCAACGTTCTGTCTTTCGGCAGAGTCGATAGCCGCCTTATCGGGACGGACGTTGAAGCCTACGATGATCGCGTTTGAAGCCGCAGCGAACATTACGTCGCCCTCGGTGATTCCACCGACCGCGGAGTGAATAACGCGAACCTTGACCTCGTCGTTTGAAAGCTTAACGAGAGACGCCTTGACTGCCTCGGCAGAGCCGCCAACGTCAGCCTTGAGTATGATGTTAAGCTCCTTGACACCGTCGGAGATCTGAGCGAACAGGTCGTTGAGGTTTGCTCTTGCATTTGCCTTGAAGACCTCTTCCTTTGCCTGATTCTTTCTCTTATCAGCAAGCTCTCTTGCCATTCTTTCGTCTGCAACCGCCGCGAACTCGTCACCCGCAAGCGGAACCTCGGAAAGACCTATAATTTCAACGGGAACGGAAGGTCCTGCAGTCTTCTGCGCCTTACCGTTATGGTCGGTCATAGCTCTTACACGTCCAACTGCCGTACCCGCGATAACTATATCTCCGTTGTGGAGCGTACCGTTCTGAACGAGGACAGTCGCAACAGGTCCGCGTCCCTTGTCGAGCTTTGCCTCGATAACAAGACCCTTTGCGCGTCTGTTGGGATTAGCCTTAAGCTCCTTGACCTCTGCTACGAGAAGCACGTTCTCAAGAAGCTCCTCTATACCGTCGCCTCTGAGCGCGGATACGGGAACACAGATAACGTCACCGCCCCACTCCTCGGGAACGAGGTCGTACTTTGTAAGCTCCTGCTTTACCGCGTCGGGATTAGCCGTGGGCTTATCCATCTTGTTTATCGCTACGACAATGTCAATGCCTGCCGCTTTTGCGTGGTTTATAGCCTCGACAGTCTGGGGCATGATACCGTCATCTGCCGCAACAACGAGGATCGCAATATCCGTGGACTGCGCGCCTCTCGCTCTCATCGCAGTAAACGCCTCGTGACCCGGGGTATCAAGGAAGGTGATGTCCTGTCCCTGTGCCTTAACTCTGTAAGCACCGATATGCTGTGTGATACCGCCTGCCTCGCCGCTCGTGACGCTTGTGTGTCTTATCGCGTCAAGAAGCGAGGTCTTACCGTGGTCAACGTGACCCATTACACATACTACGGGCGCTCTGGGTACGAGCTGCTCGTCTGTATCCTCGGTCTCATCAAACAGCTTTTCTTCTATTGTGACAACCACTTCCTTGGAAACTATTGCTCCAAGCTCGTCGGCAACTATTGCCGCGGTGTCGTAGTCTATTGTCTGGTTTGCTGTCGCCATCATGCCGAGCATGAACAGTCTCTTTATAAGATCGCCAACGGTTATCTTGAGCATAGCCGCAAGGTCGCTGACCATGATCTCCTCGGGGATCTGGACGTTGAGCACCTGCTTTACGGGAGCAGGCTTCTGCGCGGGCTTCTGACCCTTGCCTGCCTTACCCTTCTGCTTGAAGGAGCTTTCCTGTCTGGTCTGATTCTGCTGCTTTTTGAGCTTCTGGTTTGAACCGCTGCGAAGATCTCTGTCATTCTCCTGTACGAAGGTATCGAGCTTTTCGTCGTACTTGGAAAGGTCAACCGACGAGCCTCTGATATCTACCGTCTTTGCCGCGCCCTTCTTGGAGATGCTCTCTCCCTTCTGGCTCTGCGCTCTCGTGATCAGCTGAGGCTGGAACTTTTCCTTGGGAGCGGACGGGATGTAATCGTCCTTATCCATACCCGGTCTGCCGCCAAAGCCCTGCTGAGGTCTCTGAGGCTTGCGGTCGTCACGCTTCTTCTGGTCAGGTCTGCTCTGCGAGAAGTCGGGAGCCTTTGAGAATCTGTCATTCTGCTGGGGCTTCTGGAAGCGGTCGCCCTGCTGCGCGCCCTGAGGTCTCTGAGGTCTATCACCCTGATACGCAGGTCTGTCGCCCTGAGGTCTCTGGGGTCTGTCGCCCTGGGGCGCAGGCTTTCTGTCGCCTTGGGGCTTATCCGCACGCATCTGAGCCTTCTGCTGCGCCGCTCTCTCAATAGCCGCCGCGCGAGCTATAGCCTCTGCTCTGTCTATCTTATTTACCGCAGGCTTTACGGGCTGAGGCTTAGTCTCAGCCTTGGGCTCGGTCTTAACCTCAGGCTTAACATCCGTCTTGGGTTCTGCCTTTGCCTCCGCCTTGGGCTCTTTCTTTTCTTCTTTATTTTCGGTCTTTGTAGATACCGCAGGCTTATTCTCAGATACCTTAGTATCCGCACCCTTCGCATCAGACTTAGCTTCGGTCTTTGCCTCGGGCTTAGCTTCAGCCTTTACCTCGGGCTTAGCCTCAGGCTTTGCCTCAGGCTTGGTGCTCTCTGCCTTAACCTCTGCCTTGGGCTCTTCCTTTACCAGCTTTGAGGGGATATAGGTAATACCGTCGATATAATCGTCAATACACTCAACCTGATACTTGGAGGTGAGCGCGTCGAAAAGAATGTCGAATTCACGGGGCTCAAGCGTTTTCTGCGCCTTGAGCTCTATGCCCTTTTCCGACATTATATCAACGATCTCTTTACTCTTAAGCTCAAGATCCTTTGCA
Source organism: Eubacteriales bacterium (assembly GCA_045593485.1). GTDB lineage: Bacteria > Bacillota > Clostridia > Oscillospirales > CAG-272 > SVTX01. The sequence goes on along the minus strand of JAZNWS010000125.1, from coordinate 7,558 downwards.
AGTTGATTAGCCTTAAATTGCGGTTTTGCCATAAATTATTCTCTGCCTTTCGTTTGTGATTGTTGCGTTGCTCTGCTTGTGAAATTTTACCGTTTGATTTTTACTCGCTGTCGTGCGAGAGCTTTCCCTCAACCGCACGGCAAAAATTTTCTCCCATTACAGCCACAGCCGCAACGGCACTCTTGCCTACCGCTCTGCCGAGTGTTTCGCAGCCGCAGGTAAGCCTTACGTGTTTCACCTTATAAAAATTACATTTGTCAGTTAGTTTTTTGTGAGTGTTTTCGGACGTGTCCGATGCTTCAAGAACAATTATATTCGGGTATCCCTCTCCCCTGCGACGAAGCTCGTCGCATATCTGGGGCGTACCTATTATTGTTGCCCCTGCCGAGCGGCAGATACCTATCATCCCCAGAAGATTTTTCTCATTCTTTTCCATCCCAAACCACTCCGATTTTTTATTCTCCGAATTCTTCCTCGAGCGCCTTTTCCATAGCGTCATAAACCTCTTCGGGAATATCACACTCAAGCGCGCGGTCTATTCTGCGGCTTTTGCGCGCACGCTTAAGGCAGGATGCCTTGGGACATATATACGCGCCTCTGCCGGATTTCTTTCCCGTAAAGTCAAGTATTATTTCTCCCTCGGGAGTTCTCAGCACGCGAAGCATTTCCTTCTTCGGCTTGTGCTCGTTGCAGCCAAGGCACTGACGCACGGGTATCTTTCTTACCTTCTGCTCCATATTACACCTGCTATCAGATAATAGTCTTCTTTTCGTAGCCCTCTGCCGTGATGTCTATCTTAAGACCCGTAAGTCTTGCGGCAAGACGGACGTTCTGTCCCTCCTTGCCGATTGCAAGCGAGAGCTGATCTGCGGGAACCACTACTCTGCAAAGCTTTTCGCCGTCCATCTCTGCGGAGATAACGGTTGCGGGAGAAAGCGCCTCGGCAACGTATTCCTCGGGGATCTCATTGTACTGGATAATATCTATCTTCTCTCCGCCAAGCTCGTCAAGTATGCTATCAATTCTCATACCGTGATTACCGATACAAGCGCCTATAGCGTCAACGCTCTCGTCGCGGGAGTAAACGGAAATCTTGGTTCTTGAGCCCGCTTCTCTGGAAACACCCTTAATAATAACTATGCCGTCTGTGATCTCGGGAATCTCAAGCTCGAATATTCTGCGGACGAAGCCGGGGTGAACTCTGGAGAGCGTGACAAGAGGACCTCTTGCCTCCTTGTTTACCTCCTGAATGAACACCTTTATCTTCTCGCCTGCCTCGAAGGTCTCGCCGGGGATCTGCTCGCCGTGAAGAAGGACTGCTCTGCCTGTTCCCGTATCAACTATAACGTTGCCCGTCTCGGTGTCGACCTTAAGCACTGTAGCCGTGATGATCTCGCCTCTCTTGGACTCATAAGCCTCCTGCATAGCCTTATGCTCGCCCTCGCGGATACCCTGAATGATAACCGACTTGGCAGCACCTGCGGAAAGACGGCGAAGGGTCTTTGTCTTTATCTCAAACTCAACTATGCCGCCGAGCTTATGTCTTTTGCTAATTGCCTTTGCGTCTGCAAGAGAAATCTGCGAGGTGGGGTCCTCGACCTCCTCAACGACCTCCTTCTGCTGATATACGCGGAGATCCTTCTTTGCAGGGTCTATATGCACTCTCACGTTTGTGTTGTTGCCGTACTCTTTCTTGAGAGCGCTTGCGAGCGCAGCCTCGATCTTTTCAAACATGTACGCCTGGGGAATTCCCTTTTCCTTTTCAAGAAGCTCGAGCGCGTTAAAAAACTCTGTGTTCATTTTAATATCCTTTCAATATCTTTGTGTTTGTGATATATGTTTCTAATTTTTTCATTATTTGAGGCTTCCGAAGTCAAAATACGTCGAAAGCTTGGCGATCTCGCTCTTCTTGAACGCCATCTCGTTGCCGTTCTGAGAGATAACCACACTCTCAAGGCTCTCGTCCATTCCGAGAAGCACTCCGCGGAACACCTTCGTTCCGTCCTTGGGAGCGTAGAGCTTTACCTCAACGTCCCAATCCACGCAGGCGAATATGTGGTCGTCGCACTTGAGCTCGCGCTCAATACCGGGCGAGGATACCTCAAGAATATACGCCTCGCTTATGGGATCCGCCTGATCAAGCACGGGGTCTATTGCTCGGTGAAACTTCTCACAGTCATCAATAGTGATGCCCTCCTCGTTATCAATGGTGATACGAAGATATTTGTCCGCGCCTTCCTTCACGAACTCAACGTCCCATACATAATATCCCATCTCGTCTGCGACGGGAGTGATGAGCTCGCGCACTGCGGACGCTACGTTTTTGTTTCCTGAAATTTTCATAAAAATCAATTTTCTCCAAATAAAACTTTAGAGTGGATTTCGCACCCACTCCATAATACCTGATATTACCATACGCATTATAGCACACTTTTTTTCGGATTGCAATACTTTTTTTCAAAAAATCTCCACTTTTTTTATTGTATGCAGATAAAAATTTTGCTCTCGGAGCTCGTTTTATAATATTTTCTCCAAAAATTGAAGGTCTTTTCAAAAAAACATCACATTTTATGTTTACAAAAACACAATTATATGATATAATGATATAATGTGAAAAAGTTTCGTGTGAAATAAACGGGAAAGGAGCAGATTATGAGCAATCAAAAAAGACTTGACGAAATATATCCCTTGCGAAAAATCATAATTTCCGCATTTTTGCTTGCGCTCTGCTGCGTCTATCTTCCCTGCGCGGCGCTCTCCATAGGGTATCCGCAAGCGCCCTTGCATTTTTCCATTCCCGCATATCTCATAATCGTCGGAGGCATAGCCTTTCTGTTTGTGATGATCAAGAGGCTTATATACGCCATAAGCTGCTCGGTAATAATACTGTCCCTGTATTATCTCACGTTATCACCTATTTTGCCCGCAACATTTGCCGCAGTGGTTCTCACATTCACAATAGGAGCGTATCTTTCCTCTGTCTGCACGAAAAAGCTTTACCCCGCACTTGCATTGCTTTTCGTCGTTTCATATATAGGCGCGCTTGCAATGACGGGTGATTGGGCAGTGTCTCTGCTTGCAATAGTTCCGCTGCCTGCGGCAATAATTCAGGGCATACTCCAGAGAAAAAGCTACGAGCGAAAGAGCATCATACTTGCCTCCTCGCTGACATTCCTCGCTTTGCTTGCGGGTGTCGTTGCCCTGCTCCTGCATCTGAACGGAAGCCTGAGCTACACCGCAATACAGGCTGACGTGGAAAACGCGCGCTACAGCATATCCGTCTACCTTGAAAACATGTTTGCGCAATTTGGAGAAGAGGTTTATGCCGTTATCAGCCGCGACGAGCTGAACGAGTATATTGACAGTCTTCTCGTACGGACCTTTAATATGCTCCCCGCAATTATTACAGTCGCGACGTTCGTGCTTGTATTTATATCGCACTCTCTGCAGCTTCTGATGTATCAGAGCACGGACTACGACCTGCTCATAACCCCAAAGACCTTGAAAATAAATATGAGCGTTTATGCCGCCTCGGCATTCGTTCTGTCTTATATACTTTCTCTCTCAACGGACGTTGCAGGCAGACCCAGTCTGCTCGGCGTGGTCTCGGGCAACCTTTGCTTAATACTTTTGCCCGGACTCTTTATCGTTGGGATCGAGTCCTTCGGCATCATAGTCAAAAAGCTCCGTGGCTTTGGATTCTTTGCCGTTCTTATGATGCTTGTCGCGCTCTTTATGCTCACGTCATACGTGCTTTATATCGTCGCGGCGATCGGAGCGTTTTATATCATAATCACGTCCATAGATCAATGGGCAAAGAAACACTACTCAAAAAACAGATCTTAAACCAGCAGCCAGCTCCAATTTTACGGAAAGGTATCTGATATGAAAACTAACTACTTTGGCACAAAAACCCGACTGCCTCGCCAGACGTCGACTCAAGGCCGACGCGCAGGCAGATACGACCTCGATATGCGTCCGCAGTTTATCTTCTGCGTTGTCGAGGCGCTGATACTCCTCGCTATGTGCGTGGTGCTTTGCTTTCTGCCCGGCATAAAAAATGCAAGCGCGAGGTTTTATACAACCCTCCTCGTTGCTATATTCTACGCGGCGTCCGCGGGAAGCATCTGTATTTTCTATTCGGTCAAATATAAAAGGATCAAGGACGCAAGAGCTCAGGCAGACCTCTCGGACACGGAGATATACGATATGTTCAGATATGTCATTGACGTTCCTTACGCTCTCGTCGGCTCCGACGGCAAGGTAAGAGTAATGAACGGCGCGCTTCAGGACATTCTCGGTCACAAGAGCGCGGTAAGCGGAATTGACTTTTCTGAGATCTGCCCGCTTCACATAAAGAGCATCGCGTCGAGAAGCGAAAACAGAGAGATATATCACAACTCTCCCATCTTCAACCTTCCCGAGGAGGCTCCGCTTGAAAAAACTCCCGTGGTAAGACTCTCTGACGGCAGAAGATACGCCATTCGCAGCTACGCTATGATGATCCGCGAAAAGGAATTTTATTTTGTCCTGTTCAATGACGTCAATTCTCTGCTTGAGCTCCGCGAGGAGACAGAGCGCGAGTCTACCGTCGTTGCCTACATAACGATAGATAATCTTCAGGAGCTTACGCAGTATATCCGAGCAGACTACCGTACCGCTTCCGCTCAGGTCGAGCTTTTGCTTGAGGGCTGGGTAGAGGAAATGAACGGATTTATGCGCGAGTATGAGAGAAACAAGTACGTTGCTATCTTCCCCAAGAAAGCGCTTGACGCCCAGATGGCAGACGACTTCTCCATTCAGAGAAGGATAATGTCTCTCAAAATAGGAGATAATACCTTCCCCGTCACAATTTCAATGGGAATTTCTGCTCAGGGCGATACCCTCGCCGAAAAGGAGGACTTTGCTATGGCGGCTCTGTCCATGGCAATAGGCAGAGGCGGAAACCAGGTCGCCGTCAAAAACGGAGAAAGCTACATATTCTTCGGCGGAACACACAAGACCATGGAAAACAATACGTCCGTTGTATCCCGCGTCAGCGGAGATCTCTTGTACCAGAGCATAATAAACGCATCAAATATTCTTATTATGGGACACTGCAACCCCGACTTCGACTCCATCGCGTCCTGCATAGGTCTTGCGAGATTCTGCTTCTCCGCGCTGGACTCGCACTTTGGTCCGAGCGAGAACAGGCCTGCAGTCAACATAGTAGTAAACAAGAAAACAAACGAGTTCAATCTTTGCAGAGCAGGTCTTTCGGGACTTGATATATACGACGGTGTCTTTATAGGCAAGGACGCATCTCTTGACCTCGTCACACCCGACACCCTCCTGCTTATAACCGACGTTAACAACATAAAAATATACGAGTGTCCCGACCTTGCGCGCACAGTCAAGAACATTGCTGTTATCGACCACCACCGACTTGCCGACGCGCTTGAGTTCACTCCCTTCCTTCAGTACGTAGAGACAACTCGCTCGTCAGCGAGTGAGATAGTATCCGAAATACTCCAGCAGAGCCGCTTTGCCGACACGCTCGCAAAGGAGGAGGCTACCCTTCTGTTGTCGGGAATAATGCTCGATACCCAGAACTTTACAAGAAACACGGGCGCGCAGACCTTTGCGCTCTCGCATTACCTCTACACCCGCGGCGCTCATACCGAGGTCGCAAAGGAAATGTTCAAGGACGACCTTGATGAAATACTCCTCACGGGTGAATTTGAGTCCACAGCAAAGATATACGGACAGGATAAAAATATCGCGATAAGCTGGATGCCCGACGACAGAGTCGGAAAGCAGTCCGACAGAATAATCGTATCCAAGGTAGCAGACAAGCTGCTCTCCGCAAAGGGCATCGACGCGGCATTTGCCATGGTGCGCATAGGAGAGGACATCGTCATCTCGGGCCGCTCCACAGGCAATATAAACGTCCAGCTCATACTCGAGCGTCTCAAGGGCGGCGGTCATTTCAACATGGCGGGAGCGCAGATAAAGAACTCCTCCGTCTCCGGCGCGCTCGAGCTTCTGCTCGGCGCGATAGACGACTATTACCGCTACGACCACAAGAAAGAAAAAGAAGACTGATAACCTAAATCAAGATAACACAGCACGAAAGGAACATAAAATGAAAGTATTACTTCTCGCCGACGTAAAAGGTCAGGGCAAAAAGGATCAGATAATTACCGTATCCGACGGATACGCGCGCAATTTCCTCTTCCCCCGCAAGCTTGCGATCGAGGCAGGCGCAAAAACCATAGCAGACGCAAAAAACAAGGAAGACGCAAAGAACTTCAAAATCCAGGAAGAAAAAAAGGCGGCAAAGGCTCTCGCTGAGAAGATCGAGGCTCTGCTTCTCGTCATAAAAGCTCCGGGCGGAGACGGCAGACTCTACGGCTCCATCACGTCAAAGGATATTGCCGACCAGCTCGCAAAGCAGCATGGCATTGAGGTTGACAAGAGAAAAATAACCTTGAATGAAATGATAAAATCCTACGGCGACTACAAGGCAGACATCAAGCTTTATACCGAAGTCAGCGCAAAGCTCAATATCAAGATCACAGAAGCTTAAGCTTCTCAGAAAGGTAAGACAATGGCAGACGATATTATAAGAAAATTGCCGTTTTCGGCAATCGCTGAGCAGTCACTTCTCGGCTCGGTGCTTACAGACCCCGCCTCCCTTAATCTCGTTGCGGATATGATTACCGCCGAGGATTTCTATATTGAAGAGCACAGGCAGATATACCTTGCGATGCACGAGCTGTTTATCACGAACAGCCAGATAGACGTCGTCACCCTTATTGACACCCTCGTCAAAAAGGGTATCTACTCAAAGTCGGGCGGCGAGGAATATATAAAGGTCATCGCGCAGACTGTTCCTAACGCTCTCAACGTAAAGGACTACGCAAAGATAGTTAAGGATAAATCCGTCCTCCGTCAGCTTATAGATATGTGCAACGAGGTGTCCGATGCGGCATACTCCGAGCAGGACGAGGTATCCTTTGTGCTTGAGGCGGCGCAGAACAGACTTTATCAGATAACTCAGGGTAAGGAAACAAAGAACTTCCGTCACATCCGCGAGGTAATAACCGATGTTTACGCGCATCTTCACGACCTCAATCACAACCCCGAGGCAAGCAAGGGCACGTCCACGGGCTTCAAATCCCTCGACCGCGTGCTCGCGGGCATGGGCAAGTCCGACCTTATTATCGTGGGCGCGCGTCCCGGTATGGGTAAGACGTCCTTCTGTCTTAATATTGCTACCAACGTTGCAAAGCAGACAAAGAAAAAGGTTTGTATCTTCTCGCTTGAAATGTCGGCAGAGCAGCTTGTTAACAGAGTAATCTCCAGCGAGGCTCTTATAGACAGCCATTCGCTCCGTACAGGCGAGCTCAATGCGCAGGATTGGGATCATATCGCAGAATGCGCGGGACAGCTTGCGGGATGCGACATACTTATAGACGACACCCCCGGCATTGGCATCACCGCTATGAAGGCGAAACTTCGCCGTATCGACAATCTCGGTCTTGTTGTTATCGACTATCTCCAGCTTATGCAGTCT
>JAZNWS010000124.1:0-14227 GCA_045593485.1 Eubacteriales bacterium | reverse complement strand
CCGAGAATGTTCTGTCCGCGGAAAAGCATCTGAAGCTTTGTATCCTTTACGTGATCACGAATGGTGCGGAGTCTTTCCCAAGGATCTTCGTTGAGAAATCTCATACACGCGTCAAACGTAGCTCCTCCCCAAGCTTCAAGTGAGTGGTAGCCCACCTTATCCATCTGCTCGAGTATTGGAAGCATCTGCTCTGTTGTCATTCTCGTAGCAACGAGTGACTGATGCGAGTCTCGGAGTACAGTTTCGGTAATTTTTACCTGTGCCATTTATTTATTAACCAAACCTTTCTGAAAAATTATCGGTCATCAACCGATCCACGACAGGAATACGCCCGCACATACCGCAGAGCCTATAACACCTGCCACGTTGGGTCCCATCGCGTGCATAAGAAGGAAGTTTGAAGGGTCCTCCTTTTGTCCTACTACCTGCGATACTCTCGCCGCCATAGGAACAGCGGATACGCCCGCAGAACCGATGAGGGGGTTGATCTTTCCGCCCGAGAGCCAGTTCATTATCTTTGCGGTGAGAAGTCCTCCGCAGGTCGAGATGCAGAACGCAACCAGACCGCAGATAATAATTACAACTGTCTGTATGCTCAAGAAGTTTGCCGCAGATGCGGTTGCGCCTACTGAGATACCGAGCAGGATAGTGACGATATTCATAAATTCATTTTGTACGGTCTTTGAGAGTCGCTCAGTAACACCGCATACGTTGAGTATATTTCCGAACATAAGGCAGCCGATAAGAGCCAGAGCGTCGGGTACAAGGATACCTACGACAAAGGTTACGAGAACGGGGAAAATAAGCTTTTCCAGTCTGGATACGGGACGAAGCTTATCCATCTTTATGAGTCTTTCCTTCTTGGTTGTAAAGAGCTTCATAAAGGGAGGCTGGATCATCGGAATAAGCGCCATATAAGAGTACGCCGCGATAGCGACAGCGCCTAAAATTGCGGGGCCGAGCGTTTTTGTGACAAGTATCGCCGTAGGGCCGTCCGCTCCGCCTATAATACCGATTGATGCTGCCTGACCGATGGTGTAGAATCCCGAGACAAATGCCGCCGAGAATGCTACGAATACACCAAACTGCGCACCCGCTCCGATAAGGAAGTACTTGGGGTTTGCGATAAGAGGGGTAAAGTCTGTCATCGCGCCGATACCTATAAATATAATACACGGATATATTCCCAGCTTAACGCCGATATAGAGCAGATCAAGGAATCCACCCTTGCTGAGCACCATCTTGATCGATTCAAGAACAGTCAGCTTGCCCTCATTGTCTATCCACATATCAAGGTGGAAGAGATTTGCTCCCGGCAGGTTGGTAAGCAACATACCGATAGCTATCGGGAGAAGGAGCAGGGGCTCAAACTTTTTGGCTATTGCAAGATAGATCAGCGCAAAGGCGATGACATACATTACGAGATACTGCCATCCCATCCATTTGCCGTCTGCATTGAAGCTTTGCTCACCGAAAATATAGTTGAAGCCCATACTTCCAATAAAATTCTTTATTGTTTCTATGATGCCTGACATCTATACAATTCCTTTCGTAAAATTCTGAATTTTAATATGGAATTGCTATCAGTTGAGAGTTACGAGAACATCCTCGGATGCAACTGACGAGCCCTTCTGTACGTTTACAGAAGCAACTGTGCCATCTGCGGGAGCGCAGATATCGTTCTCCATCTTCATAGCCTCGAGCACGCAAAGAACGTCGCCCTTCTTTACTGCCTGACCTGCGCTTACGTTTACCTTCATAATAGTACCGGGCATAGGCGCCTTTACTGCAACTGCGCCTGCGGGAGCTGTTGATTTGGGAGCTGCAGGAGCCTGTACGGGCGCTGCCGCGGGTGCGGGTGCCGCTGCGGGAGCTGCGTTAGCTGCTCCTACCTCTTCAACCAATACGTCATATGTTACACCGTTTACGGTTACGTTAAATCTTCTCATTTTATAAACCTTTTCCCTTTCTATTATTTCTTATTCCAAGCGCGCTCTGTGCTTCTCTTAAAGGAAACTACTCTGAAGCCGCCGACAAATTCATTCTTATATTCCTCGCTGTCAAGCATAGCCGCTATAGCCGCCGTGATCACTGCTGCCATCTCTCCGTCGTCCTGAGCGGGTGTGATAGCTACGGGCGCTGAGGGCTCGGTCGTTTCATCAACCTCTGCGACTGCTGACTTCTTGCCTTTTCTTCTCTTGGGCTTATCCTTCTTACCTTTATTGGCAAGATCGTAAAAAATCACCTTCGAAAGCGATACGATTCCCCAAAGAAGCGCAAGCACCGCAAATACCATCAGCATGCCTGTGACCGTTCCCTGCAGAGCGTATTCCACACGCTCGCCAAAGGACATATCGCCACCGTGCATATTCTGATCAAGCTTTTCAGCGGCTGAAGCCGTAATACTGAAAAGCATTACGATAATTGCAGTTAAAATTGCAAATATACGTATCTTCTTACTTCTTTTCATTTTTACCTCCATAATCAGAGAGGAGTTCTCGCGTACTTGCGCTCGGGAGTGGTATCAGCCTTAACCGCAAGCATATAAAGCGCCGAGCAGATTCTTGCGCGAAGCTCTGCCTCGGGAATGATGTCGTCAATATCGCCCTTCTCTGCCGCGCGTTCTGCAGAAGCGTATTTCTCGCACCACTCTGCCTCGACGTCGGCTCTGGACTTATCCTTTGTTATCTCATCGTTCATAAGGAACGCAACCGCGGTCTCGGGAGCCATAACGCTGATGACCGAGCCCTCAAGCGCGTAAGCTATATCCGCTCCGACGGACTTTGAGCCGAGAAGCGTGAAGGATGCACCGTATGCCTTGCCGATCACAACCGTGACCTTTGCAGTTGTTGCATTTACATATGCGCCTGCGAGGGCAGCAAACGCCTCGCTCTTTTCACAGTCTGCAAAGCCTATGGAATCAACGAGTGTAAGCACGGGAATTCCGAATCTGTCGCAGAAGCTTATAAGATCAGCCGCCTTCTTCGCGCCACAGCCGCAGAGCTTTCCGCCCTTCTTGGAGTTTGTGTTTGAAGCAACAACTCCGCAAAGCTGGCCGCCAAAGAATGCAAGTCCCGTGGTCACACATTCAGCTATACTGCCGTAAAGCTCAACGAACTTGCCGTTGTCGCAGATAGCGGATACGAGAGCTGCGCCCGTAAGTCCGTCAACACTTACCGCTCTGCCCGCGTCGTCTCCGCTCATAACACAAGCGGAATCCTTATTATTCTGGGGCAGTATCTCAACAAGCTCTCTTGCATGCGCAAACGCGCCTGCCTCGTCCTCTGTCTTTATTGCTATCTTTATTGCCTTGTCCTTTTTGGAGTCGGGGGTGATATAGGTCTGCGCATTGTCGCCTGCCGATATAACCATATCGAACATTGATGCCGTGACAAGCGCCATACCCGTGCAAGCCCCGTCAATTACAGCTATCTGGGGAATGATTCCCGATGCCTTAGCGACGCAGCTCATAAATCTTCCGTAAGCCGAGAGTGCCGAGCTTCCGTCAAGCACAACTGCTCCCGCGGTATCGAAAACGCCGATCACGGGCGCGCCGTTCTTGGTTGCCATCTCATAGACCATTTCAATCTTCTTTGCTCCCGTGGAGTCAAAGGCGCCCTTGAGTCTGTCGCTGTCCTGTACAAAAGCAAAGGTAAGCTTGCCAGACACAGAGCCGTAGCCGCAGATAACGCCGTCGTAAGTTTTGTCACAGCCGCATCTCTTGATATATGCGCCGATTTCAACGAACGTTCCCGCGTCGAAAAGTGAGGAAATTTTCTGATTTCCGACTGTCAAATTTTTGTTCATTTAAAAGCCTCCGATTTTGAAATTCCACTTTATTGAGGAAAAATTCACCTTCTCCCCCAATTATAACTTTATTATAACCCATATGATACATTTTGTCAATGTAATCTTAAAAATTCTTTGCTAAATATTGGTAAAACTCGGTTCTGCAAAATTTTTTTGTATGCCAACAGTTTGCGACAATTTTTTTATGCAGGTTGTTGTAAAATATATTTTGTACAAGCAAAATAATAAAAAATCAAAGGAAAGGTCAAAAAAATGCTCTGCGAAAAATGCAAAAATAAAAAGTCCACCGTCTTTTTCACCGACACAGGCGGTGTCAATCATTCACTCTGCGCCTTTTGCGCCTCAAGCTTCAACAGCTCCCCTTCCGTCACGGAGAATCCCGCGACCGATATTCTTTTCACACCCGAAAGCTGTATAATACATAAACCATTGCTGATAACAAATACAATTCTGTTTGCCGACAAAACCTTTGTATGCGAGGCTTGCAGGACAAGCTCCGAGCAGATAATTTCATCAGGTGAATTCGGATGTCCCATCTGCGCTAAGGCTCTTCTTGAGAGCAGCTCCCTCATCAAAAGCAAGGTTCCCCGTCGAATACGCATCGAGAAGGAACGCTCGCGGAGTATATCAGAACTTCAAAAAAGACTTAATGAGGCTCTGTCACAGGAAAACTATGAGATCGCTGTATCTTTGCGCGACCAGATCCGCAAGCTTCAAGGTACAAAATAAGGAGGTCATATATGTCTTGGTTTAATACAGACGGAAAAATGTCAGAAAATGTACTTTTTTCTAAATTCACATACACACGAAATCTGTCAGGGTTGCTTTTCTCGGGCAATCAACCAAAGCAGATTTCCGACGTTATAGCTCGCGCGGAGTCTGTGCTCAAAAAGAACGGCTTTCACACCTGTAAAATAGAAAAATCCGCTAAAAATTCGGCTATGTCCTACTGTGAAAAGCAATACGTTGAGCAGGATTTTTGCTCTTTTTCCTACGACAAGGCGATTTTCTTCAACGAGCCGTGCAGTCTCAGTATATCAGTGGGCGGCTCGAATCTTATCAACATATACGCAATTTTGCCGGGCGCATCTGTGCGCGACGCTTACAAAATCTCAAGCTCCGCAGAGCAGCTGCTTGACTCCGAGTTTGATTTTGCATACGACGAGGCATTTGGATACCTCTCCCCCATTCCAAGTATGTGCGGCAGCGGTATAAGAATCAGCTGCGCGTTATATCTCCCCTTTCTTTCCCTCGCGGGCAAAATTTCATCAGTATGCCGCTCACTCTCAGAGCTTGGGATCTCCCTGTATCCACTATTTTCGCAGGGTACGTCAAGCGATATATACGTTATGACCTATTCGCCGTCCTTGCATACTGCTGAGGAGGAGTCGGTGAATATCTTTGAGAAACTGATGCTCGACATCATAACTCTTGAAAAAGAGGAATTAAAGTCGCATGGAGCGGACAAAATTTTTAATATCGCCGAGAGAGGCTCGCGCGCGATGGGTGCGCTTGCGTATTCCAACTCGCTGACCGAATCAGAGCTTGTTTCTCTCATCTCGGAAATTCGCCTGTGTCTCTCGGCAGGATGTGACGCAAAGCTTATAAAATCCGTATCTCCGTCATCGCTGAATAGCATTATGTTCGATTCTCTTTCCTTCTCTATACTCGCAAGCACGCGCGAGCGTATCACAAACAGAGCCGAGCTTGATCGCGAGCGCGCCGCACAGGTGCGCGGACTAATAAACTCACTCCCCGAAAAGAATGCGCTTATAACTACATAAATCTGAAATTTGGAGATAAAAATGGCAGTAAAATTCACGCCAAAGGCGCAAGGCATTCTTTCAAAAATTAACTCTGTCTCACATGAGCTCGGACATTCATATATAGGCACGGAGCATCTGCTCCTCGGTATAATAAAAACTCAAGGCTGTATCGCGTCCGAGATACTGAAATCCCGCGGTGCAGACGAGGACGAAATAGTACAAAAAATCAAGCTTTTAGGTGGCGCAGGTAAGCTTGATGGCACAGTCAACGCCGAGCTTACTCCAAGCCTTAAGACAATAATCAACAACGCCTCGCAAAAGGCGTCTGCCTTTAATCAACGATTTGTGGGAAGCGAGCATTTACTGCTTTCGCTGGTCTGTGAGGATAGCTGCGTGGCGACAAGAATACTTGAAAGCCTTGGGGTTTCAAGTATTGGTATAAAAAACGATATTGAGCATTTTATAAGCTCGTCGCCAAGTAATGCTCCTACGTCCGACGACGATATATACGAAACAAACGAAACTCTGTCCAAGTACGGAAAGGACCTCACGCAGCTTGCCGCAAGCGGCTTGATTGAGCCCGTTATAGGAAGAAGTCAGGAGACTGAGAGGCTTATACGAGTTCTCTGTCGCAAAAGCAAAAATAACCCCTGCCTTATAGGTGAACCGGGTGTTGGAAAGACTGCGATAGTCGAAGGACTTGCGGACAAGATAATCCGAGGGCGTGTACCCGAGCTTTTACTTGGCAAAAAAATAATTTCCGTGGACCTTTCACGTATGATCTCGGGCGCGAAATACCGTGGAGAGTTCGAGGAAAGGCTAAAATCCCTTATCAATGAGGTAGCGTCACGCGACGACGTAATTTTATTTATAGACGAGCTTCACACGATAGTTGGCGCAGGCGCGGCAGAGGGTGCACTTGACGCGGCAAACATCATAAAGCCCGCCCTGTCGCGTGGCGAGATACAGATGATAGGAGCGACAACCATTGAGGAATACCGCAAGCATATCGAAAAGGACGGGGCGCTTGAGCGCCGCTTTCAAGCGGTGACCGTCAGCGAGACAAGTCGAAGCGAGACGCTTGAGATACTCAAGGGTCTGCGCAAAAAATACGAGGAACATCACAAGCTCCGCATCTCCGACGAGGCGCTCTGCGCCGCGATAGATATGTCGGTAAGATATATAAACGACCGCTTTTTGCCCGACAAGGCGATAGACGTACTTGACGAGGCTGCCGCGGCTCTGCGTCTTAAAGAAATATCCCGAAAGAAAAAGAGCGACTCACTTGAGCTTGAGCTGAAAAAAGTCCAAAAGGACAAGGAGGCTGCCGCGGTGTCTGGGGACATCGAGCTTGCAAAATCTCTGCGAGAACGAGAAACAGAGCTCTTTGCAAGACTTGAACGCGAGCAGTCAAAGCAACAAAAAAAGCCGCGGCAGAGTGTTTTGCGCGCGACTCATATAGCCGATACTATCACACGGCAAACAGGTATTCCCGTCTCCAAAATTATGGAGGAGGACTCGCAAAGACTCCTTAACCTCTCAACCGAGCTGTCGGCGCAGATAATCGGTCAGGACGAGGCGATAAATCAGATCTCGCGTGCAATCCGCAGAGGCCGCACGGGACTTAAGGACCCCTCCCGCCCCATTGGCTCGTTTATCTTCGCAGGCGCGACGGGCGTGGGAAAAACCCAGCTCTGCAAAGCTCTTGCAGTCTCGCTTTTCGGAAGTGAAAAGTCGCTTATCCGCATAGATATGTCGGAATATATGGAGCGACACAGCGTGTCAAAGCTTATCGGCTCGCCGCCCGGATATATCGGTCACGGCGAGGGCGGAATACTCACCGAAAAAGTCAAGCGCGCGCCCTACTCTATCATTCTGCTTGACGAGATAGAAAAGGCGCACCCAGATATTTTTAACATCCTGCTCCAGATACTTGACGACGGTATTCTGACAGACTCCTGCGGGCGAAAAATCGACTTCAAAAACACGGTGATAATTATGACGTCGAACATCGGCGCGCGCAATATCACAAAGAACGCGCTCGGCTTTGGCGCGTCGGACACGAGTGACTTTTCGGGAGAGAAAAGAGAGATAATGAGCGAGATAAAGCGGACGTTTTCGCCCGAGTTTATAAACCGCGTGGACAATATTATAGTGTTCAGACGGCTGACTGTTGAGGATATGACGGTTATAACTAAAAACCTGCTCGACAGTCTTGTCGGGCAGATGAAAAAAATGAAGATTGAGCTTGAGTATGACAACTCGGTTTGCGAGTATATAGCTAAAATCTCGCACGCCGAAAATCTCGGCGCGCGACCAATAAAGCGCAATATCACGCGTCTTATCGAGGACAAAATATCCGAAAAACTCCTAACAGGCGAGCTGAAGTCGGGTGGAAGGGTGAGACTTTCAGTTGAGGGGGATAACATTATTCTGTCGTAGGGCGGCGGCTTGCTGCCGCCGTGTATAATCGATAACCGATTTTTTGTGGGAGGCTGATAGCCTCCCTTTTGTCTAAATTCTTCAATTTGCCAAAAATTCTGACATTCTATTTACTTTGTATTTGATATATGGTATAATATAATTGACGGATAAGCTTAAATTTATTGAACTATTTGAACTACATTTCAAAAGGAGTATTTATGACAACCAAAAAATATATCATCACTTTCATTATTTTTGCTTTGTTGCTTGTATTAGCTTTATCTTTGTTTTTGGGTGGGCTTTTCATTAAAGAACATAGTTCGGTTGCTTTCTATATACTTATTGTTTTTTCATGCCTTTGTTTGATATTTGCTATTATTTTTATCGCCATAAATTATAAAGAACTCGTCAATTACGATATCAACAAACTTAATAAAAAAATCGACAACTTTGATTTTTCAATCATTGATATATCTATATCCGAAAGCGAACTTAGAAACAAACTAATACGTGATGGTTATACAAATTCAAAAGAGGTTTTCCACAAAGTATTTGATGAAAACTGTGGTGATGGGCATGTGGTTAATCACTATTATGTAACAATACTTAAAACAAATGGTATTGTTGATATTCAAAGGCTTTTAGAATTCTTTAATAAAGGAATGACAACTTACAATATAGGTTATATCTTTATAAATGAAAATGTTGAAGAAAACTTTGAAATAATAAAAAACTACATAAAATCAACAATTTTAGATGTGAAGGTACATCCCTATAAATATAAGAGTTTTTTCGCTCCTATCATAATCACAAACGATAGAATTTATTACATTAAAGAAGACGGCATATTCATGGACACATATAAGTTTGGTATCATGGAAGGTGTTCGTGTTATTAATGATAAATAATACCGTTATTTGCGGTTGGAGTCCCAAAATCTACGGTTAATCGAATATCTATAACACAACAAAAGGCGGTGCGATGCACCGCCTTTGTTATTTAATTTTATCTCACAAAAAACTCAAGCGTAGTTTCTCTCTCATAAAGCTCTCCTGCTTTGAGGATGGGATTTGTGAAATTCTCATGGTTCATACTGTCGGGCATTATTTGGGTTTCTAGACAAAAGGCGTTTTGAGGTGACTGCGGATAATTGCCCTTGAAGGGGTATTTTTCATTGGTCAGGAAATTTCCCGTATAGAACTGCACGCAGGGCTGGTTTGTGTAAACTCTCATTCCCCTGCCGCTTGTCTTTTCACAGACCTCAATTTTTGGTTGAGATGCGTCCATGTCTTCAAACACGAGACAATGGTCGTAGCCGCCTGCAATTTTAAGGTCGTTGTTAGAAAAATCGAAATCTCTGCCGATGGTCTTGGAAATTCTGAAATCAAAGGGTGTATTCTCCACGCTCTTAATCTCACCCGTAGGGATAAGTCCATCGTCTGTTGGTAGATAGCTATGCGCGCGAATGCAGACCTCGTGGTCAAACACCTTGCCGCTGTTAAAGCCCGAAAGGTTAAAATACGTGTGATTTGTAAGGTTTATCACGGTATTTTTGTCGCATTCTGCTCTGTATTTCAATGTAATTCTACTGCCGCAGACCGCGTATTCAACGCTGACGTTGAGATTTCCGGGATAACCCTCCTCGCCGTCGGGAGATAAATAGGAAAATTTCACACTGCGCTCGTCTGTTATCTCAGATTTCCAGACCTTGTGCGAAAAGCCAACCTTACCGCCGTGCAGATGATTTTCACCGTTGTTGCAATAAAGGCTATACTCCGATCCGTCAAGCGTAAATTTACCCTTATTTATTCTGTTTGCCCATCTGCCGACGACCGCTCCCTGATAGCCGTCGCCGTATATATACGAATCAAGGTCATCGTAGCCGCAGATAATATCGGTGTATACTCCGTCTTTGTCGGGAGCAAACAGAGATACCATAGCCGCTCCAAGCTCCATTACCGAGAGCTTGATTTGGTTATTTTCAATGTCGTATATATATACATCCTCGCCGCTTGGCGTCTGTCCAAATAATCTTTTAGAAATCATATTATTCACCGTAGCCGTCGGGGTTTTTAGTCTGCCAGTTGTGCGAGTCCGCGCACATCTCGTATATGCCGTACTCCGCTCTCCAGCCGAGTATCTCAGCGGCTTTCGTTGGGTCTGCATAGCACTCGTCAATATCTCCCGCGCGGCGTCCGCAGATGCGGTAGCTTATCTTCACGCCCGACGCCTGCTCATATGCGTTCACTACATCAAGCACGGAATATCCCTTGCCCGTACCGATGTTAAAATAGTCAAGTCCGCGTCTTTCCTTTATGGATTCAAGCGCGCAGAGGTGAGCTTTTGCAAGGTCAACCACGTGTATATAGTCACGTACGCCCGTGCCGTCGTGAGTGTTGTAATCGTTGCCAAACACATTGAGTATGGGAAGCTTGCCGACAGCGACCTTTGTGACGTACGGCAAAAGATTGTTGGGGATTCCCTTGGGGTCCTCGCCGATAAGTCCGCTCTTGTGCGCGCCGATGGGATTGAAATAGCGCAGAACAGAGATATTCCACTCGTTGTCCGCGGTATAGAGGGCTTCAAGCATCTTCTCAATTATTATCTTGGTTTCTCCGTAAGGATTGGTCGCATGTCCTACCCTTGCGTCCTCACGTATCGGTACGCACTCGGGAGTGCCGTAGACCGTCGCGGACGAGGAGAAAACTATGGTCTTTACGTTATGCGCCCTCATGGCTTCAAGGAGTGTCAGCGTACCTGTGACGTTATTGTGGAAATATTCCAGGGGCTTACGCACCGACTCGCCCACCGCCTTGAGTCCCGCAAAATGTATGCAGCTGTCGATCTCGGGGTTTTCCTCAAAAATTCTGTCAAGCGCGTCTCTGTCAAGAATATCTGCCTCGTAGAGCTTTGCGTCCTTGCCAGTTATCTCTTTTATTCTGTCAAGCACTACGGGCTTACTGTTTGAAAAATTGTCAACAATAACCACGTCATATCCAGCCTCAAGAAATTCAACAACCGCATGCGAGCCTATAAAGCCCGTTCCACCTGTAATAAGTACTGCCATTTTTTCTCTCCCCTTTACTTTGTCCAAAGTCCTTTTCTATATTCTCCGTTATCTATCAATTTGTTAATGCTCGCCACTACCCTCGGCTTATCCTCGGGGTAGGTCACGCCGTACCATTGCGCTGACGTGGTATAAACGCTCACGTCACATCTTCCCTTTTTCATCATAGCATCAATAACTATGGGAAGATATATCTCCTTTTTGAGCGAGTCACCGCTCCCGTCTGCCATAAACTCACGCATTTTCGCCTTAAGATATGGGAAAATTGCGGGTGTAAGTCCCCAACAGTTCATAGAGACCACACTGTCGCCGCGAAGGAATATCCATCCGTCGCCGTCAAAATATTCCGCGTCCTTGCCGCAGATCTGCACTTTTGTTCTTTCGTTTATCTCAATAAGTCTGCCCTGACCGTCAAGCGTGCATACCCCACGGGACACCGTGCCGTTTTCGGTAAGCGTATTTTTGAGTATATAGCCTATCATACAGAAATCCGTCTCGGGTCGGCTTGATGAAAGATGCTCCGCCAGACGAACAAATGCGTCCCTGCCGTAAAAATCGTCGGCATTGATGACTGCGAATTTATCATTTCCTATCGCGTCCTCAGCGCACAAAAGCGCGTGCGCCGTTCCCCATGGCTTGACTCTGCCCTCGGGGACTGTAAAGCCTTCGGGGATATTGTCTATCTCCTGAAATGCATACTCCGTTTTGATAAACGGCTCAACTCGCGCGCCGACGGTCTCTCGGAAAAGCTCAAAATTCTCTTTTTTGATTATGAAAACAACTTTGTCAAATCCTGCTCTTATAGCGTCGAAAACCGAAAAGTCTATAATAAACTCTCCGCTTTGAGTTATGGGGTCGAGCTGCTTTAAGCCTCCATAGCGCGAGCCCATGCCCGCGGCAAGAATCACAAGCGTCATAAACTCCTCCAAAATACTGTATGTATATTTTATTATATCATATTTTTTTTGAAATGTATATATTTTTTTGAATTTTTAGTAAAGAATTTGAATGTTGACAAATAATAATTTTGAGCGTATAATTGTATCGGACGATACGCTTTTTTATATAAGGAAAGGCAAATAAAATGAGGAATATAGCAAAAATTTTGTTATTGATTTTGCTTGCATTGGCTCTGTCGCTGGCAGCAATCTCATGCAATGTCAAAAATAACAATACGCAAGCTCCGAAAAAAATAAATATAGCAACACTGAACGGAACGACAGGCTTTGGTATGGCGAAGCTGATGGCTGATGCAAGGGGCTCTGACTCCGCTATCAAATATAACGTTGAGGTGCTGACCTCTGCTGAAGACGTATCCAAAGCTCTTATAAAAGGCGACCTGGATATCGCAGCCCTTCCCACGAACGCGGCAGCAAATCTTTATGCCAAAACAAATGGAGGCATAAGGATACTCGCAACAAATACACTTGGCGTTCTTTACGTTGTCACAAACGAAGAAGGCTCGGGCATCAAGTCCCTTTCCGACCTTGAGGGTAAAAACGTCTACTGCCCCGCTCAAAATCCCACTTTTATTTTCAAGGGCTTGTGCGACAAAGCAGGCATCAACGTGTCTGTTGATAATTCATACGCAGATCCCAAGGATCTCCGCACCGCAATTGTTTCGGGCGCGGTCGATATTGCTGTCCTCCCCGAGCCTATGGTGACTATTGCCCGAGCAAACAACAAATCTCTCGCCGTCGCGCTCGATCTGACAGCCGAGTGGGATAAGGTGTTCCCCAATGGCTCGCTTATGCAGGGCTGCATTGTTGCGAGAACAGAATTTATCGAGCAGTTTCCCGAGGTGGTTGAAAAATTCCTTGCGGATTACAAGGATTCCGTAAGTTACGTCAACGTAAATACAGAGGATGCGGCAAGGCTTATCGTCGAGGCGGGTATTTTCGAAAATGAAAATATAGCAAAAAATGCCATTCCAAGATGCAATATAAAATATATTGACGGAGAGGATATGGCTGCATCTCTTGATCTCTTTTTCAGTACGCTTTACGACATAAATCCTCAGGCGGTGGGCGGCTCCGTTCCTCCTGCGGACATCTACTACAAATCAAATGATCAAAAAAATTCTTAAAACATCACTTATAATTCTCTTTTGGGGACTTGTGTGGCAGGCGCTGGCTATAATAGTCGGCAATCCGCTTTTGCTCCCGTCACCGCTTATGACCATTAAAAGACTTTTCGAGCTTATGTGCACGCTTGAATTTTACGAGATAATCCTGCGCTCGCTCGCAAGGATACTTATAGGCACGGCTGCGGCGGTTTTGCTCGGTGTTATCCTCGCGGTAGCAACCGCAAAATTCAAGCTGCTTCACGATTTTATCTCACCTGTTATGACGGCAATAAAGGCGGTTCCCGTAGCGTCGTTTATCGTGCTTCTGCTTTTGTGGCTTGGCAAAAATATTCTCCCGTCCATAATCTCAGCTCTGATAGTTTTGCCTATCGTGTGGACAAACATCGAGACGGGAATTCTTGAGACGGATAAAAGCCTTATCGAGCTTGCAAGGGTCTATAAAATGAGCGGATGGAAAAAAATACGCCATATTTATCTACCATCAACGCTTCCCTATTTTATATCCTCGCTGAACTCCTCCCTGGGTCTTGCGTGGAAGGCGGGAATCGCCGCGGAGGTGTTGGCTCTCCCCGTGATAGCCATAGGCAAGCAGATATATGAGTCCAAGCTTTATCTTGAAACCACAGATCTTTTCGCGTGGACGCTGACGGTGATAATCATAAGCCTTATTATTGAAAAGCTTATTGTTTTCGCCATAAAAAAAGCGACCTCCTCAAAAATCAGGACGGGAGGCGGAGTATGATAGAAATTTTGAACTTGACTAAAAGGTACGGCGAGCAGACCGTACTTGATAATTTTTCACTGACCGTAAATAACGGCGAAAAGCTGACTGTCACAGGTGAATCGGGTATAGGAAAGACAACGCTTTTGCGAGTTTTATCAGGACTTGAGACTGCGGATAGCGGAGATGTAATCTGCGACGGGAACGCGGCGTATATGTTCCAGGAGCCGAGGCTACTACCTTGGAAGACTGCTAAAGAAAATATTCTTGCGGTGCTGAAAAAGGAAAGCTACTCCTTGGCGCAGAAATATCTTGACGCGGTGGGACTGACGGAGGCGGCAGACAAAACCCCA
>JAZNWS010000123.1:0-2031 GCA_045593485.1 Eubacteriales bacterium | reverse complement strand
TCCTCTTTGAGCTGCTCGTTTGTAAAAGCCTTAATAAGATCCATAAAGCCCTCCTTAATATTACGGATGTTCATGCGAGCATTGCAGCGGACCACCCTATTTTATGTGTTTTTCACACGCCCGATTATTATATCATAAGCGAGATTTTTTGTCAATATTTATCCTCAAAAAAATGTGAAGAATTTGTAAATATTTATGCTTTTTTCTTTTTTATTGATCTGAGTATCTCTTTACAAGCTAAAACTATGTCCCTGCCGTTGTAAATAAGGCATACAACGAGAATTGCTATTGATATGAGCAAGCCCCACAAGCCGTCTCCCCACGCGGTCATTATCACCGTGATAGCCAGAAGCATCACGGTATTGAGAATAAGCTTTACGGGATAAAGCTTGAACGGGATAAATTTCTTCATCGTTGCCGCGCGTATCACGAATACGACAAAATAGCTTATCAGCGTCGCTATAGACGCTCCCATAGCTCCCCATCCGAGTCCCCAGTCTGGTATCATAAGAAGATTGAGCCCAAGATTCAGTACTGCTCCGACAAGGGACGTCCAGAAGGACATTCCCGTTTTCTTGACTGTAAAATACGCGCTTCCCATAAACGTGTCCAGCGCGGTAAATACTGTCGCCGCCGAAAGTGTGGGAATAAATATCCACGCTGCCTCATAAGACGAGGCAAAAAGTATTTTTGAGGAAAGTCCCGCGGTGACGGCAAGCCCCGCGCCTCCCATAAACATTATAGCTATATAATACTTGAATGCCTTGGAGTAGAAATCCGTCTTTTCCGTGAGATCCTCGCCCTCGGATACTGCCGAAAGCTTCCACGCGTCGTTGAAAATCGTGACGACGTAGGTCAAAAGCGTTGGTATCTTGTACGCCGCGGTATAAAGACCGTTTTCCGCATCCGAGCGCATAGCCGAGACCATATATCTGTCCGACACGCTTGTTATCCACCAGAATATCGTGGATGGCACGAGCGGCAAACAGAATTTAAGCATATCCCCCATAAGCGAGCGGCTTACTTTTTTAGAATCGAAAGCTCTGTAAAGCCTTGCGAAGAAGAACAAAAATACAGTCGTCAAGGTATCCGCAAGCACTATTGAAAGCACATAGCCCGTAATACCCATATCAAAGCCCGCAAGAAACAGAATGTTGAGTCCTACGGTCAGAGCCGTGTTAAGTATTCCCTGACCCGCAAAAAGCTTTGTTCTGCCTATTGCGCAGATGTACTGCGAGCATACCGAATGAACGTTTGACGCAAGCACGTAGGCAATTATAAGCCAGATGTACGCCGAAAAATATTTGATCGTAAATAATAAGGGTGACAGAACGAGAAAGCCTGCGCCACCTATGAGCATCAGTATTATTCCGTTTGTAAAAAAGCTCTCTTTGTCCTGATTTTTCTCCGCCGCGCCTCTGAATATTCCCTCGCTTACTCCAAGTCCCGCAAGAGGTATTATGAGATTGCAAAGGTTTGTGATAAGGTCAGCGGTGCTATACTCCGCGCTGGAAAGACACGAGGTATAAAAAGGAAGCATAAAAATGACTATCAGCTTGGATATAAATTTACCCACGGTAAATATCGCGGTGTTTTCAAACAGCCGCGTGTATTTATTTTTTGCCATTTTGTGCCTCCTTGTTTTATTTATAATTGTACGGGAGGAGCAAGCCCCTCCCCTACGAGTATTATTTTTCAATACATATTTTAATATATCAAATCCAGACCGATAAAAATTGCGTGAGACGAGGCGCACCACAGCAAGCAAAGCGCAGGCGACGTTTGCTTTAGCAAACTCGCGTTAGCAAGCTCAGCTTGCGTATGCTTACATGCCGTAAGTCAAGCCGCATTTGAGGAACAACGAAGCATCCGGACTATTTTTCGAAGTGTCTGTCAATCACAATTCTCCCAGTTATGATAAACTTCCATAACATCATCATCTTCCTCAAGCTTTTCAATAAGAAGATTCATGAACTTGATGTCGTCCTCGTTGTCAAGAGTGACGCTCGTTGTGGGAACCTTGGTCTTTTC
>JAZNWS010000122.1:0-12804 GCA_045593485.1 Eubacteriales bacterium | reverse complement strand
TGAGGCAATCGCAAATATAAAAACCGACGAGAGAGCGCGTTCACTCCTCATTGAACACAATCTGCGCCTTGTGGTCTACATCGCCAAGAGATTTGAGAATACGGGAATATATATCGAAGATCTGATATCAATAGGCACGATAGGACTTATCAAGGCGGTCAATACCTTTTGCGCGGACAAAAACATAAAGCTCGCCACGTATGCGTCAAGATGTATTGAAAACGAGATACTTATGTATATCCGCAAAAATTCCTGCCATGCAAACGAAATGTCCATTGACGAACCGCTCAACGTTGACTGGGACGGCAACGAGCTTTTGCTCTCGGACATTCTCGGTAGCGACGAGGATTCAGTCTCCGCAAGGGTAGAGCGCGAGGAGGAAACGAGAATGATATACGACGCAGTCGAACGGCTTTCACCACGCGAAAAACAAATAATCGAGTTGAGATACGGACTTTACGGTAAGCGTGAAATGACACAAAAGGAGGTCGCGGATTTTCTCGGAATCTCACAGTCGTACATATCCCGACTTGAAAAAAAGATAATTTCCCAGCTCAAAACCCAGCTTCAGGGTAAAATATAAAAGCCGAAAAGATTATTCCCTTTCCGACCATATCAAACGGCGGTGTTGCAAGCAACACCGCCGTAGCTTTTGTGCAGCTCTCATCGCGAGCAGCACAATATTTGGAGTGAATTTTTTTCAATACAAGGCACATCTCAAACAACCAAGCACATACTTACGTAAGTCAAGCCGCTGTCGAGGACAGCAAGCTACGCTTGCGTAGAGAGACGAAGTATTGGAAAAAATTTTTTATTCGGCTGTAAGACCGGAACGCTCAATTCCTTCTACGAGATATCTCTGCAAGAAGCTATACAGGATAACGAGCGGCAAAATTACCATGATACCACAGGTATTTCGTATAGCGGGCACGTATAGAGCCTCGCCCTCGTATTCGTAAGTCAAGCTTTCGATCTTATTCGGGATATCCTGATACAGCTTGGAAAGCATAGGTGTCGAATCCTGGTCAAAGAACAAGCCAACGTAGAACTGGTCTGTCCACTGCCAGCAGAACGAGAACAGAAATACCGTTATCAGCATAGGCACCGACATAGGCAGGATGATCTGGAAGAATGTTCTGAAATCGCCCGAGCCGTCGATATATGCAGATTCCTCAAGAGAGTCGGGAATTCCGCGGAAGAACTGACGCAGCATAAATATGTAAAGTCCGTTCTTGAAGGCAAGTCCTGTGACTGACATAATGATCATGGGCCAGAAGGTATTCTTGAGGTTTATAGAGCCCTCTTTTGCTATCTGGCGGATCACCTCGCTGCTTGATTCAGGGTTGAATATCGAAATGTTTGCAAGCACCCCGTCTATTGCCTCTACACCAATGCTCGCGCCGCCGCTTAAGAATTTAATAATTCCGAGAATATCGAAATATCTGAATGCCATTTCAAGCGAGAACTGAACTGTCTTGTGAGGAATTACCATCGTAAGCACAACCAAAAGGAACAAAAGCTTGTTTCCCTTGAACTTGTACTTGGCAAGTCCGTACGCGATAAGACAGCAGGAAAGCGTCTGGAGGACCGCGCACACGGTTGAAAGGATGAATGTATTCTTAAACGCATCCAGGTATGCAAGGTCAGTCCAAATTGCTTTATAGGTATCAAGCGTAAAGTGCTTGGGGATTATCTGTACGGTAACGTCCAAAAAGTCCTCAGGAGACATAAACGAACCCGCGATCTGTGTAAAGAAGGGGTAAAGTACGACGTATGCGATACCCAAAAGGAATACGAATCTGAAAACCTTAAATACAACGTTCTGAAGGAAGTAGTAGTTCAAAAACTTTGCCTTGAGTCTCTCCTTTAAGGGAGTACGCTCGAAATCAGCCTTGATTCTTCTCTTTGATTCCTTGAGTATCTTAGCCTCGGAAACATTTTTATTGGAATCCATAATTCTACCTCCTCCCTATTAGTCTCTTCGTTGATAGAATACGAACATAGACATAATCGCAGAAACTATGGCTATTATAAGTATTACTATCAGGAAGTATATCCACGACATCGCGCCCTGAATGTCATCGCCTCTGTTGCTGGACTGAATGTACAGCATTACAGTGTTTGACTCTATCGTAAATGCGTCGATTACCGTGTATACCGCGTTAACAAGGATCATAGGGCTTATCATCGGAAGAGTTATCTTCCAGAAGGTCTCCCATCCGCTCGCGCCGTCTATCTTACAAGCCTCGTAAATAGCGGGGGAAATAGACTGCAAGCCTGAAAGGAATATAAGCATCTGTACACCCGATCGGTTAACTATCGAGTATATCTTGTTGATCATCTGTACAACGTATTTAACCAGATCCGTACCGACCTTCATATTAGCGAATAGAACTTGAAGGTCCAGCGCCGAAACTATCTCGTTTGTCGCGCTGCCGCCCGAACCGTCATCAATACCGCCCGACATAGCTCCGCCAATGGTATCCATAAGACCAAGAGACGTCATAAATCCGGTGGCAAGAATAACGGGAAGGAAGAATATAGCACGGAATGCTCCTCGTCCAACCATCTTCTGATTCAGAAGAACTGCCATAAACAGTGAGAACAGAAGAATTGCGGGGATGTCGATTATAAGCTCGCCTATACCCTTGACGAGTGTTTCAATAAAGGTCGTGTCCTTAAAGAGCGCGTCACTGTAATTTTTAAGTCCTACAAACTCAAGCGTAAATCCGCCGGTAGGAATTATATTCAAGTGGTTAAAGCTGTACCAAATTGAGTTTTTAATAATAGGAAAGTAAATACATATAAATCCTATTACGAAAGGAAGTACAAATAACCAGCCCACTCTGGCTTTTCTTTTGTCCAGAGAAGCGATCTTTCTTTTCTTAGGAGCTTTTTGCTTCTTTATTGCAATTTCGCCTGTCATAATTATTTATACCTCCCTTCTCAATTCATTGTTGATACAAAATCGTATCCGGAAATAGTATACTCCGCACCATTGAACTTAACCTTCACGGTAAAGTCGTTATAGTTGAGGATGAGGTGCTTGTATGCGCCATTCTCATCTCCATATGTAACTATAACAACGCTTCCAACAACATACTTGGAGGTATCTTCCTCTTCGACGCTGCTTCCGTTATTTTCGGTGCTTCCGTAATTCATAGACTGATCGTAGAACTCCTTAAGCGTTGCATACGCCTCGCCGTCCTGTACGGAGTTAAGACTGCTTTCGATCCAATTGGAAGCTTCCTCAAGCATACTCTTATAGGAGGGCTGGTATTCGTAATAAACGTAATCGCCGCCTGCCTTTGAGTAATATACCGTCTCTCCGATCTCGTTGGTCGCCTTAAATATCGTGACGTTGTTCTTTGTAAGAAGCTCGCCGTCAATATATACGTCAAACTCATCGATGTCGATCTTTTCGTCATCAAAGAGCTCTCCAGTGCCGCCGATGCTGAGCACGTCTTCAAAGTAGCCTGTTGCTTCGTTGATCGTTCCAATTCTGTATCCATTATGCGCGCTTCCTACCGCATACATATATCCGCCCTTGACGCCGCTCTGTGCGTCCTCTACAAATCCATA
Source organism: Eubacteriales bacterium (assembly GCA_045593485.1). Lineage (GTDB taxonomy): Bacteria > Bacillota > Clostridia > Oscillospirales > CAG-272 > SVTX01. Next base: position 9,222 of record JAZNWS010000122.1, on the reverse strand, counting down.
TGTATATGTAGGTCTTGCATTGATCCATTCGCTCTGAGGAAGCAGTGTGACGTCTCTTCCGTTGATCTTATATACAGCCTTGCGAACCAATCTGTTGTTTTCGTAATATCTCTTAACGAGCGCATGATGTGCCTCTGCCTCGCTTATGATATATTCTGTTCCGCGCTCGTCGTTCTTAATGGTTTCTATTGCCTTTTCTGTGCTGGCAATATAGCCTTCAACTGCAGCTACTATATTTTTGAGATCTCTGTATGTTGATCCGCAAAGAGAAACGAATGCAAAGTGAACATCCTCCCAGTCATCCTCGTCTCGAGTTTCCTTCCAGGTTTCAAGAGCCTCAAGAAGACTGTGGTAGCTGCTCTCAAGAGCTGTGTACTTCTGAACAGCGGTCATTGCATTGTTGATGACGTACGCCTCGGCTATACGTCCCTCTTCTCTCGCTCTGATAAACGCGAGCTCGAGCTCCTTGAGTTCATTTTCTTCAAGGTTGTTCTTGGTATCTACGTAATCCTTGATAGCTCCAAGAATATCCGCCTCAATCTCATCAATATCGGGGATTCTCTCTGCCTCTACAAACTGGTGATTAATAATGTACTTTGTCTGTACGTCGCTGAGAGCCTCATTAAGAGTTTCATATGTGGAAACAAGGTCTTCCTTCCAGATGTCGTATCTGATGGAATAGTACTTGCTCAAATACGAATCCTCCTTAAGAGAGTCTGTGTTTCTGTAAGAAAGCACAAAGTAAGGAGATGCGCCGTTCTCAATAGCCTTGAGCATTGCGTACTGTATATCTCCCTCCATATTAAGGGGCTCGCCCGCAAACTGCATAGAACCGTGGAGAACAACTCCGATAAAGGGCACTGCGTTTGAGGAACGGCTCTGACGAGAGGAGTCAAGAGCAACGTCAAGAATATGATCTGCATATTTCCATGTGTAAGCGTTTCCGCCCGATGTCATAATTTCAATGTCGCTACCGAGCTTTTCGCTAATATACTCAAGAGCCTCGATGGTATACTCCTTGGAGTCCTCGCGGTTGTAAGGCTCATCCTCATCAAAGTCGGAGTTGAGTGCATTACCGAGCGAGCCAAGTGAGATTCCGTTGATATTATCATACTTCAGATACTTATCCACAAGCTTCTCGTAGAATTCCTCGAAGTATGCAGGGGAAATAACAAGGTCGTAGTAGTTGGTGTATTTCTGCTGAGTTGCGCTGTAAACTCTCTTACTAGCATAACGGTCGTCTATGGTCTTTGCCGCGTGCTTGCTGCGGGATACGCCGTCAAAGTTAGTCTCATTGATTATGTACGCAAAATCAAAATCAGGGAATATTCCAAAGTTCTCGCCTGCCGCTTCCTTTCTCGCCGCATAATCGAGCAACGCCTGGAAGCCCTTGTTCTTTCCTACTACTCTTTCAAACTTGAGATTCTTGGGCACAGTATAATACATACCGCCGTTTGCAAATCCGGTAAGCTTGAAATTAATGTTCGTGATTCCCTCGCCCGAGAGATCGTCATAGATTTTAATAACGTCCTCAAACGTGGTAAGCGCTGTCATTCTTGTTACGGGGATGGAGAGGATTCTCTCTACGGTTTCAAGCGCGCCAAACGACTCAATGTAAAGCGGGATATCGTCATCCACCTCATCCTCGGAAAGAGGCTGGAGGATTCCGTTATTTGTAAGATAGTCGCGATATGCAACTGCCATACCAAGCCAGGACGCGTCGTAAACGTCGTTTCCTGCCTCTGCTGCCTTATCTCCGTCTGAAAGCATAATATATCTTATCTTATAGTTTCCAAGATACTTTCTTTCACTTACTACCGTGCGCTGACCAAGTCCCGAAACGGAAATTGATTCCTGAAGGTTATAAGTATCGGACGGTCTGGGGGTGAACTCCATTCTTACGGAGTTATAGTCATTCTGGTTTCCGCCGTGATAGGATGCTATCTTTGTAAGTGCATCTCCCTCCTCTATAATAGCGAGGAATCCGCTCTTTTTCTCCGTTACCTCAACGGTACCGTTGCCATTGAAGGTAATGCCGTAGGTCTCGTAAAGCGTCTTATATCTTGTGCTTTCGCCATCAGGATCATAGCTCATTACCTTGTCGTATATAGTACCGTCAACGATAGTGACTATCTCCTCATCCTGCTGAGGAGTCTTGGTTGTGATCTTGTATTCCTTAGAGGTCTCAACCGTACCAAACACAGGATATCTTATGGTCTTCTCGTATGTTCCGGTGAGCTCGTGATATGCAAAGTCATTACCGTAAATCTGGTTATAAACGTTAATAGGTGTTGAGGTTACGTCTGCCGAATCAAACTCGTAGAGTGCACCCGATCCGTCAGGCATAAAGTTGTATCCCTCGCACCAGTTGCTTCCCGCTCCCATGTAGGGGAGGACGCTGAGCGAATTAAGCGTGTAAAGCGCCTCGTTAAAGCGCATACCGTTGGCGGGAAGTCTTACGGTAAGACCCTGCTCGTCAATGGTGTATTCAAGAGCCATCTTAAATACGGGGGAATTTTCATCAAGCGCCTCGTATTTAGTTCTCTCGTGGTCGTATTCCAACTCCTCGTATGAGTAATCAGGGCAATGGGTTTTAATGCTCTGCTCAAGTCTGATAAGCTCCGCCTGAGAGATTTCCTGGTCAAGAACGTACATTACGTCAATATCCTTAAGCGCAGGGTAATCCTCGAAAAGCTGCTTCTTTTCAGTATCGGACTTTTCCATCCTTTGACCGTTTTCGTCAAGGACAAACTCTCCGGTTTCAAGATTTATCTCATATTTGGAAATAGGCTGATAGTATACAAGGAACTGGTTAGCGTACCATTCGCCCCATTCACCGTGTACAACCTTCATTCCCTCTATAATATCTTCCTTGATGAGCTTGTTGAATCTCTCGGGTTCAATAGAGTGAGGAACAAGCAGCTTTGCCTGCTCACGACCGATAGTATACTCAACACGAATACCGTTCTTGATATTCTTGATCACAACCTGATCCTTCTGCGATGCCATACGGAAGCTGGTATACGTATAGGTGTGACCGGAATTGTCCGTGAAGGTAAGCTCGATCTGAGACAAAAGGCTTTCCTTTATACTACCTGACGTGGAATCGTCCGTCGTGCTGTTTGATGACTTATCCGATGCTACGTCCCAAGGGTTTGTAAAGAGCTTTTCTCCTGTCGAAAGATTTACTATTACTACTTCTCCGCTGTAATCGTCAGCGTATATCTCGTACCCGTGATTGCGGAAAGCAAGTTTCATGGATGCTATTTTTTCATCCTCGGTAGCGTAAATCTTTTCCGTATAGTCCTCGGGAGTTTTATTGACGATAATGTTTATTGCATCGTCCTCTTGTACATTGTTATCGGTATCAGCCTCCTCGGCAGATACGTTTACTGCAAAAACGGTAGTCATACAACCGATCAGCATCATTACAGCCAAGAGCAACGATATAATTTTATTAAATTTTTTCATTGTACATCTCCTATCTGTAATTTACAATCGGAATTTGATCTCTGTTACAATATCCGTAATAAGACCTACCATCTTTCCTACGAGAGTTGAGAACAGGATTGCGATAAACATAATAAATACCATACCGACAATGGTTCCTATTATTGTGATAAAGTTCTTGCCCAAGCTGTAATCGTGGGTGACCATTGTTCCGCAGAACAAGAGCAATCCAACCCATACGAGCGCCAAGATATAGAACATCTTTACTATATCAAGCTCTGCCTCAGTTGCAACGTTTGCGTAAATGGTGGAAGGAATAAGAAGCAAGGGCAACGGTGCCAAGCTGTAGGAGCAAGCTATAAATATGTCCTTAAGGCTTCCCTCTCCTTCAAACAGTGTTGTAAGACACCAGTTTGCAAGCACGAACAACAAGAGCGGAACAAGCACGCTGAGAAGCTGCATCCATATAGATGAATACGCTCCCGTGGGGTTAGAAAGATAACCCGAACCGATTATCTGATAATAGAAAGCAAGTACCGTAACGGCAATATATACCAAGGACGCTCTGAGTGATCCTCTCTTTTCGTGCTTGAGGTCCCAGAATCCGTCGAACGGATGCAACATAACGTAGAATCCGTAAGCAAGCTCCTGACCAAAGGTCTTCTTCTTGCCCGAATGAGTTGCCTCCTTGTTTACCTTGCCAACGAACTTAAAGAACAGTACGAATATAGCTATAGCAGCCACTATTATAAGAATAAGAAGGATAAAGTAATTAGACATCCACTCTTTTCTTATTTCCTGGAAGGACTTGGACCAGTTTGCAGTATCGTAAGCGGCCTCAAACTGTTCAAGAGACGCCTCGTATTCTCCGTTTCTCTGCATCGCCTGGCCGATACCTACGTATGCAGCGTCAAAGTTGGAGTTCCTCTGAAGGACCTGTGTCCAATAGTTGATCGCTATATCGAATTCCTGGTCATTCTCGGCCGCAAGGGCTTCCATCAGAATGTTTCCGTATTCAGTTCTCTTGTATGCGATGATTTTTGATGCCTGGTTATCAAGAATAAGCATCTTGGAGTCCTGATAAGTGATAGCCTTAAGACCGTTTTTCATAATGTTTCCGGTCATATTACCTATATCGCCAAATGCGAACAGAAGGCTTCCGTTATCATCGTACGTGTATATCTTGGAACGCTTCTGGTCGATTATAGACCACGTTCCCTCCTCGCCTATCGCTACGTCAACGATTGTAGACGTACCAACGATATCCCTGTCGTTGAATGCCATAGAAGCGAAGTTGATCTCTCCGGCAGGAGGCCAGAAGCCGTTTCGCTTCATAATTTCCTCACCGTTGGTATTAAGCATCTTGACGGGAAGGTACGTGCCGTCAACTGCCTTACTTCTTATTGCGTTCTGAACCGCGCCCTCGTTTATTGCCGAGGTCGTAACGTAAATAAATCCGTTTTCATCAACTGTGATGTTGTTGAACTCACTTGCTACCTCCTGAGATTCGGTAGCCTTTTGCTCTTCTGTCTGGAATTTCTTCCAAAGTGCCTTCCACTTGGAAACGCTTACTGCCTGCGCGCCGATAAAGCCTGTAAATTCACCCGTTTCCGTCATTACTATAATACCCTCGGTGGTTGTGGAGGATACTACGAATATACGGTCATACTGGTCAACGGCAACGGCAACGGGAGTGTAGAGAGATCCCGTTTCAAAAAGAGTGGATTTGGGTGCCTGAACTATACGCTCAAAATTACCCTCAAGGTCGAACACTACCAAACGCGACGCGCCTGTGTCACATACCCAGATATTCTTATCGGTTATGAATACACCCTGAGGCTCGGTCAACGCTTCGGGAACACCCTGATCGTTCTTGAACGTGCTGATTATAAACCTGAGCTTATAATAGCGGTCAAGACAAACTATTCTGTTGTTTTTGGTATCCGCAATATAAACGTTATTATTGCTGTCTGTTTCAAGGTCGCTTGCCGCGTTAAGCGGTATGTCAAGACCCATATATGCCGAGTCTATGACAGTATCGGGAGTATAGGCATCGGGAGACAGAAGTGGGTATCCCGAGATGGAATACGTATACGTCTGATACGCCGAGCCTGCGCCCGCCACAGCTACCAAGCAGGAGGCAACCATAACTACTGCAAATATCAAACACAAAATCTTTGCGATTTTTTTCATTATGCTTCCTCCTAAAATTAGTCTTTCATTCCGCTCGAGCCCATGGTTTCAATAATGTTGGACTGAGTGATAACGAATACGAGAATAGGAACCAGCATCATTACGACCTGCGCTGCCGCAGACGCGCCCGCACGCTTGATACCGCCCGCGGTGATCTGTCCTATCGCGTAGTTAAAGGATTTGAGCTGCTCGGAATGGATATAGCTGGACGCACCCTGGTTCCAAAGAGCCTGGAAGGAATAAACTATAAGTGTCAGCCATGCGGGCTTAACCATAGGCATTGCTATTATCCAATACGTACGAAGCTCTCCCGCGCCGTCCAGTCTTGCCGACTCAAGAACGGTATCGGGAACGTTTGTGTCCATAAACTGCTTCATAAGATACAGACCGAGCGTTGAGCCCCACGCAGGAACTATGATTGCCCATTGCGTATCCAGCATGCCGAATATAGACATTATAATAAATGAAGTTATCGCCGTTACGGTAGCGTTAAACATAAGCGAGAGCTGCACGATGGAGAACATTGTCTGACCGCCGGGGAACTTGATCTTCGCCATCGTGTACGCCGCAAGAGACGCGATGAACAAATGTCCAAACGTTCCCGCAACGGATGTGAATACTGTGTTGAAAATATATCTTGAGAAAGGAACCCAAGAGATATTCATAAGTGAAAACAGAGCCTTATAGTTCTGGAAGCCCGGTTTCATAACAATGAATTTAGGAGGATACATCCACAGCTCGTCAAGAGGCTTGAGAGACTGCGCGACAACGTATACCATAGGCAGGAACATGAATGCTCCAAGGAGGACGAGCATTATCGTAATACCTGCGTCGCCGCCCGCGGAACGGGCAAGAACGACCTTATGTTTTCTTGTTCTTAACTTTGCCATATTACTGACCTACCTTTGAAAGCATCCTCTTGACCAACGCGTTTGCTCCTACCATTATTACAAATAGGACAACGGCTATCGCCGAGGAATAACCGACCTCATATCTTTGTCCACCGTAGTCCTCCAGATGATGAACAATGGTATGCGCCGCATAGTTTACTGATGGGAATCCGCAAAGCGCGGTTACTATAGCTCCGTATCCGAACGATCCGGTAATTGTCATTACCGCGCCGAACATAAGCTGAGGCTTCATGGAAGGAAGCGTTATGTAATAAAGCTCCTGCCATCTGTTCCTGATGCCGTCAACCGCACCCGCCTCGTAGAGCGAGCGGTCAACACCCTGAAGTCCCGCTATAAAGGACAGGAAGGATGTACCGAGTGACGTCCACAACGATACGACAACGCAAAGTACCATAACGTATTTCTCGTCCTGGAACCACGCGATCTCACTATCTATCAGCTCAAGCTCAAGAAGCGTTGCGTTTACCCAACCGTAGGCGTCTGCCGAGAAAAGCACACCCCAGATCGTATAAACCTGACCTGAAATTGAGGGAGCATAGAATATAAGTGTGACAACTGCTCTGATGCTGGGAGGAAGCTCGTTGATAAACCAAGCTACCAAGAAGGAGAGCAGGTACGATGCAGGTCCTACAAGAACTGCGAATATAAACGTGTTTTTAATTGCTATAAGGAAAATGTCGTCATCAAAGAACAATGAAATGTAGTTCTTGAACCAAACTATGTTGGGCATTTCCAGCATATTAAAGTCCGTAAAGCTCATGAACACGGAGATTACAACGGGCAATACAGTAAATACGCAGAAGATAAGCATATACGGCGCTACCATAAAGTAAGCTACCTTATTTCGCTTCATCTCTTTCCATATCCACTGACGCATCGTCATATCCTTGCGCGCCACAGCCTTCTTTTCTGCTGTTTTAGTAGACATTTGTTCTCTCCTTCCCTAATTATTCCTGTGCCCTTGCGGTATCGTAAAGCGCCTGGGCAGTATAATGAAGAAGCTCGTCATTTGTAAGCTCGGAAAGATTTACGTCCTTCTTTACGCTTACCTTAAGTGTGTCGACTTCTGTCTTAACCATTGCGAAGAGCTCCTCGGAGGCTGTGTTGATGATCGCGTCGTCCGCGCTGCGAATAGCCTTATTCGCAAGCTCTGCGGCCTCGACGAGTCCCGCCTCGCGAAGTGCTTCAATAGCATCTCGTGACTGATCTCTTCTCTTTTCCTTGAGAGTCTGACCAATTTCAAGAGTTTCAAGCCCGAATTCTTCTCTCTTACGTGTGATCTCCTTGTTGATGGTGTTGATGTATCCCATCAGGCTCTCAACAGGGTCTGCCTTTTCGTTGTAAGCGGAGAGGAACGCAAAGCTTGTATAACGTCCTATAATGTATGCGCCGGGGTAGTTGGGAACTGCCGCAAGATTTTCAAACTGCGCGGATATCTGAGTGTATTCCTCCATAGTCCAGGGAAGCTCAGCAAGAGCCGTTCTGTTAGCCGTATTGTACTTAGCCGAGGGACCCATTATAGCGACCATTTCGTTTGAATAATCCGTCTGACACTGCTTGCCCGTGTACCACTTCATGAACTGCCAAGCCCTTGCCTGGTCCTCTGCTGTGTCACAGCCCTTTACCATAACGGTGGCGGTAATAGAGGATACTGCGCAGTTGTTTATCGTGCCGTCCTCCTGGAGTGTACCGGGGAGGGGGTAGAACTGCCACAAGCCTTCGATTTCTGTAGCGAAGACCTTGAGCTGGTTATAAAGGCCTGTATAGTCACCAAGTATGATCGGCATCTCACCCGTTCTAAAACGGTTCGCAGCATCGTAAACGTAGGGGAATCCGTACTGTGTAAAGAGATTACAGGTTCTCTCGAATGCCGAGAGACCAAGCTTGGAGTCAAGATTTATTCTCATTCCGTCGTCAGCGAACAGCGTACCGCCCGTCTGATAAAGGAATATTGAGTAGTCTGCCGTAAGACCTATCTCCATGTTTTTGGACTGGAGAACGGGGATCGCCGCCATGATGTCGTCCCAAGTCTTGGGAACCTCAATTCCGAGATCCGCAAGAACGTCTATACGCGCGAACATCATAAGGAAGCCTTGCGCTTCGGGCAATCCGTAATAATGCTGAACACCGTCAGCGTCTTCAATTCCGACAACGAGCTTTGCCGCGTCGGTAAAGTTTGTCATATGCTCGTCAAAGCCTTCCATTTCCTCTATGGGATGTATAGCGGAACGGATAGCGTAGTTGATTACGTCTGCCTGGCCGAGACCAAGGTAAACGTCAGGTCCCTCGCCTGCAAGTATGGAAGGAAGCAACGTTCCAAGAGCAACGAGCTTCAAGTCAACGGGACATCCGTCGATCTCATCGCCGTTTGCTTTGCTGGAAGGTGTGAAATCGTTGTTTACAAGGTTACGTATAACCTGCGACTGGTCACGACCCGAAGCAAGCCATACCTCAACGCCCTCGCCCACAGTCTCCTCATCCATAACGCCCATTCCGTCGTAGTCACGGAAGAAGCTCCAGAAGAAGCTCTTTACCTCGTGGACCAAGGTCTTCCAGAATCCTGCTTTTGCAACAGGCTGCTCCTGAGATGAGCCCTGTATCATCATGTAGTCAATCTGGAGAGGCTGAGTCTTTACGTCCGAAAGGAACGTACCAAGAGTACCGATAT
>JAZNWS010000121.1:0-4439 GCA_045593485.1 Eubacteriales bacterium | reverse complement strand
TTGTACCTTTTTTTACCTGATAAAATGTTATAATATAATCAAGATAATATAAAGAGCTATGCTTAGAGCGAAAGCCACTTGTGACCGAAATGGTTGCGACGTGGCTTTTATTTTTTTAGAAAGGAGAACCATATGCCTTTTGTAGAAGGTAATGAGATAGGAAAAGAGACAAGATTTTCGGAAGGTCATGACTTGTCCTGCAAATACAAAGAGGAATACTGTCAAAAGATGATAGATTATTTCCACTCTTATGAAGGATATCCGACGTTTGAATTGTTCGCCGATAGTATTGATACGACAGATGACACATTACGCAATTGGTGCGACAGTTATCCCATTTTCGCCACTGCATACGCGCGGTGTAAGAATATTCAGAAGGGTAAGCTTGTAGACGGAGCTTTGTCTGAGAGGTATAACGCTAACTTTGCGAAGTTTGTAGCCGTGAACTGTCACGGTATGAAGGAGCGCATTGAACAGGACGTTAATTCGAGCGGTAGTTTAGAGGTGACTATAAATGTCATCGATTAACATTGACATCACGAAGAAACAAAAAGCGTTTATATATGCGACTGAGGCCGAGGTGCTTTTCGGAGGCGCAGCGGGCGGAGGTAAGTCGTTCGGTCAGCTCGTTGATGCGCTGCTCTTTGCGCTTAAATATCCTAAGTCGAAGCAGCTAATCTTAAGGCGCACCTTTGCGGAGCTTGAAAAGTCGCTGATAAGAACGGCACAGGGATTATATCCGAGAGACATATTCACACTTAACTCGTCAACACACACGGGAAAATTTGCAAACGGCTCTTGTATAGACTTCGGCTATTGCGCTTCCGAGAGCGACGTCTTTCAATATCAATCGGCTGAGTATGACGTTATACGCTTTGATGAGCTTACTCACTTTACCGAGTTTCAGTATATATATCTGATATCACGTGTCAGAGGAGCTAACAGCTTTCCAAAGCAAATAAAGTCATCGACTAACCCCGGCGGAGTCGGACATACCTGGGTAAAAGAGAGATTTGTAGACCCTGCGCCGCCTAATACAACGTTTGACGGAACTCAAGGAATGAGACGGATCTTCATACCTTCGCGCGTAGAGGATAATAAATTTCTGATGTCCTCAGACCCGAACTACAAGCAGCGACTCCTTGCGCTTCCCGAAAATCAGCGCAGAGCTTTGCTTGAGGGCGACTGGAATATATTCGAAGGACAGTATTACAACGAATTTAACCGAGAGCTTCACGTTTGCGCGCCCTTCCCTATTCCGTCGGAGTGGAGACGGTACAGAGCGATAGACTACGGTCTCGATATGCTTGCTTGTTATTGGGTGGCGGTGGATAGCTTGCGCAACGCTTACGTATACAAGGAGCTTTGTGAAAGCAATCTTCCGATAAGCGTAGCCGCTAAGAAGATACTCGAATACACGTCAAAGGACGAGGAAATTTATGCGACACTTGCGCCGCCTGACCTATGGAACAGGTCACAGGAGACGGGCAAGAGCAAGGCTCTGCTGTTCAGCGAGGCAGGGCTTAACCTGGTTAAATCAAACAACGACCGAGAGGCAGGCTGGCTTGCTATCAAGGAACTGCTTCAGAAGGACGATAACGGAGAAAGCCGTCTGCACATATTCAATAACTGCACTCAGCTGATAAAGCACCTTCCGATGCTTCAAATAGACCCTAAGCGACCGTCAGACACAATGACAGAGCCTCACGAGATAACACACAGCCCCGATGCGCTTAGATACTTCGCTATATATTGGACTCATCCAACGCCTGAGCCCGAGAGCAAGCGCATAAGGTACTCTGAGGACATGCTCGAAGACTACTATAACGCTTCACCGAGCGAGCGTGAATATATTATCAAGAAATTAGGAGGAAAACCAAGTAATTTATGAATATACCTAAGCTAAATGAATATGACAAACTGTTATTTTTCCAGGACCTCTATAAAGAGTCCCGCAATCAGACCGAGGAGCTTTATGAGGCTATGGAGAAGCACCTCAAACAATATAAGGGCGACAAGACTATAGACGGCTCAAACGAGGAAGCTAAGACCGTGCGCAACATTACATACGAGCTTATCGAGTCGCAGATATCCTCATATATCCCGACTCCAGCAGTGCGCCCTAAAATGTGGAGTGAGCGCAACGAGCGCAACGCTAAGGGCGTAGAGACAATGCTGATGAATAAGCGCGACGAATTACCCTACGAAAAGCTCAACGATATGGACGAACGCTTTAATCCTATTTACGGCGGCTCTGTGTGGCTTGTAGAGTGGGATGACTCTATTACCACTCATAACACTGTAGGAGACGTTACTGTTTCCTGCCTTGCGCCGAGACGCTTCACGGGACAGCCTAACATATACGACACAAAGGATATGGAATACTGCTTTATTGAGTTTGAGACTACCAAGGAAGATATAGTCCGCAGGTATGGCGTATCTCCCAAGGTAGCTGAGGAGACCGAGAGCGACGAGAACACACAGGACGATAAGACCGCTACTCTTTATGTATGCTTCTACAAGGACGAGGACGATAACGTCTGTAAATTCGTCTGGAGCGGCGACACTACTCTGTCCGATATAGACGATTACTATGCGAGAAAGCGTAAAATCTGCAAGCATTGCGGTAAGCGTGAGGAGATATGTGAATGTGACTCTCACGATTTCGAGCTTCAGAGCGAGGATTATGAGGAGCTTGACCACGATATAGCACTGTCTGACGGACACGTTATTCCCGCTATGTCGGTAATGGTAAAGGACGGAGAGATAGTTACCGAGCTTGTAAAGAAGCAAGCGCTCACCCCCGAAGGTCAGCTCATATTCGACAATGTGGGCGGACTTATGCTTCCGAAGACAGTCGAGGTCCAAGTGCCTAAGACAGAGCCGACAAGGCTTCCCTTCTACAAGCCGAACATACTTCCCGTGGTTATTCGCAAGAACACGTCTGAGGAGGACAAGCTCTTCGGACAGTCCGACTGCGAATTTATAAGACCTCAGCAACAAGCTATAAACAAGATAGAGAGCCGTATTCTCGATAAGCTCCTTCGTGCCGGTATTACACCTATAATGCCCGAGGACGCGCAGGTGGCGCTTAACAACAGTGTATTCGGACAGATAGTAAAGCTTAAGGCCGGAGAAAACAAGTCAATGTACGGCACTATAGACACTACTCCCGCAATATCGCAGGATATAGCGCAGTCTGACAGGCTCTATGACCAGGCTAAGCGAATACTCGGTATATCCGACTCCTTCCAAGGTCAGTATGACGGAAGCGCACAGTCGGGGGTCGCTAAGCAGCTACAGATACAGCAGTCGGCGGGAAGACTTGACTCCAAGCGACAGATGAAGAATGCCGCGCACGCCGAAATAGACAGGATAATCTTTCAATACTATCTCGCCTATGCCGATGAGCCTCGCCCCGCTGCCTACAAGGACTCTGAAGGAAGGATGCAAAACTGTTCATTCAACCGATACGATTATATCGAGAGAGACGAAACTACAGGAGAATATTACTATAACGACGAGTATATGTTCTCGACAGACACTACTGTGGACCTTGAACGCTCACGCGCTTTACTGTGGCAGGAGAACCGCCAGAACTTCCAACAGGGCGCATACGGAGACCCCGCGCTACCTCGGACACAGCTTATATTCTGGCGCAATATGTGGCAAGCTCACTATCCTTTTGCACGTGACAATGTAGAACGCTTGAGAGAAATAATTGCTAAACAGGAAGAAAAAAACAATAATCTTCAAATCTCACAACAAAATCCTCTTGGAAATAAGCTTCCTGCTTCGCCGAACGTGCCTATAAAATAGGTCTTACTTGCTCTCCACAGGCGTATAGGTTCGGGCGTGCCTCGCCCTACCATAATTGAATTTAAGCTAAAACTTTTAATCCCTCATTTAAAATGTTGATTGAGGCATTTATATCTCTATCGTGGACTTGTCTGCAATTCGGGCAAGTCCATTTTCTTATTTTCAAATTTTTTGTTTCAGTGTTTTTGTAACCGCAACAGGAACACAACTGACTTGACGGATAGAAGCGGTCTACAACGGAAATCTTTCTTCCGTACCACTCCGCTTTGTATTCAAGCTGTCGGCGTATCTCCGCAAATGAAGCGTCGGAGATAACCTTTGCTAACTTATGATTTTTTACCATATTCGAGGGTGTTAAATCCTCAATACAGATTGCGTCATAGTTGCGGATTAAGTCGGCAGTCATTTTATGTATCATATCGTTTCTTTGGTTAGCGATATGCTCTTGAAGTCTCGCTGCTTTGATACGGGCTTTCTCGCGGTTATTGCTCCCCTTTGTTTTTCGGGAGAGCTGACGCTGAAGCCGTGCGAGCTTCTTCTGCGATTTAGTATAATATTTAGGATTAGGATATTTAGTTCCGTCTGATGTGATTGCAAGTTCGTGAATACCTAAGTCAATG
>JAZNWS010000120.1:0-5939 GCA_045593485.1 Eubacteriales bacterium | reverse complement strand
AGTGTTGATGTACGTCAATTTTGCGTTTATCGCGATATTTATCGGGTACGTCGTGGGTGTTGCGCCCGTTATAAGCTATCATTACGGAGCAGGGAACACAGACGAGCTCAAAAGCCTTTTGAAAAAAAGTGTTTTGCTTTTGTCGATAAGCTCGGTCGCTATGCTTGCGGCGGGAGAGCTTTTGGCTTTGCCGCTGTCAAAGCTGTTTGTTGCAGATAATCCGTACCTACTCCAAATGACGCTCCGAGGCTTCCGCATATTCTCGTTTTCATTCTTGTTTGCGGGATTTGCGATATTCGGCTCGTCATTCTTTACAGCCCTCAACGACGGTCTTACGTCCGCGATAATATCCTTTTTAAGAACTCTCATTTTCCAGACCGCCGCGGTGATAATTCTGCCGCTGATATGGCAGCTGGACGGCATCTGGGTGTCTATTATCGTCGCGGAGCTTATGGCAGTTGTAGTGACGGTAATATTCCTTATTACAAAAAGAAAAAAATACAGATATTTATAAAAAAGTGTACGCCTACGCGTACACTTTTTTATTCTGTTTCCTCGCGGCGTTGGGAATCATTCATGCGCTTGCTTTTGTATCTGTCGGCATACTCGTGGAGTGCGTTTTCGTCAAGATTCAGCGCCTTGAAGTCTGCTATGGGATAATCTTTGGCGGATAGCTCTGTGTGCGCGCGGTTGGGTACGGGAGGGTCGGGAACTCCGAGCTCCTTTTCAATCTCTATTCTTCGTCTGCGCTGTTCCTCGGTCATTTTCTCTTTTTCGGTTTTCTTAGGGTCCATTTTAATCTCCATTCCGCCGCCGATGGCGGCATAAATATTTATTGAGTGAATGTATTTTTAGTATGCTCAGTCTGAGAAAAATTATACAGATAAAGGGCTTTTGCGTGGTAAATTGTTAGAAATATACAAAATTAAGAGGACAAGTTCTACAAATCCAATCAAAAAAAGTCCACAAAAAATGTTGATTTTTCAAGCAAAATACTGTATAATTTATATATACCGTTTGTATTTTAGGTATTAAAATTTTATTTATTATAGAAAGGTAATCACGGCTTCGCGTGATAAAGGAAAACTCCTATGGCAACCTACAACACAAAACAAATTCGTAATATCGCTTTGGCGGGACACGGCGACTCAGGTAAGACATCTCTTGCCGAGGCTATGCTTTTTGTTTCTGGCGGTACTGACAGACTCGGAAGTGTTCCCAACGGTAATACCGTATGCGACTACGACTCTGAGGAGCAGACAAGAAAGTTCTCGCTTTCCGCATCTCTTGCTCACGTTTTCTGGAAGGACGTTAAGATAAATATTATAGACACTCCCGGATATCTCGACTTTGAGGGCGAGGTCAAGCAGGGTGTTCGCGTTGCGGACAGCGTAGTTATCTGCGTTGACGGTAAGGCAGGTATGGAAGTTGGTACAGAGCTTGCTTGGGATAAGGCTTGCGAGGCAGGAGTTCCCAAGGCGTTCTTTATCAACAAGTGCGACCTTCTCGACGCTCACTTTAACGCAACCTTTGACCAGCTCCGCGAAAAATTCGGTAAATCCCTCTGTCCCGTATTTATCCCCGTTGGTAAGAACGGTAAGGATATTACAATGATAGATCTGCTTGATATGCAGTCCTACATATACGATGACTCCGGAAAGAGAATCCCCACAGACACCACTCCCGAGCTTGAGGCAGCAGCTGAGAGATATAAGGACGTTCTTTGGGAGGCAGTTGCGGGTACCAGCGAGGAGCTTATGATGAAGTTCTTTGACGGCGAGCCCTTCACGAAGGAGGAGTGCGTTGACGGTCTCCACCAGGGTATTATCGACGGCTCTATCACTCCCGTTTACTGTGGCGCGGCTACAAGACTTTGGGGCGTTGTTGCAATGATGGATTCCATCGCGGCTTCCTTCCCCAGACATACCGCAAAGAAGGTTGAAAAGACTACTGACGGCGACGTTGAAATAAAGGTTGACGGCGAGCCTGCACTCTTCGTATTCAAGACCGTTGCTGACCCGTTCGTAGGAAAGATGTCCTTCTTCAAGGTGATGAGTGGATCTGTAAAGAAGGACGCAGTGCTTAAAAACTCCAGAAGCGGCGCCGAGGAAAGACTTGCTCACATTTACATAATGAAGGGTAATAAGCAGGTTGAGGTTGACGAGCTTGCTTGCGGCGATATCGGTATGATATCCAAGCTCTCCGACACCAACACAAACGATACGCTTTCCGCATCCGGAAGCGTTTCCTACACGGCAGTTAAGTATTCGACTCCTTACTACTGCAGAGCTATGTATCCTCTCACAGCCAAGGACGAGAGCAAGATCTCGCAGGCTATCGCTCGTATGACCGAGGAGGATATGACTCTTAAGTATGAGAACAACCCCGAAACAAAGCAGCAGCTTATTTACGCTATGGGCGATATGCACCTGACTATTCTTGCGGCTAACCTCAAGAACCGTTTTGGTGTTAATATCAGATACGACATTCCCGCAATTCCTTATAGAGAAAAGATAACAAAGACCGTTGACGTTGAAGGTAAGCACAAAAAGCAGAACGGCGGATCGGGTCAGTACGGTCACGTTTGGATCAAGTTCTCGCCCTCCGAGGAGGAAGGACTTACCTTTACGGTATCCGTTGTCGGCGGTGCAGTTCCCAAGAACTTCAACCCCGCAGTTGAAAAGGGCCTTCAGGACGCAATGCTCAAGGGTGCTTACGGCTATCCCATGACCAGACTTGCGGCTGACCTCCACGACGGCTCTTACCACGACGTTGACTCTGACGAGCTTTCGTTTAAGACCGCGGCTTCTCTTGCATACAAGAAGTGTCTTGAGCAGGCAGGCCCCGTGCTTCTCGAGCCTGTTGGAAACCTTGACGTCACAGTTCCCGATTCTCTCGTTGGTGACGTGATGGGCGACCTTAACAAGCGCCGCGGCGCAGTTATGGGTATGGATGCAGTAGAGGATAAGATGGGCTACACTGTAGTTCACGCTATGGCGCCCAAGGCAGAGCTTGCAGATTATCCTACTGTTCTCCGCGCTATGACTCAGGGCAGAGGATACTTTGACTACGAGGTAACGGGATATGAGACCGTTCCTATGAACGTAGCGCAGAAGATCATCGCAAAATAATTATTCTGACACATAAGGGGAGACCTCGGTCTCCCCTTGTTTTTTTGTTAAGGAAGCACCTACCGTGATGGCAGGTGCTTTTACGTGCTTGAGCGCGCAAAAATTTTATTCGACAACGTATAGCGACAAATTTTTCAAATCCCGTGTGTTAGAATGGTATAAAAGCAAAAAATATCTCATATCAAGAGAGGAGAGCATAAAAAATGAGTGCGGCAAAGGACAGAAAGCCGGGATATGACAGCGAATACATGGGCTGTTATTTGAAAATAAAGCTGCGCGGAGAGATAGACCACCACAGCGCGAGCTCAATTCGCGCGGCTATAGATAGCGAAATATATGCAAAAAAACCGAGGGGACTGATTATGGATATGTCGGCGGTGAATTTTATGGATTCCTCGGGGCTTGGGCTTATTATGGGCAGATATTCGGTAATGAATCAGCTGGGCGGTGAGGTTATTGTGTCCGATCCTAACCCGGCGATTGAGAGAATACTGTCACTTGCGGGAATGGAAAGAGTGATAAAGATACAGTACACAAGGGCTACCCCCTCACGTTCCGCCCCTAAAGTCAAGGGCAGACGCGCGAGCGCACAAAAATCACAAGGCGCACAAAGCAAGCAGGAAAACAAATAATCATCAAGGAAAGGAAAGTCAGAAAATGAGGAAGAAAAAATTTTCGGGAGCGGTGATAAATAAAATGCAGATAAAGCTCCCCGCAATTTCCGTAAACGAGGGAATGGCAAGAGCCGCGGTCGCGGCCTTTTGTGCCTCGCTTGACCCCGCCGCACTTGAGATAGCGGACATAAAATGCGCCGTCTCCGAGGCAGTCACAAACTGCATAGTACACGCGTACAAAAACACCTCTGGCATAATATATATAACGGTTAGTCTGCTTGAGGGACGAGCTGTAAAAATAGAGGTGCGAGACAGAGGATGCGGAATCCCCGACGTAAAGCAGGCGCGTCAGCCGCTTTTCACGACCGACAGAGAGGACGAGCGCAGCGGTATGGGCTTTACCGTAATGGAGAGCTTTTGCGATAAGGTGCTTGTACGGTCAAGAGTTGGAGCGGGCACTACGGTCACACTTTTCAAGCAATTTGTTGACAGAGAGAGTACATAACAACAAATTGCGAGGTTTTTTATGGAGCTTAATTCCACAAATACAGAAAACAAAAATCGGGAGCTGACTTCAGACGAGAGATTTTTGCGAAACAGAGAGCTTGTCATTCGCGCCAATGCGGGCGATGAGAAAGCTCTTGAAATACTTGTAAACGAGAACATACCGCTGGTGCGGAGTATCGCCCATAAATTCAAGGATAGAGGGTGCGAATTTGAGGATCTGATGCAGATAGGAATTATGGGTATGATAAAGGCGGTGAGGAGCTTTGAGGCGGACAGAGGAACTGCCTTTTCCACATACGCCGTACCTCTTATCGTGGGCGAAATACGCAGACACCTGCGCGACGACGGGCTTATCAAGGTCAGTCGAAGCTATAAAAGGGTAGGCATTATCATAATGCGCGAGAAGACCCGTATAATGACCGAGGAGGGCAGAGACGCGGGAATCGGCGAGCTTGCGGAATTGGCGGGCGTGAGTATTGAAGAGGCGGCGATGGCTATTGACGCGGTAAGCCCCGTGGCATCGCTTTCGGAATGTGCGTACGGCGAGGACTCGCAGACCTTTGGCGAGATAATCCCCGACAGGACAGATGCGGACGAGTTTGAGCAGCTCAACGACAAAATTGCGCTCACGCAGGCGATAGCGAAAATGCCGCCCGAGTGGCGCAAGATAGTGCTTTTGCGCTATTACAGAAACATGACGCAGATGCAGGTTGCGTCTGTCCTCGGAATGACACAGGTCAAGGTGTCACGAGAGGAAAAAAAGATAATGAAATTTCTCCGAGAGGAGATGCTTGGATGAAAAACAGGAGGGCTTGACCCTCCTGTTTTGTTCTGTTAAATTATACCCTCGAACATATTGTCCATATTATACATTCCTGCGCTCTTGCCGACTATAAATTCAGCCGCACGAAGCGCGCCTGTAGCGAAAAGCTCACGCGAGGACGCGGAGTGAGAAATTGTCAGCACCTCGTCCTTGCCTGCGAAAAGAACCTCATGCTCACCGATAATACTGCCGCCGCGAATTGCCGAAATTCCTATCTCATTCGGCTCGCGTTTTTTTCGGACATTGTGTCTGTCGTACACGTATTCGCTCTCGTCTCTCGTCTCCGAAATAGCATCTGCAATCATCAATGCCGTGCCGCTGGGAGCGTCAAGCTTGTTGTGATGATGCTTTTCTATAATCTCAACGTCGTAGTCCAACCCAAGCGCCGCAGACGCCTTTTTGCAAAGCGCGATAAGCAGGTTTACGCCGAGCGACATATTGCGCGAGAAGAACACGGGGATTGACTCCGCCGCTTTTTTCATTATCTCGTATTCCTCGTCCGTGTGACCCGTGGTGCAGATTACGCAAGGGACGTTGTTTTTTACCGCGTATTCCATAATATCGGGCAGGGCGGTGTGGTGAGAAAAGTCGATTATCACGTCAGGCGTCTCTGCCGCCTCGGAGATATTGGAATAAACGGGGAAATTGCTCTGTCCCGCGTTTATATCCACGCCCGAAATGACGCAAAGATCAGTGCCCTTCGTTGCGTCAAGCACCGCGTGTCCCATTCTGCCAAAGCAGCCCGACAAAAGAATTCTTATCATTTTTATACCTATCCTTGATTTTTTGTTATTTGAGAAGTCTGTATTCCTTAAGTATTGCCTCAAGCTTTGCCTTGTTCGCGTCCTCCATCTCGCAAAGGGG
>JAZNWS010000119.1:0-6952 GCA_045593485.1 Eubacteriales bacterium | reverse complement strand
TAACTATGATGCACCAGTGTGCATCATAGTTATGGAGCTTGATTAGACGAGGCTCGGACAACGTGTTGTCCGAATCCACTTCGCATACCCCACCCGAACATCGACAAGCTCGCTTGTCAGGCGCAGGGTGTGGGTATCCTCGCCATAGGCGAGATAACTCTCCTTGATGCATACCGTACATATTTGTTTTTTTTGCCGTTACTTCTGCGACTTATGTATTATATCATATATTTTTTGAAAATGCAATAGTAAATCAAAAATTATTTTGCAAAGATTGTAGCGAAAATTCGACCGGTGTTTTTTTGTAAAAGGGGAGGTATAATTCACAATAAATTTGAGAATGATTCTCAAAAGTTATTGACAAGCCGGTGAGTATATGGTATAATCTTTTTGGTTTTGAGAATGATTCTCATTTTCGTTTTCAAAAAGGAGATAAATATGTCAAGAAAATATAAAACACAGGGAAAAAGCAAACTTGAGGAGTTTTTGTGCGCTCATCCCGACACGCACTATACCGTTGACGAGGTATGTGTTGCGGTAAACGGAAGCCTCAGCGGAAAAAGCTCGATATACAGAAACCTCTCTTTGCTTTGCGAACGCGGATACGTGCGAAAGTTCAAGGACGAGGGTAAAAATTGCTCCGTATATCAGTATATAGGCAAAAAAAGCGCGTGCAGCGATCATTTTCACTTAAAGTGCATTGAGTGTGGCCATCTTGAGCATCTTGAGTGCTATATGGGTGACGACTTGTGCCGTCACATAGGCGAGCATCACGGGTTCTCTATTGATAGCGGAAGAAGTATTCTTTACGGTGTGTGCGCCTCTTGCCGAGAGAGCAAAAAGCATAAAATAACCGTTTGAGGTGAGAAAGTTGAAAAAAATATCACTTATTTTGATTTTTTCTCTGCTTCTGCCTTGCGTTTTGCTCTCGTCGTGCGGCCCAAAGCCAACCTCCGACGACGGCAAATTCACAGTTGTTTGCTCAATATTCCCACAGTATGATTTCTGCCGCATTATAACTGGCGGCGAGGACGAGGTCATACTGCTTCAGGAAAACGGTGTGGATATGCACTCATATGAGCCGACGTCAAGGGATATTCTGACTATCGCCAAGGCTGATATGCTGATATATACGGGCGGCGCGTCGGACGCGTGGGTAAAGGGGGTTATTCGCTCGGCGGATAATGAAAATATAATCACTGCGTCGCTGTTTGACTACGCGCAGCTTTTGTGCGCGAGTGACCTTGACGCCGAGCATAGTCACGACCACGACCACGGTCACGGTGAGGTGTGCGAGGAATACGACGAGCACGTGTGGACGTCACCGAAAAACGTTATAAAAATTGTTGAGGGTCTTTGTGAGGACTTATGCCGCGCAAATCCCGACGGAAGTGAGAGATACCGTAAAAATACTACGGAATATATAGAAAAATTACAGGCGCTTGATTTGGCTTACGCGGAGTTTTTCTCGTCAGTCGAGCCTACACTTATAGTCGCGGACAGATTTCCTTTTCTGTACCTAGCTCACGATTATGACGTAGATTACCACGCGGCGTTTTCTGGTTGCTCGTCGGAGACGGGAGCGTCGTTTGAGGTGGTGCTATCGCTCATTGACAAGGTGAGAGAGAACAAGTCCACGGTAATTTTTGACACCGACAGCTCGCGCTCGGACGTGGCAAAACGAGTTGCAGACGAGTGCGGAGCGGAGATAAGGACGCTTTATTCCTGTCAGTCGGTCACGACGGCACAGCTTGAGAGCGGCGCGTCGTATATATACTTTATGGAAAAAAATCTTGAGACCTTGAGGGAGGCTTATAAAGATGTCAATTCTTAAACAAAAAGCCTTGAATAGCAAGGTCGGGAATAAAAGGGAAAAAACCCTGCCGCCCGTTGGCGCGTGGGGAAATTACAAGAGTCGCCGCCCAAGGCTTTCGGAGCAGGAGAGGGAGCGCAAGCTACTCCTTGATATTTCGGATCTGACGCTTGCATACGAGGGTAGGACGGTTATTTCAGATCTTTCATTTCAAGTCCACAGCGGAGACTACATCTGCATTATAGGAGAGAACGGAAGCGGAAAGACTACGCTTCTCAACGCGCTGCTTGGACTTAAAAAGCCAAGCGACGGCAAAATAGAGCTATGCGATCTCAAGAGATGCGAGATAGGAGTACTTCCTCAGAAGACTCCCGTGCAGAACGACTTTCCCGCGCTTGTGTCCGAGATAGTTCTCTCGGGACGCATTGGCAAAAAGAAGGGAATTGCCTTCTATAACAGACAAGACAAGAAAATCGCCTTTGAGAATATGGAGAAGCTCGGTATCACGTCTATTGCAAGGCAAAGCTTCCGCGAGCTTTCGGGCGGTCAGCAGCAAAGAGTTCTTTTGGCGCGCGCTCTGTGCGCGGCTGACAAGCTGATAGTTTTGGACGAGCCCGTGGCAAGCCTTGACCCCAAGGCAAGCGCGGATATGTATCATCTCATTTCAGACATAAACCGTGGCGAGAATATGGCGGTTGTGATGGTCTCGCATGACGTTGACCACGCGCTTGAGTACGCAAGCCATATTTTGCAGATAAACAAGCGCTCCGTATTTTTCGGTACTGTTGAGGAATACAAGCAGGAGTTTTCACAATTTATATGCACCTGCAAGGGCGAGCGTGAGACCACCTCATACGGCGACAGTGACGCCTACAAATTCAAGGGAGGTGAGGCAGATGCTTAAAATACACCTTCCCGAGAATATTTTTGAGACACTCAAGGAATATTTCTCATTTGACTTTGTGTGGTACGCGCTTATAGTTGCGATACTCGTATCTCTTTGCTCAGCGTTGCTCGGTGTGTCGCTCGTGCTTAAAAGATATTCGATGATAGGAGACGGACTTTCCCACGTCGCATTCGGAGCGGGAGCTATAGCGGCGGTGCTTGGAGTGACGGACAATATGCTTGTCGTTTTGCCAATAACCGTGATAGTCGCGATAATACTGCTAAAGACAAGCTCCGAGGGCAAGATAAAGGGAGACGCGGCGATAGCCATGCTCTCAGTCGGCGCGCTTTCGGTGGGATATTTACTGCTTAATATCACCAATACAACGTCCTCAAACCTCAGCGGAGACGTCTGCACCTCGCTTTTTGGCTCAACGTCAATTCTGGCGCTTGACACGGCTGACGTTATATCCTGCATAGTGCTTTCACTTATAGTTATAGCGGTGTTCTTTGTCTTTTACAACAAGATATTTTCCGTCACGTTTGACGAGAGGTTTTCCACTGCGACGGGAACAAAAACACAGCTCTACAATCTGCTTATTGCCGCGGTGACTGCCACGGTCATAGTTGTGGGAATGAAGCTTGTGGGCGCTTTGCTTGTGTCCGCGCTCATAATTTTCCCCGCGCTCTCGGCGATGAGAGTGTGTAAGAGCTTTAAGGGGGTTATCGGAGTGGCGGCGATAATCTCGGTTGCCTGCTCGGGAATCGGAGTTTTGTCTGCGGTGCTTATCGGTACGCCCGTGGGCGCGAGCATAGTAGTAATAAACATTATTGTTTTCGGCATTTTCGCCCTTGTCGGAAAAATTAAAGGTAGATAATTAAAGATAATAAATTTAAGGAGAAATAAAATGAAACACGACGTAATAATTATCGGCGCGGGACCCGGCGGAATATTTTCCGCATACGAGCTTGTAAAGCTTAACAAGAACTTAAAGATCGCGGTTTTCGAGGCAGGACACGCACTCTCAAAGCGTAAGTGCCCCATCGACGGCAAAAAAATTAAGACCTGTATCGGCTGTAAGTCCTGCTCCATAATGAGCGGATTTGGCGGTGCGGGTGCGTTTTCTGACGGAAAATACAATATAACCAACGACTTCGGCGGTACGCTTTATCAGTACATCGGCAAGGACGAGGGGCTTGATCTTATGAAATACGTCGACGACATAAATATGGCGTACGGCGGAGAGGGAACAAAGCTTTATTCTACCGCAAATACAAAGATAAAGACCGAGTGCATACGCAACGACCTGCATCTGCTTGACGCGTCTGTTCGTCATCTCGGTACGGACATAAACTATATCGTTCTTGAAAACCTCTACGATTTTCTTAAGGACAAGGTAGAGTTTTATTTCGACACCCCCGTGGAGAAGGTTGAAAAGCTTGATGGCGGTTATAAGATAACCAGCGCCAAGGGTGAATATGAGTGTGACAAGTGCATTATTTCCGTCGGCAGAAGCGGAAGCAAGTGGATGGAAAAGGTCTGCGGCGAGCTTGATATCCCCGTAAAGTCCAACCGCGTTGACATCGGCGTGCGCGTTGAGCTTCCCGCGGAGGTGTTCGCTCATCTGACCGACGAGCTTTACGAGAGCAAGATAGTTTACCGCACACCCAAGTATGAGGACAAGGTGCGTACCTTCTGTATGAACCCCAAGGGCGCGGTGGTTAACGAGAATACTAACGGCATTATTACAGTTAACGGACACAGCTACGAGGACCCCGCAAAGCAGACAAAGAATACAAACTTTGCGTTGCTCGTCGCAAAGCATTTCTCCGAGCCCTTCAAGGATTCCAACGGCTACGGCGAGTCTATCGCGCGACTGAGCAATATGCTCGGCGGCGGAGTAATTTTGCAGAGATTCGGTGACCTTATAAGAGGTCAGCGCTCCACACCCCAGAGAATTAAAGAGTCCTTTGTGTCACCTACCCTGAACGCTACCCCCGGTGACCTCAGCCTCGTGCTCCCCAAGAGAATACTTGACGGAATTATTGAGATGATATATGCGCTTGACAAGGTCGCGCCCGGCACGGCGAATGACGACACCTTGCTTTACGGCGTTGAGGTCAAGTTCTACAATATGGAGGTCGAGGTCGACGAGCATCTTCGCGCTATAGATAACCTTTACGTTATCGGCGACGGAAGCGGAATCACCCACTCGCTCTCCCATGCCTCCGCAAGCGGAGTTTACGTCGCAAGAGAGATTTGTAAATAAGGCAATAAAAAAGAGCCACGTACGTGGCTCTTTTGTTATGGTCTTAAATTATCAACAACCTCCATCGGCACTTGTAATCCGCCTCTGCCTGTGCCGAGGCTTATGTCGGGCTTTTTTGCGCCGTGGTAGTCGCTGCCGCCGCTTTGCTTGAGGTTAAATTCTTCTGCTATTTCAATAGAACGCGCTATTTGCTCGGGTGAATATTTAGAGTACAGCGTTTCCATTCCCACAAGTCCGCGTTCTTTTGCCTGCGGCAAAAATTCGAGCAGAGTTTCCTCGTCAAGACTTAAGAACGGATGAGCCAGAACGGGTACAGCCCCCGCGCTTTTGATAAATTCTATAACGTCAAGCGCATCGGGACGGAGCGGGGGAGTGTAATATTTGCCCGACGGGTGAAGCAGAGTTCTGAATGCCTCCTTGTAGTCCGCGGTATATCCAAGGCGAGTCAACTCGTGCGCAAAATGCGCGCGGTTGATATATCCGTCGGGGATCTTTGCTCGCATCTCGGCGTAATTTATTGCGTATCCGTCATCGTTAAGGGCGGCGGCGAGGTCTATGTTGCTTTGTTCCTTGCGGGACTCAAAGACACTTGCAAACTCCTGCATTTTGAGTATGCTCTCCTCTGGAATAAAAAGCCCGAGGATATGAAGCTCACGCTCCTTATATTCGCTCGTCAGCTCTATTCCGCGTATGGCGACAATATTCTTGCCCTCCGCTGCGGACATAAATTCGAACAGACCGCGCGTGGTGTTGTGGTCGCAGAGGGCTATCGCCGAGAGCCCAAGATTGACTGCCATATCTATAAGCTGACTTGGCGAGTCCGAGCCGTCGGAATAGTATGAATGTGTGTGCAGATCGCAAAAGCCTTGCATATTTTGACCTCCCTTGTGTTTCTGTGTTTATTATACCACGGTTTTTAGAAAAAATCAATGCAAAAAGGTCTCCCGAATTTTCGGGAGACCTGAAATTTATTTTCTGTAAAACGCGTTTCCGCCGATGAACTCGCGCACGATGCTCGTGGGAGGTATCTCATCGTCAACGTCTGCCTCGTGGACGTAGTTGAGAATCTTTACCATAGCGCGCACCTGATCGTAGCACTCGTCACCCGGCTGAATTTCGGTCAGAAGCGGGAAGATGTGCTTTTTGATAACCGCGAGCTCGTAAAGAGTCGAGCTGTTGAATATAACATCCGCATTCTCCTGGAAGGGGAATATCCATCTCTCCTCGCCGCGACGAACGGAATCCCACATAGACAGAGTTCTCTGTACCGACGCGCCGCGTGTCTCAAAGTCGCGCACCGTACGGCGAAGGAGTCTGAGATAGCTTGACGCGATTCTGTTGTGGTCGTCGAGGTTAAGCGGCAGCAGGGGGGAAACGTACACTCTGAATATAAGCTTGGGGTCAAGATCTGTGGGGAGCAGAGTCGGGTTGAGTCCGTGCAGCCCCTCGACTATGATCACAGAGTCGTCATTCAGCTGAAGCTTATGTCCTGCCCACTCGCGCTTGCCTGTCTTGAAGTTAAACGTGGGAAGCTCGACCTCCTCGCCCGCAAAGAGTGCCTTGAGGTGCTTGCCGAAAAGCTCGGTATCAATAGTATTTATATGCTCAAGGTCAATCTTGCCGTCGGGACCGGGAGCGATCTTGTCTCTGTCAATGTAGTAGTCGTCAAGGCTCATAAGTATGGGCATTTTACCGTGACCGCGAAGCTGAGTCGCAAGTCTGTTAGCGCTTGTGGTTTTGCCCGACGAGCTGGGACCCGCGAGCATGACTGCCTTAGCACCTCGCTCGCAAATCAGATCCGCGATCTGCGAAAATCTCTTTTCGTGCAGAGCTTCGTTGACTCGTATAAGCTCACGTATCTTGCCCGAATCAACAAGCTCGTTGAGGTCTGCTACTGTCTCACAGCCCATCAGCTCGCCCCAACGCTTGCCCTCGGTATAGACGTTAAAGAAATTGGGCATCTCGTGATAGCTTGATATTTTGT
>JAZNWS010000118.1:0-2811 GCA_045593485.1 Eubacteriales bacterium | reverse complement strand
GCATCTGAGCGCCGCATAGGACTTGGGTGAATTTAAGGCTGCATTTATATTGTCTATTGCAAAATCCCGCTCGCTCTCAAAGAACTTTTCGGAGAGAAGACCGTCAGCGTCATACAACGGGTCAAGCAAAACGTCCTCAATGACCTTTAGAGTTTCGCCAAGAAGGTCAAGATGAGAATCCTTTTGGGGCAGATATTTTTTGTCCAGAGTCGTGCAGGATATACGGTAGGTATGGTTTGCGCCGAGGAGATAGTCCTTCCAATAGACCGTGGCATCGTACATACGGTCGAGGTGCCTGTTCATGTGAGTAATCGTAGGAAAATTTTTGCTTCCCCTGAAAAGCACCGAGAGCATAAGACGCACAAGCGGAGACTTGTATTTATCTGCGGGGAGAGTAAAGAAAATGTCAAGACGCGATCTTTTATATTCGCCCGTGTTAATACAGTAGAGCTGCGCTCCCTCTGCAAGAGTTATTTTTTGCTTTTCATCAAACAAAATTCTGTCCTTCATACAAGTTCTCCTTTCGTAAAAATAATCAATGTATATTATACACCAAACCGGGTGCTTTTTCAAGTCCTTTTTATATTATTAGAAATAAAATAATATTGCAAAAAATTACAGTCTGTGATATAATGGAAATGAAAAATATGTGTGGGAGGACATAAGATGAACAAGAAAAGGATTGTATCAACAGTAATTTTAAGCATAATCCTCACTATTCTTTTGGTATTTGTGATACCTAATCTTACGCTTAATCTTCACAAGTCTTTTGAAAATATGAAGTCGGACGCGTCTTTGGGTGAGTATGGACCAATGGCTATACTCGTAGTGGCTGTTGGGGCAATAGGAATGTTATTTGCTATTGCGATATTTTGCATACTTTTTGCCGCGGCGGCGATAACCTCTGGCGTGTGCCTTATATTTACTATAAGAAACCGAAAATCCTGCCTAAAGCCGATAAGAATAATAAATTACGTCCTTGACGGCGGATTTGCTTTCGTTATAATTGCTTCGGTCACAAAAATAATACTTTTCCTTTGTGGATATTGAAAAAAGCAGGCTTTGAAGCCTGCTTTTTTTAGTTCAAAAATATAAAATCCTTAAATCTCGCAAGTATCTCGCGGAATTCTCTCCAGACGTGTTTAGGATATTTTCCAAGCGTTGAGGATATTCCAATGGCGTTGTCAATTCCCTGTTCTTTGCATAGATAAAGCGAGCGGTAAAGGTGGTATTCCTGTGTCACTACTATCACGGAGGCTTCAGGATATTCATTTTTGAAGTTATACATACTTTCATGCGTTGAATATCCGATAAAATCACATATTATGTCTTGTTCGGGCACGCCAAGCTTAATCGCATAGTTTTTCATCGCGGTTGGCTCGTCGTAATTCTCCCCCGAGCGGTCGCCTGACATAATTATCTTGTTGGCAAGACCTGCCTTATAAGCTTTTACGCCGACCTCTACTCTGTCTGCAAGGCGGTCTATGGGTGTGCCGTCTTCGTTAAGTCCCGTGCCAAGTATAAGAATATAATCGTACTTTTGAGTTATATTTTCGATGCCTTCAAGCTCGTATATATCGCCTTTTGTCGTGTTAATCATAGTAATATTGACTATTGCCACGGTCAACAGAGATAAGATGATAGCTGCGCATAAAACGGCGCATATTTGTAATATGATTTTTTTCCTTGTAGTCATTTTATTCCTCAATCAAGGAACATAAAGTCCTTAACCCGCGCAAAAATCTCGCGGAAGCTGTATATGGGTTGCTTTCCGTATTTTTCAAGGTTTGCCTCAACGCCGCAATATTCCGTAATTCCCTGTTCCTTGCACAGATACAACGCACGGTGCAGGTGGTACTCTTGCGACACAACTATTACGCTCGCGTCACCGTATTCTCTCTCGAAATTATCTATTGAGTCGTGTGTTGAATAGCCTTCAAAATCGCAGATTATAGCGTCCTCGGGCACGCCGAGCTCAATGGCGTATTTTTTCATGGTGCTCGGCTCGTCGTAATTCTCTCCCGATCGGTCGCCGGACATAATTATTTTGTCGGCAGCGCCCGCAAGATACAGCTCGGCTCCCACTATAATTCTGTCGCGGAGCATCGCCGTGGGCTCGCCGTTGCTCTTTACTCCCGCGCCAAGCACGAGAATATAGTCGTAGCCTTCGTTTGTCTCCGCAAAGCATTCAATATCCTTGTGAGGTGAGATTTTATCCCTTGTCGCGCCTACCATTCCCGCGCTGATAATTATAACGGTCAGACCAAGCAAAACTACCGCTGTAAGCAATACAGCGCCAATTTTCAGTAAAATTTTAATTTTATTATTTATCTTCATAGCCTCTTTGGGTAAGCAAAACACCGAGCGATAAATCGTACGGTGTTTTTGCCTTGATGTTAATTATTTCTTATTACACTTTTCTGCTATTTTCTTTGCCGCTCCCTCAAGATAGTCAGCCTTGGTAAGCTCTATCCAGCCCTTGTCAACGTAAGACGCGACCTCGGTGTCGATAGGCATTTTAGCAAGCAGGTCGTAGCCGAATTCCTCTGCTATCTGCTCGATATGAGAGTCGCCGAATATATGAAGCTCCTTGCCGCAGTCGGGACATTTTACGTAGCTCATATTTTCGATAAGACCGAGCACGGGAACCTTCATCATATCTGCCATATTCGCAGCCTTTTTCACTATCATGGAAACAAGCTCCTGAGGCGAGGATACGATAACTATGCCGTCGATCGGGATATACTGGAATACCGTGAGCGGAACGTCGCCCGTACCGGGAGGACAGTCGATAAAGAGGTAGTCTATTCC
>JAZNWS010000117.1:0-1699 GCA_045593485.1 Eubacteriales bacterium | reverse complement strand
GCGCGCGCGACGATAGAGCCCGTGATGTCCGAGCCGCCGCGGGAGAAGGTCTTGACTGTACCGTTGGGCATTCCGCCGTAGAAGCCTGGAATGACTGCGTACTTGTGCGCCTTAAGCTCCTCGGAGAGCATTTTGTGTGTCAGCTCCTCGTCAAAGCTTCCGTTGTCGCGGAAGAAAATGACGTTTTCCGCATCTATAAAGTAGAAGCCAAGATATTTTGCGAGGATAAGGCCGTTGAGATATTCGCCGCGGCTTGCCACGTAGTCACGTCCTGCGCTGTGGAGCATTGCGTTCTTGACGTATTCAAGCTCGCCCGAAATGTCAAAATCAAGACCGAGGTCGCAAATAATGTCCTTGTATCTTTGGCAGATAGCCGCATAATGAGAATCTATTGTCTCTTTGGGCGCGCGGTTTTTGATAAGGTCGTAGCACGTGTAGAGCATATCTGTGACCTTTGTGTCGGCGGGGAATCGCTTGCCGGGCGCAGAGGGAACTACGTATCTACGGGAGGGATCAGCCTTTATTATGCTCGCTACCTGACGGAAATGCTCCGCGTCTGCAAGAGACGAGCCGCCGAATTTTACTACTTTTACCATTGTATATATCCTTTCGGAATGATTTTCTTAATTATAGTATTATAATTATATGAAATATAAGGGATTTTGTCAATACCTACAAGAAAAAATTTAGCGCCTAAAGCTTGTTTTTGCCACCGTGTGAGTTGACAAATTTACAGATGATGTGTTATAATTCATATAGCAAGAATACAGATCACAGGAGATTAATTATGCACGACGAATTAACTAAGGTTGACATAAAGAAAATGCAGGAGGAGATAGATTACCGCGAGGGAGTTTTGCGTCCCAAGCTGCTCGCTGAGGTGCAGAGAACGCGTGAGTTCGGCGACCTTTCCGAAAACGCGGAGTACAAGGAAGCCAAAAGGGAAAAGAACCACAACGAGAGCCGTATCCGCTATCTTAAGAATATGATACTGACCGCAAAGGTCATTGACGTTGAGGAGAAGGCAGACGCGGTCTGTCTGTTCGATACGGTGGATATTTACATTGAGGAGGACGACGAGGTAGTGTCGCGCAAGCTCGTGACAACTCTCCGTCAGGACGCGCTCAAGGGTCTGCTCAGCAAGGAGTCGCCGCTTGGCAAGGCTCTGCTCGGCAAAAAGGTTGGGGACAGAGTGTGCGTCAAGGTCAATGACAATTACAGCTATTTTGTGGTTGTAAAAGGCATTACCAAGGGCGTTGACGACGAGGATATACCGATAAGCTCGTATTGAGTGGGGAAAGAAAAAGCAGGCGTGAGCCTGCTTTTTTGACGATTTATCCATCGAATCCACCAGACCCCACAGCAAAAAGGTGCGATGTTTTGCGAAGCAAAACTCGGTAAGTAAATTGCGGAGCAATTTACGTATGATTCAGGACCCTGTTTTGACGCAAGCGTCAAAACCCGTATTTGCTGCGCAAATACTCTGCAAGCACGATGTGCTTGCGTTCGGTGACCGAACCACCAGACCTCACCAAACACAAAAGGCACCTTATTAGGTGCCTTTTGTGTTTGGTGGGGGGTGGTGGATTCGGACCACCGAAGTCAGTGACAACAGATTTACAGTCTGCCCCCTTTGGCCGCTCGGGAAATCCCCCATATCGGTTCCGCCGTTGCGAAACCGTTGGAGCTGGTGAACGGA
>JAZNWS010000116.1:0-2209 GCA_045593485.1 Eubacteriales bacterium | reverse complement strand
CAAGAATAGACCTGCTTCGGTTGCAAGCGTATATTTTGTAGTCGCAGCCATGCTCGTCGGAGTAAGCTCTGTAAGCCTTTGAATATTTGTATCCCGAGTTGTGCGTGCCTGCCATTGGGTGACCGCCTATAAAGGTAAAGTTGTGCTGAGCTGCAAGCTCAAAGCCAACGCGGCAGATGTCGCGCTTTGTTCCGCACAGATCCATAACCACTGTGTGGCTTGCAAAAACATTCGCGTTCTGCTTTATGTATTCTATTGAAGCCTCAGGATAGAGGCTGACGAAAATAACGTCACATTCGGGTATTGTTTTCTCATCAAGCTCGCCGTCAACAACGCCCGAAAGCATGGAGAAGTCAAGAATAGACCTGCTTCGGTTGCAAGCGTATATTTTGTAGTCGCAGCCATGCTCGTCGGAGTAAGCTCTGTAAGCCTTTGCCATAGAGCCGCCGATAAGACCAAGACCGACAATTCCAATTTTCATAATAACTCCAGACTGCCCACATGGGCAATTTTTATTTATCCGTTAAGGGTTTTACCGCACTCATCACGTCTGCGAACTGCTCGGGAGTGAGGGACTGCGGGCCGTCGCAAAGCGCCGCCTTGGGATTGTTGTGGACTTCTATCATAAGTCCGTCAGCGCCGCAGGCTGCCGCTGCCATAGCCATAGGCTTGACAAGACGCGACGAGCCTGTCGCGTGGCTGGGGTCAACTATAACGGGGAGGTGAGTCAGCTCGTGAAGCACGGGGACAGCCGACAGATCAAGCACGTTTCGGGTGTACTGCGAGTCAAACGAGCGAATGCCGCGCTCGCAGAGAATTATATTTTCGTTGCCGCCCGCCATTATGTACTCGGCAGACATAAGCCATTCCTTAATTGTCGCCGACAGTCCGCGCTTGAGAAGTATGGGCTTATTTGTTCTGCCAAGCTCCTTGAGAAGCTCAAAATTCTGCATATTTCTCGCGCCCACCTGAATGACGTCAACATTCTCGAACATAGGCAGATGAGATGCGTTCATTATCTCTGTGACAATGGGAAGCCCAGTCACCTTTTTTGCTTCGAGAAGGTACTCTATGCCCTCTGCCTTGAGCCCCTGAAAATCGTAAGGGGAGGTTCTGGGCTTGAACGCGCCGCCGCGGAGCATAGTAGCGCCTGCCGCCTTGACCGCCTTTGCTATCTCTATAACCTGCTCGCGGTTCTCAACAGAGCAGGGACCTGCCATTACTGCGAAGATATTGCCGCCAACGCTTGTGTCCTCAACCTTGACTATTGTATTGTCGGGGTGGAATTTTCTGTTCGCGCTCTTGAAAGGCTCGGAAATTCTCTTGACCGTTTCAACTATATCAAGACTTTTGAGCAGATCCTCGTCAATTTTTGTCGTGTCACCGATAAGACCCACGATGGTCTGATACTCACCTGCGGAGAGGTGTACCGAGAGCCCCTGCGCCTCTATCCAATTTATAAGACTGTCAATTTGTTTTTGACTTGTTCCATTCTTTAATACTGCAATCATGTTTTTGTGTTCCTTTCTTTAATATGCGTCGCCGATAGAGAGATATGAAAAATAAAAACGGTACTCCACAGCGACTTTACTGTTGAGTACCGTTTAAGTTTATTACAACCTCGGTATGCAATTCACGCAGCAAAAATCACCTTTACTATATTACGCCATAAAATAGTAAAAGTAATAATATGCAAATGTGAATATAGAGCTGTGCATATCAAGTCTCACTTTCTTCTTTATGTAAACAGTTTATCATCATATTTTATATTTGTCAAGGGCTTTTTCGAAATTTGTGGGGTTTTGAGACAATATAATAATGTAGGAAAGAGCAGAGAGGTAGAATGCTTATGAGTGCACCAAACACAAAGGGTGTGTAAGGGCGAAGTTTTGCGCAGCAAAACTCGGTTAGTAAATTGCGTTAGCAATTTACGTAGGACTCAGAACCTTTACATAATTTGCTTTGCAAATTATGTGTCGGATTTCATCATAACCCTGTTGACGCACCAAACAGAAAAGCCAGCCGTGAAGGCTGGCTTTTCTGTTTGGTGGGCCAACAGGGACTCGAACCCCGGACCGACCGGTTATGAGCCGGTAGCTCTAACCAACTGAGCTATTGGCCCGTTACTGCTAACGGTGCCGTTTTGCGACGGCTTAAATATTCTACCACTTTACCGCTTATTTGTCAATACCTTTTTTGAAACTTTTTT
>JAZNWS010000115.1:0-2938 GCA_045593485.1 Eubacteriales bacterium | reverse complement strand
TTACCTTGCCTGTTCCCGTAACGGAAAATCTCTTGGCAGAAGCCTTATGTGTCTTGATTTTTCCCATTGTTATATACTCCTTTGAATTTTTATTTACAAATATTATTTTTTCTGTGTGATGGGCGAGATGACCATGCTCATGATTCTGCCGTCTACCGAAGGCTTCTTATCAACGCTGCCTGCCTCGGAGCAGAACTCTGCAAATCTGTCGATTATCTCACGACCTATTGCCATATGGCTCATTTCTCTTCCCTTAAATCTCATAACAACGCGCACCTTGTTGCCCGAGGACAAAAACTTTACTGCCTGCTTTGCCTTGGTCTCAAAGTCGTGCGTATCGATTCTGGGCGAAAGCTGAATTTCCTTAAGCTCGACCGTCTGCTGCTTTTTCTTTGCTTCCTTCTCGCGCTTTTCACGCTCAAAGCGGTACTTTCCGAAATCCATTATCTTACACACGGGGGGATTTGCCTGCGCGGACATCGCCACGAGATCAAGGTCCTTTTCGTATGCGATCTTGAGTGCCTGCTCAGAGCTCATTATTCCGAGCTGCTCACCGTCCGAACCGATTACTCTTACCTGCGGAAAGTTAATATCTTCATTGACAAGAGTATCTTTTTCTTTGTTTGCTGCTATGGGTAACACCTCCATTTTTTGCTCATACCATTGCGGTATGTGTGGCTTGAATGTCAAGCTCATTTATTTTTATAATATTTGTGAACCTATAATGCCGACGAAAAAACGCCGAGAATACAGAAATCCCGACGCGCACAGTCTCCCCTTTATATAAAAGGAAAAATATTAACCGTGACTCGCCTGTGCGGTCCGGTGGAAGCGGGACTTCTCTTTGTTTACGGAGTAGATTATAGCACAACCTGACATTTTTGTCAATAGGTTTTTGAAAAAATTTTTTATGTGTGAAAAACAAATCTGCACTTTCGGGTCGTCGTGGGCGCCGACCCCTACGGCACTCCGCACTTCTTCGACATACTACGACAAAAATATCCACAAAAACCACTACGACATTTATGTAAAATTTTCTACCCTGTATTCAAAACGACGAAATATTTGGTAAAAAATCGTCAACTTTGATAATTTACAAAATCGGAGTTTTGTTGTATAATAAGTGTGCGGTTGGATCCAGTAGGGTCGGACCGCCAAATTATGCACAGCTGGAAGTTGCCTTACGAAATATCAATCTAATGATATGCACGAACGAGAGGAAAACAACCCGTTGTGCTTTTTTTATGCTCTTTTTCAGTTACTCGGCTAAAAATTCTTTTAGTTATTATATAAAGTATTATATAAAATTGTAAATATTCTTAAAAAAGTATGGAAATCTGCCGCGACTTGTGATATAATATTATAATTGTAGAAGTGTTTGCAAAATCACAAAAACCAAGTAATGAGAGGAAATTATATATATGTCAGAAATCTACGAGAAAGCCGAGAGACTTACTCTGCCCTTGATTGCTCTCAAGGACACAGTAGCCTTCCCCGGCGAAATAATAAACTGCGAGCTAAAAAAGGACAGCTTTGGCTCGCCTGAGGCGGCGCACATCGCCGCAGGTGGCACGGGATATATCATAATCGTGCCCCTGAATCCCCTGACCGACACCGAGTCCATCGACTCCGAGGTGCTTTTCAGCGTCGGAACGGTGGCGAAAATAAAGCAGCTTGTAAAAATGTCCGACGGCGGCACGAGAATTATCGCCGAGGGACTTTCCCGCGCGTCTCTTGTCTCTTACCGCAAGGTAGGCGCATACAACATCGCGGACGTTATCTCAAAGACAGTAGTTCTTGCCGACAACGGCGGACTTCGCGGCGAGGCATACGCAAGAGAGATGATACACGCCGTTGAGCGCATCGCAAAGCTTATCCCTTCTATGCCCACGGGGGATATGATGTCCACGATAAAGAGCATAAAAAATCCCGCGCAGCTTGCGGACTTTATCGCGTCACACATACTTGAAAAGATCGAGGACAAGCTGGACATACTCGCAATCTTCGAGCCCTATTCCAGAATAGAGACTCTTATTGAAATACTTATTCACGAGCACAAGATACTCGGATACGAGGCAGACATTCAGAAAAAGACCCGTGAGCGCATCGCAAAGGGTCAGAAGGAATATTATCTGCGCGAGGAAATGAAGGCTATTCAGGAGGAGCTTGGCGACGGCGGCTCGGATACCGACGAGTATTACGACAGAATAATGGCGCTTGATGTATCCGACGAGGTCAGAAAAAAGCTTCTCAAGGAAAACGAAAAGCTTGCGAAAACTCCCTTTGGCTCTGCGGAATCCACGGTGCTTACGGGCTATCTTGACACCTGCCTTGAGCTTCCCTGGAATAAGAAAACCGACGACCGCGCGGACGTCTCCGAGGCGAGAAAAATTCTTGACGCGGATCACGAGGGACTAACCGACGTAAAGGAGCGACTCCTCGAATATCTTGCGGTAAAGCAGCTCAATCCCGAGCTGAAGGGACAGATAATCTGTCTTTACGGCCCTCCCGGTGTGGGTAAGACGTCTATTGCGGCGTCTCTCGCTCGCGCTATGAACCGCAAATACGTGCGCGTATCCTTGGGCGGCGTACGTGACGAGGCGGACATCCGCGGACACAGAAAGACTTACGTCGGCGCTATGCCGGGTCGTATAATCAACGCACTTATATCGGCAGAAAGCAAAAATCCGCTTATTCTGCTTGACGAAATAGACAAAATGGCAAGCGACGGCAGGGGCGACCCCGCAAGCGCTCTGCTTGAGGCTCTTGACCCCGAGCAGAACAAATTCTTCCGCGACCACTTTGTTGAGCTTCCCTTCGACCTGTCCGACTGCATATTCATCGCAACCGCAAATACTCTTGAAACAGTAGCCCGCCCGCTTATCGACAGAATGGAGATAATTGAGCTTCACACCTACACAAAGAGTGAAAAGATGAG
>JAZNWS010000114.1:0-19495 GCA_045593485.1 Eubacteriales bacterium | reverse complement strand
TATGAAAATAAAACTTGTAGAGAAAAGCTATGACGAGGTCATGGCGTTGCCTCCCGAGCCCCACAGACTCCCCAAAAAGCCGAATATATTTTGGCGCACTATTATGAAGCTTGCGGGACTGCCCGATCTTCTGATCACAGGCTTCAGGTGTGAAAGGGTGGGTGTGGAGAAGCTGGAGCGTAATCAGGCGTGTCTTATGCTTATGAACCACTCCGCGTTTATCGACCTTGAGATAGCCGCAAGCATACTGTATCCCCGACCCTTTGGCATTGTTGCCACGACTGACGGCTTTGTGGGTAAAAACTGGCTTTTGAGACAGATCGGATGTATCCCCACCAAGAAGTTTGTCTCTGAGCTTTCGCTTCTCAAGGATATGAAGCACGCGATCGGTGTGGGTTGCTCGGTCGTTATGTTCCCCGAGGCGGGATATAGCTTTGACGGACGGACCACCACTCTGCCCGACACACTCGGCAGGCTCTGTAAGATGCTTGACGTACCCGTCGTAGTTACTATCACGAGCGGCGCGTTTCTGCGGGACCCGCTATATAACAATCTCCAAAAGAGAAGAGTGAAGGTGTCGGCTAAAATGGAATACCTGCTCTCGCAAAAGCAGGTGAGGGAAATGTCGGCAGAAGACATACAGGCTCTTATAGAAGAAAAATTTAGCTTTGACGGCTTTGCCGAGCAGCAAGAGAGGAAAATCAGAGTGGCGGAGAAATTCCGCGCAGACTGTCTTAACCGAGTGCTCTACAAGTGCCCTCACTGTATGGTTGAGGGTAAGATGCGCGGCGAGGGAGTGACTCTGACCTGTGTCAACTGCGGCAAGCAGTATATTCTTGACGAATACGGAAGTCTTGCGGCGACAGACGGAGACAGCAGATTTACCCACGTGCCCGATTGGTTTGAGTGGGAGAGAGATTGCGTTCGCGCAGAGCTTGAAAATCTTACGTACTCTATGGATGTTCCGGTAGACATTTGTGTTGCGATAGACGCAAAAAAAATATATTCCGTAGGCGAGGGAAGGCTCACTCATACCATAGACGGATTTCATCTCACGGGATGCGACGGCAAGCTGGACTATATCCACACGCCGCAAGCGTCGTACAGCATTTGCGCAGACTTTAATTTTTATGAGATCGGAGACGTAATTTCACTTGGTAATCGCAAGGCGATATATTACTGCTTCCCAAAGCAAGATAAAGACGTGGTTGCAAAGGCGAGACTTGCCGCCGAGGAGCTATATAAAATAGTAATTTCAAAAAAAAGAGAAAAAAATAATATATCGTAATAAAAACGCAATATTTAATGAGTATAATAAGGTGAGGGCAACCTCACCTTATTGATTTATTGAGAGGGCTTATTTTGAAGGTTGAGTTAAAACAAAAGATAAAACGGATACTCAAAAAAATACTGTATTTTCTACTTAATCCAAGGCTCTTATTGTGTCTTGGAATAGCGTGGATAATAACAAACGGTTGGTCTTATATTATGATGGGAATCGGAACGTTTTTTGAGATTCCGTGGATGATAGCGGTGTCGGGAGCCTATCTGACGTTTTTATGGCTGCCCATATCTCCCGAGAAAATTGTGACGGTGGCTATAGCCATAGGACTTTTGCGGATTTTGTTTCCCCGAGATGAAAAAACCCTCGGTGTGCTGAAGAAAATGCACGAGGAAATAAAAAACGCCGTCAAGGCAAAAAAACAAAAAAGAGCGCAAGAATGTGAAGAAAATAAAGAATAAAAAGAGAGGCGAAAGCCTCTCTTTTTATTCTTTATGATTATCTTCATCAATTTCCAGATGCAGTCGCTCGGAGGTAAATCCTCGCCCGCGGACCTCGTTTATCTGGGAGATGGTTATAAACGCCTCGGGGTCTATTGAATGTATAAGCTCGTTTGCGTTATACAGCTTGCGCTTTGGAATGACGCATATTATTCCGTCCTGATCACCGCGCAAAAGTCCCGTTTCGATCTTCACCATAGTGACTCCCGCCTCGAGATTTTTCAGGAGTGCGAGACGCACCTCCCTGAATTTTTTGGTGACTATAAACAGCTGTATCTGTGATTTTCCAAGAATCATTACCTTGTCAAGCAATATAGACTGAAGAACGAGGAGGACTATACCGAAAAGCAGGTCCTCGGGCTTGCTTCCAAGTATCATCTGCGCACCAAGTACAACTATGTCGCACACGTAAACAAGCACTGCCACGGGAAGATGCGTCCATTTATTGAGTATCAGAGACAGTACGTCAAGTCCGCCTGTGGACGAGCCGACGCGCATTACCATACCGATAGAAATACCAAGTATTGATCCGCCGAGAAGGACGGAAAGAAGCTTGTCATCGGTGATATGCTCTATGTTGGGAATTCTTTGCATCAGTCCAAGCAAAACAGGGTAGAGTATTGAGCTTACGACGGTAGTCACAAAGAACTTTTTACCCAGAATGAACAGCCCCGCTATTAGAAGTCCAACGTTCAGGATAAGAACTATGGTTGACGTTTCAAGGGGGATAAGCTTGCTGAGCAGTATTCCTATACCCGTAGTGCCGCCCATAAGAATATTTTTAGGTATGATAAACGCCGCGACGCCAAAGGCGAGAATTGTGTTTCCGGCCAACAAAAACAGGCCTGTTTGCAGAAGCTTGAGTATTTTTTTGGAGTTAGGCTTCATAGAAATACCTCCGTTTTATGATGATTACCGTCAGGCAATTTATATTTAGGCCGCATGGGGCTTGGTGTGACGGGAAAAGTCTTATCAATTATCTTCAAGCAGGGGCTTGAAGAATGCCTCAACCTCATCCTTATATTTTTGCATATTTGCGGGATAGCAGAGACCGTGTCCCGCGCCCTCAATAGTGATAAGCCTTTTGTATTCCGATGCGCAGGCATTGTAGTTGTCAACGCTCATCTGATAAGGAACGAAGGTATCTGTATCACCGTGAATGAATATCACGGGAAGCTTACAGGATCTCATAGCGTCGACAGGGGAGGCCTTTTTAGAATCAAATCTGCCGAACAACATTCCGCCCAAGCGAACGAAGGGATAGATAATATCCGCGGGATGTCCCATATCGCGTATGACCTTTTTTACAATGTTCTTACAGGATGAAAATCCGCAGTCGGCAAGCACGCCAACCACGTTTTTGGGCAGGTCCATTGCCGAGGCAACCATAACCGTAGCCGCGCCCATTGATATGCCTGTGAGGATTATCTTTGCGTCCTTGTTGATGTTGTTTATCGCAAAATCCACCCACGCGGCGCAGTCGCGGCTTTCGTTTGCGCCGAAGGAAATGACGCGACCTTCGCTTCTGCCTGCGGCACGGTGATCAACAATGAGCGCGCTGTGGCCCATGTCAAAGCAACGCGAGATACCTCCGCTGAGATCCCGGTAGGAGTCGCCTCTGTATCCGTGGAATAGTATTTCGAGCGGCGCGTCGGGTGAAAACTCGTAGTATTTTCCTCGCAGAGTCAGTCCGTCAAACGAGCGTATTTCAACGTCCTTGTGGGGAATGGACTTATAGTCGACCATCCATTTTATCATCAGCTCACGGAAGGGGTCGTATTCAGTACCCTTGGGAATAGGGTATTCCTCCTGGGTTTTGCGCTCCCTTTTCAAAAAAGTTTTGTAAAAGCAAACGTAGGCGACTATCAGCGCGGAAATAATCAAAAATACTGAAATCCCGACAGGTATGTACCACGGCATAAAAATAACCTCATTTCCATATATTCGCTTTTATTTTATCACGTTTTCTGAGATTTTGCAACTTGTTTTTTAATTTTAATTATTAAATATAAAAAAGTCAGATATACCTGATCTTCCAATAACAGTAAAATCCGCTATTGACAAACCGACAAAAATCGACTATAATATACTTATGCAACTAAAGTTGATTATTTCTGCATAAGTATGTAAAAAAAGGAGGCACGTATGGATCTTAGGATGGTAAAGACGCGCCGTCAGATAAAGACAGCGTTTTTGAAGCTTCGCGAGAGGCTTATGCCCGAGGACATAAAGGTCAAGGATATTTGCGACGCGGCGATGATAAACAAAACAACATTTTACAATCATTATACGGATTCCATAGCACTGTCAAACGAGATAGACAACGGGGTTATTGACAGCATTATTGCAAATTTTTCAGAGTGGAACAAGATATTTGATGACCCGAGAATGTACGCCAAAAATCTGCTTCTGGCTCTTGAGAAAAATTCCGATGAGATAAAAACAGTTTTTCGCGGAAAGCAGGGAGTTTTGTGCGAAAAGCTTGAGGAGAGACTTTACCGTATGTGTCAGGGTATAGCTAAGAGCAGCAACGACCTGATGCTTATGTCTTTTGCCATCGGAGGCTTTGTCAGAGTGGGCAACGACTACCTGTTTTCAGGAAAAAAATACAATCTTGACGAGATATCCGAGTACAGCGCGAAAATGCTTGAAGCGCTTATTCACCAGAAAAATATGTTCTCACAGGATATGGTCTGAAAAAACGCGGAGGCATT
Source organism: Eubacteriales bacterium (assembly GCA_045593485.1). GTDB lineage: Bacteria > Bacillota > Clostridia > Oscillospirales > CAG-272 > SVTX01. The sequence goes on along the minus strand of JAZNWS010000114.1, from coordinate 14,999 downwards.
ATGCAAACAAAACAGCTTGACGGAATTACGTTCAGACGTATTCTTTGCGGCGGCGCCGACGGAATACGTTCAAATATTCAAATAATAAACGATCTTAACGTTTTCCCTGTGCCCGACGGTGACACGGGAACTAATATGAGCAGAACCATAGAGAGCGGAATAGCTAAAATTTCAAACCGCGAGGATGCAAGCCTTGGCGACGTGGCGAGTGAATTCTCCCGCGGCTCGCTTTTTGGCGCGAGAGGAAACTCTGGAGTTATTCTTTCGCAGTTCTTTGCGGGAATGTGCGACTCTCTTGCGGGCAAGGATACTGCCACGGCGACAGAGCTCGCCGAGGCGTACATAGCGGGAGTCAGACGCTCGTACGCGGCGGTTGCAAACCCTGTTGAGGGCACTATACTTACCGTGTTCAGAGAGAGCGCGGAGTACGCAAAGCAGCATCTTGACGAGAACAGCACCATAGAGGAATTTTTCTGCCTTAACATAGAGGAGGCTGAGCGCTCTCTCCAAAGAACAAAGGAGATACTTCCCGTGCTTACCGAGGCGGATGTCGTGGATAGCGGCGGAGCGGGATACGTATGTATAGCTAAGGGAATGTATGAGTCCCTGAGCAGCGGCGGGGAGGTCAGCTTTGTTATATCCCAAAGCGTAAATGAAGCATCGACAGAGGTAAATTACGATCTGTTTACCTCAGAGTCTACTCTTACTTACGGATACTGCACGGAATGTCTTGTAAGACTTCAGAGCGCAAAGGTGGATATTGCGGCCTTTGATGAAAAGAAGCTCGCAGGTGAGCTTGAAGCCCTCGGCTGCGACTCTATCGTTGCCTTGAAGGACACCGATATACTCAAGATCCATGCGCACACCCACACGCCGAGCGATATTCTCATTCTCTGTCAGAAATACGGCGAGTTTTTGAATATAAAGATAGAAAACATGAGCCTTCAGCACTCCGAGCGAGTTGCAAAGCAGGAAAAGAAGGCTAAAGGGCCGCACAAGCTCTACGGAGTCGTCACAGTTGCCACGGGCGAGGGCCTGACCGCGCTCTTTGAGTCACTCGGAGCGGACATTGTTATAAATGGCGGACAGACGGGAAACCCGTCCACACAGGAGTTTTTGTCAGCGTTTGAATCACTTGATGTTGATAATATTCTCGTGCTTCCCAACAATAGCAATATCGTACTGACCGCCAATCAGGCGGCGGAGCTCTGGGGCAGGGGAAATGTGCACGTCATTCCTACAAGGACTATCCCCGAGGGATATTCGGCTTTGTCGGTATTCAACCCTACGATCACGGATATTGACGAGCAGATAACAGACCTTGTAGCAACCAAGGAGGCGGTAGTCTCCGGAGAAATAACGGTTGCTATACGTGACACCGTCATTGGCGGAGTTGATGTCAATGAGGGAGAATATATAGGAATTCTTGACGGAGATATAGTCACATCAACTGCCGACGCGCTTGATTCACTTTGTAAGATGATAGAGCAGATAGACGACCTTGAGGATAGGGAGCTTATAACTCTTTTCGTTGGCGCAGGTGTAAATGATGATGACCGTGTAAGAGTGACCGAGGCGCTTGAGGAAAGATTTGACGAGCAGGAGATACAGGTATATATCGGCGGACAGGAGATATACGATTATCTTGTTGCGGTAGAATGAGGAGGCATTATGACACAGTATAAAATAGCTATAGACTTGATGGGAGGCGACAACGGCCCCGAGGTGCTTATCGAGGGCGCTGTAAAGGCACTTTATGAGAACGACGACCTTGGAGTTGTGCTTGTCGGTGATGAGAGCATAATAAGATCAAAGCTCGCGCAGCTTGAATATGACTCGGACCGAGTTGAGATAATACACGCCACCGATGTGATAACAAACTACGACGCGCCCACGGCAGCGATATACGGCAAGCTTGAGTCCTCTCTTGTAAAGGGACTTCTGGCTCTTGCGGACAGAGATGACATAGTAGGTATGATAAACGGCGGAAACACGGGCGCGCTCTTGGCGGGCGCACTCCGATACGTACCCGCCAAGGAGCTTAAAAGACCTGCACTCGCGGCAATTCTACCCGCGGAGAAGGGAGGCTTTACATGCCTTGTTGATACGGGCGCGAATATTGACTGCACCCCGTCACAGCTTGTGGACTTCGCTCACATGGGTTCGGATTTTATGAAGACCTATTACAGAATTGAAAGTCCCACGGTAGGCCTTCTCTCAAACGGCGCGGAGGAGACCAAGGGCAATAAGCTCGTCAAAGCTACCCACGCGCTTCTCAAGGAGGAGAATGACCTCAACTTTATCGGAAACATTGAGGGCAATCGCGCGCTTTCGGGCGACTGTGACGTTCTCGTAGCCGAGGGCTTTGCGGGCAATCAGGTATTCAAGAATTCCGAGGGAATCGCTCGCAGAATAATTACCGATATAGTCAAGTACGCAAAGAAAACGGGCAATCCCGAGATAATGAAGCTTGTGCAGTACCTTATGGGTATATATGACTTCAACTCTCTCGGCGGTGGCATTGTGCTTGGCGTTGGAAAGCTTATAGTCAAGGTGCGCGGCTCGGCAAACTCGGACACCATATCCAACACCGTCGGTATGATGCTCAATATGATGAAAAACAAATCTCTGTTTGAAGGAAAGGATATAAGATAATGGCAGGCAAGAGAAAGGTTATATGTACGTCCACGGGATGTCTCGACTATGCTCCCGAGAGATATAAAAAATATGACATTGATATTATACGTATTCACGTGAATTTTCAGGGAAAGGAGTATCTTGAGGGATATGACCTCAACCCCGTAGAATTTTATAACGAGCTTGAGACTATGGAAAATCCCAAGGACAATCTCCCAAGCACCGCTATGCCATCGCGCGAGTCAATAATGGCGGTTTTCGACAAGGCAATAGAGGAGGGCTGCGAGGAGGTCATAGTTATCGCGCTCAGCGCGTATCTCGGCGGCACTTACAATCTTATACGTCTTATCGGCGAGGAGTATGCGGGCAGACTTAACGTGCACGTTATCGACTCCAAAATAGCTTGCTTTGGCGAGGGCTTGCTCGCGATCAAGGCGGCGGAGATGATAGAGAAGGATATTCCCACCGAGACTATTATAAAAGAAATACATTGGATGATGGAGCGTCAGGAGTTTATCGGCGTTGTCGGCAAGCTTGATTATCTTATTTACAACGGCAGACTCAAGGGCGGCAAGGCGCTCATGGGTAAGATGCTCAGCATTTGTCCCATTTTACATTTTTCTCACGAGGGAGAAATATGCTCAATGCAGAGTGTAAGAACTCAAAAGAAGGCGCTCAACCAGACGTGCAGTATAGTCAAGGAGATTATCGGAGACCGTTCTCCCGAGGATTATATTCTCTGGAAAATGTACACGGGACCGTCGCTTATGGGTGAGCTTGCGGAGATAGAAGAAAAGCACGGACTGCAGACAAATCACGAGCCTATGATAGTTTCTCCTGTCAGCGGCGCGCACACGGGTCCTTGGCTTGCGGGATACGGAATCGCGTTTATCAGACGCGAGGATGAGCCCCTTGAGTGATCGGAGGTATTATGAGAAGTATAAATATTGTTGAAGTAAAGACAAGAGCGCAGCGACGCGAGTTCGTGAGCTTCCCACTCAGACTTTACAAGGACTGCCCCCATTTCGTTCCGCCTCTGTACGGAGATGAAATGACTATTTTCACAGACAAAAACGCATATTCGGATACCTGTGATTCAATCTTTTATCTTGCAGAGATGGATGGCAAGACGGTCGGACGTATTCAGGGAATCATTCAGAAGCAGTTTAACGAGATCCATAATGAAAAGAGACTTCGTTTTTCTCGCTTTGATGCCATAGATGACGTCGAGGTTGCCAAGGCTCTTTTTGAGGCGGTAGAAAAATGGGGTCTTGACAATAGTCTTGACACAGTTTGCGGTCCGCTCGGATACAGCGAGCTTGAAAGAGAAGGACTGCTTATTGAGGGCTTTGACAAGCTTTCCACGTTTGAGGAGCAGTACAATTACGACTATTATCCCGCGCTTATCGAGGCTTGCGGATACTCCAAAGAAATAGACTGGCTTGAATTCCGTATTCGCGCACCCAAGGAAAAAAATATTATGCTCGGCAAAGTTGCACAGCGCGCGCTTGAGCTTAGCAATCTTCACGTTGTGGATCCGGACAAGATGTCCAAAAAGGAGTACATAGACAGATACAAGGACGGCATTTTTGAGTGTCTGGACAAGTGCTACAGCCATCTGTACGGAACGGTTCCGTTTACGGATAGAATGAAAGCCCAGCTTGTCGACCAGTTTATGCTGGTAATAAATAAGAAATATCTTATGGTCATCTGTGACGAAAACGACAGAGTGGTGGCATTTGCGCTTTGTATTCCCGGCTTTGGAAAATCCCTGCAAAAGAGAGGGGGACGTCTGACGCCTGCGACGGTCGTCAAGCTTCTGAATGAGGTCAATCATCCCGACGTCGTTGATCTGGCTCTTGTTGCGGTACTGCCCGAATACAGACCTGCGGGAGTTAACGCGGTCATGCTTAATTGCATGATGGAAATGCTTGAGGGCGGAGATATAGAATACTTTGAGACTAATCTCAATCTTGAGACAAACACTCAGGTCATGGCTCAGTGGAAATACTTTGACGCGGAGCAGCACAAGCGCCGCCGCTCGTACATAAAAAATATCGCTTCCGCGGTGGAAGCATAAAACAAGGAGAGATATATGCTTGATCAGCTTAAAACAATACTTGCAAGAGTAAACAGGGAAATAGATATGGACTCCGTGACAGAGGACACAAGACTTATCGAGGATCTCAGCCTCGACTCGCTCTCTATGATGCTTTTCGCTATGGAGATAGAGGCGGCGTTTGGCTTCAGATTCACAGAGCCGGTAAAATTTGTCACCGTTGGAGACGTTTGCAGGTTTCTTGAGTCCCGCGCGTAATTAAAACAAATAAGAGGGCTGACCGAAAAATCGGTCAGCCCTCTTGGCTTGAGTCAACGTATATAAAGCTTTTTGCAAAAGCTATACGGTGTAGTTTACAATAACGCCTGTATAATACTACAAGATTGATTTATGTGTCGTAATGTACCGTGATTATACATGCTGACTTAGCATTAGAACATAGAGCATAATAGACGTCAGCAGATTTGTGATTGCCAGAGATGCTATAGGAGTCCATACGTTATCCGTCTTTTGATATGACCAGCAGGCAATCAGATGAATGGGCAACTGGATAAGGTACCCGCTCAGCACTAAAGCCGCGTTGCCTCTCCAGATAATGTTTATTATAGGAGGGATCAGAGTGATGAAGGCTACGCACAGATATGCCAGCCAGGGCTTTCGGTAGCATATTGGAGCAAACCCGAGGCAGTAGAACAAAGCGCAAATGCTGATGGGTGAGAAAAGCGATAGGACGATAGTGCCAAAAATTGGCTTGAGCTCAATAAGAAAGAGAGGAGTATGGCTGACAAACATCTCCGTGACAGGAAGACATTCCAGCATATAAAATATATTTACGCCGCAAAGTGAAAGACCGCGAAGCAATACCAGCTCGGTTCCAATAATCAGCCCCACGGTAAGCGCAACGTGCTTCAGATAATGGAGCGCGTCAACTGACACCATGAACCATTCTTCCTTAAGGTATCTGAGCATGACCAAAAGCATTGCAATACCGACGATTACGTGGTATCCGATCTCCAACCACGCGCTTATCTCCACCTGATCCCAAAGACCAAGTCCCAAAAAGGGAATATACATAGGAATCAGCACAAAAACAAAAATCCAACAGGGGATCAGAGAAAAAATCTGGATTTTTTCCGGCTTGCTGTGCATAGGCGGAAATACTTTATTCATTATGCCATCTCCCTTCTGAAATTAAAAGCCGCAGAGCTCCCCCTGCGGTTTCAACTGCGGTCAAAACCGCGATTTTGGTCGGAATGACAGGATTCAGAACCCTCACCTCGCAAGCTCGGCGGCAGGTTCTTGTCTGTAGACAGTTCAAGCAAAAATAAAATGGTGAGGACGGACTCGAACGTTCAACTAAATCTTGCCTTGCTCGATTTAGTTGGCAGGTTTTCGTCAACTGCCAATTTCAAGCGAAATATTAAAAGAGTGGGCAACAAGCCCCTCTTTTAATATTTGGTCGAAGTGACAGGACTCGAACCTGCAGCATCTAGCTCCCAAAGCTAGCGCGCTACCAATTGCGCCACACCTCGATATTAAATTATCTGTGCTCCGAAAGTGTAAGCTTTGTCCGCCCGCCCCGCACGCATAGTCGTCTGACTTCGCCTCGGTACACTCGGCTTGTCATACTCCTTGCTTGCAGGGGTATCGCATCGAAAAAATCATACTCAATGATTTTTTTTTGCTCACCCAAAGCTAGCGCGCTATCGCAATTGGTTGGGACAACCATTTGCAGTGCGCACACACCTCGATATTAAATTATCTGTGCTCCGAAAGTTTACGAAAAGTATTATATCAAATAATAACCGTTTTGTCAATATAAATTTGTTTTTTGCTACAAGGTTTTGTTATCATATTTTAATTTTAGCAAGGATAGAAACAATAAAATCAAAGCTTGAAAAAATCAGGATTTATTTGGAACAAGATTTTTTGAATAGTTATTTCGCACCAAGAGAAAAATACTAATGACCGAAAAATTTTCGGCAAATTCCGAAATTCAGCTTCAAGGCTTCTTGAGGATAATATTCGGATAAACAGAGTTTAGTTGAAGGTTATCCTCAAAACTTTTATAGAGGCGAGGCGTGCTTTCACAAGTAAAACAAAGGAGTTTGCAATCATGAGAATATTGGACAGAATAGCTCTTATATTGACCGTGATTGGTGCTTTGAACTGGGGTAGCATCGGCGTATTTGGCTTTGACCTTGTCGCATGGATATGCGGCGGTCAGGGCGCAGTCGTAAGCCGCATTATTTATACCGTAGTTGCTCTTGCGGGAATTTGGTGCATTTCGCTTCTTTTCCGTTCCAGAGAGGACTATGACGCCATCGAAGAACACTAATTACAAGTAAAATCTCTCCGCGCTGAATGTTGATTTTCGGCGCGGAATTTTTTTGCAATTTTTCCCAAGCGTCAAAAAAATTATATTTTCTGCATAAAAGAGGAAAAGAGGGCAGAAAATACTCTTGCAGGGCCGACAATCAATTATTTGCGGTTCAAAAATTCCGTCCCCAAGTATTGTGGGCGACACATAGAAAAGGAGAAAAAACATGTGGGAAAAATTTAAGAAGAGCGCTTTTGCAGAAAAGTGCAGAGAATTTTCCAAAAACAGAAGCGCGGTAATTATTACCGTGTGTCTCTTGCTCGCGACAGCGGTTATTCTGTCCGTGACTATCGCGACAAACAGAGCGAAGAAAAAGTATGCAGGTGATGAGGATCCTACAACCGATGTTCCCGGAGAGCAGGGCACGGTAAACTCCCCCACCTACAACGGTTCCGAGAACAACGACTCCCAGACGGGCGCTGACGTTGAGGAATTCGTTATTGCGCTGCCCGTGAACGGAACACTTTCTAAGGGACACGATTCCTCTCTTCAGGTCTGGTCCGACACCATGGGAGACTACAGAATCCACCTTGGAGTTGACATTTCCGCGGCAGAAAATTCGCCTGTTTACGCGGTAGCTGACGGAAAAGTATCAAAAATCTGGGACGATGCTCTCATGGGCAGATGCGTAGCCATTGAGCACGAGGGAGATATTTACACTATCTACAAGAACCTTTCCGAGACTATGGCGGCGGGTATTACAACCGGTGTTGAGGTCAAGTGCGGTCAGCAGATAGGACATATCGGCGAAACCGCCATTTCCGAGCTCGCAGACGAGCCTCACGTACACCTTGAGATGACAATTGGCGGTCTTGCGGTGGATCCTGTGGATTATATGTCCGATGAATCCAAGGCAACCCTTAAGATCGACAGTTCAACAGAAAACAACACAAACAAGCCCGGCAATTCGACAAACGGAAAGTAATCCGAAAAACGCGCCCGCCGCAAATATTTGCGGCGGGTGATCTTTTTATATAAGATAATATAATAAATGCAATAATATTAAAAATCGCCCTTGAAAATTTCAATTATTTGTGATATAATGTATAATAACTATTACTATGCGAAAGTGTCGGCGTTTTTAGGAAAATACGATGTCACGGAACAGGAGCGAGGGAGAAAAATGAAAATAATACTTGCGTCAAAATCGCCGAGAAGGCGGGAGATCCTTGAGCTTTTGGGCCTTGATTTTACTGTTGATACTGCGGACACAGACGAATTTTGCGAACTTTTAAGTCCTGGAGACAGAGTTGCTGCGCTTGCAACGCAAAAGGGCGAGGCGGTAATTCAAAAAAAGTGCGACGAGGGTCAGGGCTTAAACGACACCTTGATTATCGCTTGCGATACGTTGGTCTATATTGACGGAGAGTTTCTTGGCAAGCCAAAGGATCGCGAGGACGCGTACAGAATGTTAACGCTGCTTTCTGGCAAGAGTCACGAGGTCTGGAGCGGTATATATATTTACTTTAACGGAAAGACAATCTCACGCGCAGAGGTGACGAGGGTCAAATTCTGTGAGATGTCGCACAAGGAAAAAGAGAGATATCTTGATAGCGGAGAGCCGTTTGATAAGGCGGGCGCTTATGCCGTGCAGGGCAAGGCCGCCGTTTATATCAAGGGACTTGAGGGAGATTATTTTAACGTTGTCGGGCTTCCCGTCAATCTGCTTTATGGCACGTTGAAGGAAGAATTTGGAATAGTTATCTGACACGTTCAGGCGATTGACACGTAAAATCTGAAGAAAGGGGGAAACGGTTATGCCTAAGCATATTGGACTTGATATGGGTACGTCGAATTTGCGTATGTATATGAAGGGCAGAGGAGTAATACTCCGCGCTCCTACCGTGGTTGCGGTAGACAAGCAGGAAGATATAGTCGTTGCGCTTGGACGCGATGCAAAAAGCATGATCGGAAAGACCCCCTCGCATATTGAGGCGTGCAGACCTATGAGGGATGGTGCGATCTCGGCTTACTCGGTGGCTGTTATGATGCTGCACGAGCATTTCAAAAAGACGCAGGCGTACACGGTATTTAACCGCCCCGTAGTTCTTGTGGGCGTACCGGGCGGATATACGGAAACAGAGGGAATGTCCTTTGAAAATATGCTATTTGATGCGGGAGCAAAGGCTGTCGGATTTGTTGAGACTCCGATGGCGGCGGCAATTGGAGCAGGACTTATGGTAAACGGCCCGCGCGCGTGCATGATAGTTGACATCGGCGGAGGAACGACGGACATAGCGGTCATCCGCTCGGGTGGCATAGTTAAGTCCAGAACTCTGAAGCTTGGCGGAAACAAGCTTGATTTCGCCATTATAAATAACATCAGGACAAAAAGAGGACTGTGCATCGGCGAGATAAGCGCGGAGATGATAAAGGTCAAAATAGGCGCGGCGATACCTTCGCTGAGCAAAAATGCCGTACAGGTTAGCGGACGGAATGAAAAGCTCAAATGTGCGCAGACCTTGCTTATACGCCCCGAGGATATTTACGAGCCTATAAGCGTGGCGATAGACGCGATATGCCGAGCTATTCTCTCGGTAGTCGAGTCAACACCGCCCGAGGTGGCGTCAGATATTGCGGACTTTGGAATTATGCTTACGGGCGGAGGAGCCAATATACTTGGTATTGCCGAGTTTATATCCGCGAAAACAAAGCTCAGAGTCACGGTCGCAAAAAACCCGATGGACTGTGTTTGCTTAGGTATTGGAAAGCTCATCGAGCACCCCGACATACTTTCGGGAGGCATAATTTACAAGAACAGATAAGATACATAAATTCTAAAGCAAGGGTGAGTAAATGCAAAAGAATAACAAATTTGATATAAGAAGTCTGGCGTTGTCGGTAGTCTTCTGCGTAATTTGTCTTATTTACGTTATCCGCCTTGTCAATATACAGATAAATGCAGAGCCTGAGGAGTTTACGGGCGAGTATTATACCCGACGCGAGACTATACAGGCAGTCCGCGGAGAGATATACGACAGAAACGGCGTAAAGCTCGTGTCAAACAAATATGAGTATGATTTCGTGTTTGACTACGCGGCTATGTCGGGAGACAGGACAGAGCAGAATATACATCTTTTGCAGGCAATATATGCTATGCAAGAGACGGGTAATTATGACAAGCTCATAGATAACGGGTTCCCGCTTTTGGGAGCATATCCAAATTATACGTATTCGACCGAGGCGCTTGACGCGGAGTCCAAGATATATTACAGGCTTCTTAAGAGAATAGCCGAAAACGAGCTTGAGGACGAGTCTCCTAAAGCCAAAAATCAGCTTACGGCAGATTATCTTGAGACCTTTTATGAGGAGCATCCCGAATGCTTCCCGGGTGAGAGCGAGCTGATAAATCATTATCTGAAAAAATACAAGCTTGTTGACTCAAAGGGAAATCTCGTATTCTCCGAGGAGCAGACGGATCTGCTTCTGCGCTTGAGGTATAATATGGAGGTCTCGGATTTCTCGGTATATAACAGCTACGTTATGGCATCTGACGTCGACAAGAGCTTTATACTGTATATAAAGGAGCTATCCTTGGCGGGAGCGGATTTTGATATCCGCACACAGAGGGTTTACGAGTACCCGGGGTATGTGTCTCATATTCTCGGGCGCACGGGACAGATACCTGCGGAGGATTGGGAATACTACAAGGAGCTTGGGTATGAGATGAATGACACGGTCGGGCTTGGCGGCTGTGAGCTTGCCTTCGAAAACTATCTGCGAGGCATTGACGGCGTTAAGGTCATAGTCGAGGACGCGCAGGGAAATATCATATCCGAAAAAATTGAGACAGACCCTGTTCCGGGGCAGGACGTTTATCTGACTATTGACATCAATCTTCAGATAGCTGCAGAGGACGGACTTGAGGAAAATATTAAAAAGTATACGGCGAGCAAATCGGGAGCCATAGTTGCGATGGACCCGGCAACAGGTCAGCTGCTTGCGCTCGCGTCGTATCCTACATATAATCTTGCATCGTTTAATGCGGATTACAATGATATAATAGCAAACGAGGCGTCGCCCTTGCTTAACAGAGCGCTTGAGGGACTTTACGCTCCCGGTTCAACCTTCAAGCTTGGCATGACGGCGGCGGGAATTGACAAGGAGCATATAAGCTCTACCGAGCTTCTTGAGTGCGAGGGAGTATACACTCGCTTCAGCGGACATCAGCCAAAGTGCTGGATATATAACAGCGCGACGGGAATCAAAAATCACGGACTTATAAATGCTACCGAGGCGATAGCGGTGTCGTGCAACTGCTATTTCTACGAGCTTGGCTGGCGAATGGGAATAGAGCAGATGAACACGTACTGCGCGCTTCTTGGACTTGGTCAGAGCACGGGAGTGGAGCTTTTTGAAAAGCTCGGCACCCTGGCGGGCCCCGAATACAGAGAGCAGAGCGGCGGTGTTGCGTGGACGGCGGGTGATACCATTATGGCGGCGATAGGGCAGTCGGAAAATGCCTTTACACCCATACAGCTTACCACATATCTTTCCACGATTCTCAACGGCGGAACGAGATATGCTGCCACGTTGCTTTTGAAGACCTCATCCTTTTCGGAGGGCGGAGATTCCTTCGTCAATGCGAGTAAGGTGTTAAGCCAGGTCAGTATTTCAGACGAAGCCTTGACCACGGTAAAACGGGGAATGAAGCAAATGGTTCAGGATTCGGCAACGGTTTCCAGATATATGAAAAATGTTCCCGTTACGGTAATGGGTAAGACGGGTACTGCGGAGCTTGGCGGAAGTGAGCGCGAGAATGGACTTTTCGTGTGCGCCGCTCCGTACGACAAGCCCGAGATAGTTATAACCTCCGTTATTGAGCACGCGGGAGGCGGTTCGTATGCGGCGCTTGCGGCGGCGAGAATTCTTGAGGCTTACAATTTTGATTGAACATACTATAGAGCTTGGCGCTCGGACTGAGCGCAGAGCAGATAAAATCCAAATTACCGACGAGCAAGCGGATGTCGGTAAAATACATAAAATGGAGAGGGCACAATGAGTAAGAAATTTTCATGGACTGTATTAACGTTTGTATTGACGCTTGTATTTATCCTTGCCCTGGTTTCATGCGACACACAGGAAACTCCCACGGGAGAGCCTACGCATAAGCCCACGGAAATCCCCACGGAGCAGAGCTGCGTGCATACGTATGATAACGCCTGCGACGGAGACTGCAATCTTTGCGGAGAGACAAGACAGACGTCCCACACGGAAGAAATTCTTGAGGCGGTAGACGCGACCTGTCAGGCTACGGGGCTTACTGAGGGTAAGCGCTGCAGTGTTTGCGAAGCCGTAATAGTAGAGCAAAAGGTAGTGGAGAAGAAAGCGCACGTTGAGGTAGTAGACCTGTCAAAGCCCGCGTCCTGTACGGAGACGGGACTTACACAGGGCTCTCACTGTGACACCTGCGGCGAGATAATTATAGCCCAGCAGGAGATAGAAAAGACACCTCATCTTGGCGGAGGAATACTTGCGGCAGTAAAGCCTACGTGTACGTCCACGGGACTTACGCGAGGAGAAACCTGCCTTGTGTGCGGAGAGGTAGTAGTTGCTCAGGAGGTGCTTGAGATGCTTCCTCACTCTGAGATGTCTATTCCTGCCGTTCCCGCATCCTGCACAGCCACGGGACTTACCGAGGGCAAGCAGTGTATGGTATGTAATGAAATATTGGTGGAGCAGACCGTGGTTGAGGCTCTTGGTCATAAATATTCCGAAAAATATTCCTATGACGACAACTATCACTGGGTCACCTGTACCAACGGCAGCTGCAGAGTCACGGGAGAGAAAGAGGCTCACAGCATGAGCCACTATAATTGCACCGTGTGTGATTATTATAACGGACCGGCGTATTATAACATAGGAAGCGCTCCGCGCAAGTATCAGCCGAAGGGATATTCTACCGATACACTATATGTTGCAGGCAAAACGGCTGCGGGAGCGGGAGCTGACGTCAGCATAGGAGAGGTGTCGTATATAACGATACACTTTGGCGAAAGCATAAAGCTCACAGGCTGGATAGGCTTTGACTCGCTTAATATGACGGGCTTTTGCTACTGGTTTAACGACGATATTTATACTGCCGAAATGCGAGATGCGTTTATGAGTCAGCCGGAAGCCGGTGTACTGGAGGCGGGAGGCCCGCTTGCTAAGCGCTTCTCTATATCGGCAAATTCCGATAATATGGAAAATGTCACGAGTGTTTCGTTTGCAGTATTGCTTGAGGACGGCACATATATTATAATTAAGAGGTTTGAGGTTGAGAGAATCGGCAAGGTTGAGTTTGGCGAGACGATTCCTGATGACGAGGTAGTCAAGGCAGGGGCAGAAAAGCTCGGCGATGAAGAGCTTGTCGTTCTGGAAACATCAACCGCTAATACCTATACTACCCCCGCAGGCTTGATATACACCGCTGCGGGCGGAGAATTTGCAAACGGAAAATTTAATATCAGCAGTGCCGAAAGCTTTAAGGTAATATTTGAGGAAGGCTACGACAGATTTAAATCGGAGTTCAATAAATACAAAATAAGCTATTCCTCAACAACCCCGCTTAAAGCGATAATTACTTATACGGACGGCAAAAAGCTTGTCACGGATACAGTCTATCTTGAAGCGGGAGAGCATATGTTCTCATGTCTTACGCTTGGATACGTTAACGTATTTTATGCTAAGGGCATAACATCCGTTGAGATTTTTGTACTTGGATCGGAGGCGGACTCTGAATTCGTGCTTTACGATATCGTCACCGAGAAGGTCGAGATCATCAACGGCAGCACCACGTATATAAGCAACGATAGATACTTGCTTGGCGTAAACGTGATATGGGGCGGTGGAATTTCCTATATTCTTGACAGAAACGACAATAATAATGCAATTACAAACCTCATAAACAATGCCGATACAGGCAGACTTATCCAGCAGTCCTATTACGGAACCGACGACCCCTCGGAGTATGAGTGCGGACAGTACGGCGGCGGTCCGTGGGCATACAATCCCGTTCAGGGAGGAAATGTTTTTGCTCAATCAAGCAGAATAATTGACGTGCAGATATCGGGCGTGTCCATATACATAAAGGCTCAACCGAGAGACTGGGCGAAAAAAGAGATAGCGCCCTGCTATATGGAAAACGTATATACGATATATTCCGATAGAATACAGGTAGATAACAGATTCGTGGATTTTTCGGGATATAAAAATCATAATTTGACACATCAGGAGCTGCCCGCATTCTACACAATAGGATATCTTAATACCTTTGAATTCTATAACGGTACAGAATCCTGGACTAACGGAGAACTGGCTGTTGAGGATTCGCTTGAATTCTGGGGAGAAAGCAAAAATCCTTATTTCAGACTCAGAAAGGGTAATACGGAAACGTGGTGCGCGTGGGTGAATAAGAGCGATGATTTCGGCATAGGACTTTACGTGCCAAACGTTGATATGTTTATAGCGGGTCGCCATGCTTATGAATCCGACGTTGATGCTACGGATTCGGCGTCCGGCTCGTGCAGCTACGTTGCTCCTATAAATAGTCTGAGGCTGGTTTCATATGAGGATTTCGAATACAGCTATCTTATTACAACGGGAAGCACACAGGATATCCGAGATCTCTTTAATCAGCACAAGGATTTTGAGGATAACGAGGATCTGACGAGTAAGCAGTTCTCGTATATAAGCAACAGATTACCTTGATCTGTATATCCGTCAGAGGATATTCAATATGAATATTTTCTTGCATAAAATATAAAAGTGGAGAGACCATAATGAAAATGAAAAAGAAAATTCTGTTATTGATATTTGCAATCGTAGCTATGCTTACCTTTGCCCTGGTTTCATGCGACACACAGGAAACTCCCACGGGAGAGCCTACGCATAAGCCCACGGAAATCCCCACGGAGCAGAGCTGCGTGCATACGTATGATA
>JAZNWS010000113.1:0-9720 GCA_045593485.1 Eubacteriales bacterium | reverse complement strand
GCGGCGAAGGAAAATTCAAGCCTGCCCGTATTCGTCACAAACGTTTACGACTCCACCCACAAGCTCATGACGGGCGCGGACGTGCCCGCTATGGCGGCTATGCTTGAGGGACTTGGCGTTGACGCGATAGGTATGAATTGCTCGCTCGGTCCTCGCCAGATGGTTGAGATTTTGCCGAAATTCGTCGAATACTCATCAAGTCCCATCATCATTCAGCCAAACGCGGGACTTCCCGTGCAGAAGGACGGTCAAACCGTTTATGACGTTGATGCCGAGGAGTTTTCCGACATAATGGCGCAGATGGCAAAAATGGGCGGTTGTATACTTGGCGGATGCTGTGGAACGACTCCCGAATATATCAGAAAAACTGTTGAGAAAACAAGGGAAATACCGTTTGTATATCCCTCAAAAAAGCAGCGCACACTCGTGTCGTCATATACCCACGCAACAGAGATAGGAAAGGCTCCCACACTCATCGGCGAAAGGATAAATCCCACGGGAAAATCCAAGCTCAAGGAAGCCCTGAGAACTAATAATATGTCGTATATTCTCTCCGAGGCGGTGAATCAGCAGGAAAGAGGAGCGCATATACTTGACGTCAACGTGGGGCTGCCCGAGATAGACGAGGCTGAAATGATGACTGCCGCTGTAAAGCAAATACAGTCGGTCTCGGATTGTCCGCTTCAGATTGACACGGTCAATTTCACGGCTATGGAGTCTGCCGCGAGAGTATATAACGGCAAGCCGCTTATAAATTCCGTAAACGGCAGTGACGAAAGCATGAATTCCGTATTTCCGATAGTCAAAAAATACGGCGGTGCGGTTATTGCTCTGACTATGGATGAGCAAGGAATACCCGAGGCCGCACGAGGACGAGTGGAGATTGCCCGCAGAATTATGGAAAGAGCCGCAGAATACGGCATAGATAAAAAGGATATTATAGTTGATCCATTGGCGCTGACGGTATCCTCCAATCCAGAGTCTGCGAGCGTGACGCTTGAGGCTATAAGGCTTATACGCGACGAGCTTGGACTCTATACGAGTCTTGGTGTGTCAAATATTTCATTCGGTCTGCCGCAGAGGGATCTTGTGACCTCGACCTTCTACGTTATGGCTCTTAACTCGGGGCTCAACTGCGCTATTATGAACCCGTATTCAACGGAGATGATGAAGGCGTACAGAAGCTATTGTGCTTTGAGTGGGCTTGACACGGCATTTGAAAATTATATTGATTTTGCTTCAACCTATATGCCGGCGCAGTCGGAGGAAAAAACCGATAAGGCTGCACTTTCGGGTGAAGGAGAGCTTCAGTCTGCTATAATCAAGGGACTTAAAGATAAGGCGCGCTCGGTGACTGAGATAATGCTTGAAACAAGTCAGCCTATGGATATAATCAACGGTCACATTATTCCCGCGCTGAACGTGGTAGGCAAGGGGTTTGAGGATAAAACCGTTTATTTGCCCCAGCTTCTTATGAGCGCGGAGGCGTCGCAGGCGGCGTTTGAGGCAGTGAAGGAAAGGTTGCCCAAGTCTGCCGAGAGCAAAGGCAAAATAGTACTTGCGACAGTCAAGGGTGATATACACGATATAGGAAAGAATATCGTCAAGGTTTTGCTTGAAAACTTTGGGTTTACTGTAATTGATCTTGGAAAAGACGTCTCGCCGGATGTAGTTGTTGAGGCGGCGCGAAATAGCGGAGCAAAGCTCGTTGGTCTCTCCGCGCTTATGACAACGACCGTGCCCGCGATGGCAGATACTATAAAGCTTTTACGGGAATTTTGCCCTGACATAAAAATTATGGTAGGCGGAGCGGTTATGACGCAGGAATATGCGGATATGATTGGCGCTGACGCTTACTCGCCTGACGCGATGGGGGCTGTGCGCTACGCGCAGGAGCTGTTTTCTTGAGAAGAAAACTGAAGAAGGTTTTTATGATACTTTTTGCCAATAGCGGCATGAAAGCTGCTTTCGCTTGCGCTTCAGCCCGCATTTCTGCGAAATGCTTATCCCAAAAAAGCCACAAAGGGCGGGAGGTTGCGATTCCTCCCGCCCTTTTGAAACCCACCCACGCAAACGCTTGCGAGTTTGCAAGCAAACTCGTCTGCAAGGTGAAAAGCAATAATTACCACACGTCTTAATTGTAATGAACGTCTACGGAGTAGGCGTTTGTGTGGGATAGGAGACAAGAGGAAAGGGAGGAATCGCAACCTCCCTTTCCTTTTGCGGTGTTTTGGATACTTTGTCACTGTTGACAAAGTATCATAAAGCTAAAGCAAAATTAATATTGACAAACCCATTGTTTTATTTTATAATGTTTCATGAAAAAACAATATGTAAAATTCACGAAAATATAGGAATTAACAGATGGAAAGAAAAGCAAAATTCATTTTAACAACGCAAAAAACAAGCATGAGCGAGGCGGATTTTGAGACTGTTCAGGCGATACTTGAGCATGCCATATTGCGAGAACAGGAGAGTGAAGAAACCACACTTGTTGATGAGCTTGACAAAATATTTTCCGAGATAGACGGAGAAGACGACACCTCCGAGCTTATCACCGAGGGTGTAGTCACACAAAAGCCCAACGGAAGCGTTGTTTTGCAATACGATGAGAGCGAGCTTACAGGCATGGCGGGCAGTGTCACAAAAATAATGTTCAGCGCACAAAAGCCGAGCTTTGTCGTCATGATGAGAGAGGGAATAGTTAATACGTCCCTATCCTTTGAGGCGCGCAAACGTCATATCAGCACATATAACACTCCGTATATGCCGTTCAGACTTTGTGTTAACACCGTAAGAGTTGACAATACCTTTGACGTTGACGGGGAGATAGTCATAGAATATCTGCTTGAAATACGTGGGCTCAGTACCGAGCGAAACATACTTAAAATAAAGGTCAATTTTCTTGACTGATATTTGTTAAAATACCCCAATGCCCCCTTGAATTTCAAGGCGGTATTGTAATAAATGGAAAAAAAGAAAAAATAACTCGAAAAATATTGACTTTAGAGTAAACTTAATATATAATATTATCATAAAGTTAACTTTGGAGGAAACACCAATGAGAATTTTTTGCAAAAAGCTCAAAATTGGGACACTTGAGTGTTGCCCCCAGAGTGTATCCGGAGACAAAACGCGTGGGATAGGTGCGTGACCTAACCGCGCGCTTTTTTGTTTTTGAGAACTCGAAAGGAAGTTAAAGAAATGAAAAAAGTTGGTATAGTAATGGGCAGTGACAGCGATCTGCCGATAGTTGAAAAGGCGTTTTCTGTACTCAAGGAATACGGCGTGCCCTTTGAGGTAAGAGTTCTTTCGGCTCACCGCACACCCGTAGCGGCAGCAGAATTTGCGGGCAACGCAAAGAAAAACGGATTTGGAGTTATTATTGCGGCGGCAGGAAAGGCGGCGCATCTCGCGGGAGCTATGGCAGCAAATACGACTCTCCCCATTATCGGTATTCCCGTAAAGTCCTCAACTCTTGACGGACTCGACGCGCTTCTCGCAACGGTACAGATGCCCTCGGGTATGCCCGTGGCGACTGTTGCTATTGACGGCGCGGCAAACGCGGCACTTCTTGCGGTGCAGATACTTGCTACAGGCGACGAGCAGCTTTCCGCAACGCTTGACGCAAAGAGAGCCGAGGCAGGAGCAAAGGTGCTTTCCAAGGACGCAGAGGTATCCGCAAAATACAGCTGCCTTTAATTTAACGCATAACACATTCGCACACCCACAAAAGAAAGGACACACACATGGGCGGTTTTTTTGGACTGACAAGCAGACGTGACGCAATATCCGACGTATTTTTCGGCACAGACTATCACTCGCATCTGGGCACGAGACGCGGCGGAATGGCGGCGTATGACGTTGAGATCGGACTTCAGAGAGATATTCATAACATTGAAAACTCTCCGTTCAGAACAAAGTTTGATCATATATTTGATGAGATGAAGGGAAATTCGGCGATAGGCTGTATAAGTGATACAGACCCTCAGCCCTTGCTCATCCGTTCCAGCATAGGCACGTACGCTATCTGCATTATAGGAATTATAAACAACGCCAAGGAGCTTATTGAAAATTATCTCTTAAAAGACGGCGGACACTTCGGCGTTATGACGGGCGGCAAGGTAAACACTACCGAGCTTGTCGCGTCGCTTATCAACCACAAGGACAATTTTACCGACGGAATAAAATTTGCGCAGGACGTTATTGAGGGTACGGCGTCAATACTTATTCTTAAAAACGACGGCTCGCTTATCGCGGCGAGAGACAGGCTTGGCAGAATACCGCTTATTATCGGCAAGAACGAGGACGGACATTGCGCGTCGTTTGAGTCCTTTGCCATAGACAAGGTAGGCTTTGAGCAGGTTAGAGAGCTCGGGCCGGGAGAAGTAGTTGAGCTTACCCCCGACAGCATCACGCAGCTTGCTCCTCCGAGAGATAAAATGAAGATATGCTCGTTTCTTTGGACTTATTACGGCTATCCCACCTCAACATATGAGGGAGTAAACGTTGAGATAATGAGATACAGAACGGGTCAGATAATGGCTCGCTACGATAAGGAAAACGGCAAAACGGATAACCTTGATTATATTGGAGGTATGCCTGATTCGGGAACACCCCACGCGATAGGCTATGCTAACGAGAGCCACATTCCGTTTGCGCGTCCGTTTATAAAATATACGCCCACCTGGGCAAGAAGCTTTACTCCCTCAAGCCAGAGAGAGAGAAGCAGAGTTGCCAAAATGAAGCAGACTCCCGTTAAGGAGCTTATCAAGGACAAAAATCTTTTGTTCGTTGACGACTCCATAGTCCGCGGAACGCAGCTTCGTGAGACGGTAGAGTTCCTTTATGCAAACGGTGCAAAGAGCGTTCACATGCGCTCGGCGTGCCCGCCTATTATGTATAGCTGCAAGTACCTCAATTTCACCCGCGCGACAAACGAGCTTGAGCTTATTTCAAGACGAATCATACTTGAGCTTGAGGGCGAGGAGGGCTTCAAATATATTGAAGAATACAGCGACGCGTCGACCGAGAGAGGTAAGTCGCTTCGCCGCGCGATCTGCGAAAAATTCAATTTTGCATCGCTTGAGTTCCAGACACTTGAGGGCGTTATTGAGTCGATTGGACTTGATCCGAGTCAGCTGTGTACTTATTGTTGGACAGGAAAAGAATAACTGCCTTCAAAAAACTGCACAATACCTCGTTGCTCCTCAAACGCGGCTCGACATAGGTAACTATGCCTTCGCCTTGCGTTTTCCGGTGCGATACGCAAGCTAAGCACTTTTGCGGTGCAAAAGCGCCTTGTCTTGAACAGTTTTTTATTGGCAGATGTGATTTAAGATAATCTTACAAAGTATTGAAAGTGAGGAAAATAAAATGTCTAAGAACAGTTTCAGTGAGAGCTACGCTGCGGCGGGCGTTGATATAACGGCGGGATACAAAGCCGTTGAGCTTATGAAAAAGCATATTGCGAGAACAAAGAACGAAGGCTGCCTTGACGACGTCGGTGGCTTTGGCGGTTGCTTTGGACTTCCTATGGGTATGGAAGAGCCCGTTCTCGTTTCGGGAACTGACGGCTGCGGCACGAAGGTGAAAATGGCAATACTTATGGACAAGCACGACACTATTGGTATCGACGCGGTTGCTATGTGTGTAAACGACATTATCTGCTGCGGCGCAAAGCCCCTGTTTTTCCTTGACTACATAGCTTGCGGAAAGAATATTCCCGAGAAGATAGCAGAGATAGTCGGCGGTGTTGCAGAGGGTTGCGTTCAGTCGGGCGCGGCGCTTATTGGCGGCGAGACCGCAGAGCATCCCGGTATGATGCCTGTGGATGAATACGACCTTGCGGGCTTTGCGGTAGGTATAGTTGATAAAAAAAAGATACTTGACAACACAAAAATGGCAGAGGGCGACGTGGTTATCGCGCTTGCGTCCACAGGCGTCCACTCCAATGGATTTTCGCTCTGCCGTAAGGTGTTTGATATAGACAACAATCCCGACAGCCTCTATACTCCTCGCGAGGAGCTTGGCGGCAAGTGTGTTGCGGAGACACTTCTCACGCCTACAAGGATTTACGTTAAGAGTATTCTTGCGCTTCTTGAGAAGGTAAACGTAAAGGGTATATCGCACATCACAGGCGGCGGATTTTACGAAAACATTCCGAGATCCATCCCCAAGGGACTTACCGCAAAGATAAACAAGAGCGCGGTTAAGGTGCTTCCCATATTCGAGCTTATCGCTAAGACGGGAAATATTCCCGAGAGAGATATGTATAACACATATAATATGGGTGTTGGAATGAGTGTCGTAGTGCCCGCAGGTGAGGTTGACACTGCTCTTGAGATTCTCCGCATGCATGGCGAGGACGCATACGTTATAGGCGAGATCGTCTGTGGAGACGAGGGAGTAATACTTCTCTGATAAACGGAGGGAACAGCTTTGGATAAGGTAAAAATAGCAGTACTTGTGTCGGGTGGCGGAACGAATCTGCAGGCGATAATAGACTATGCAAACGAGGGGCATATCCCCCACGGCGAGCTTGCTCTCGTGCTTTCGGACAAGCCCGACGCGTATGCGCTCACACGCGCCGTAAAAAACAATATTCCTACTGCAGTTGTGTGCAAAAAGGACTGTGCCTCGCAGGCGGAATTTGAGGAAAAAATGGTTGCCGAGCTTGAATCGCACGGTATTGAGATGATAGTCCTCGCGGGATTTCTGTGCATACTTACGGAGAATTTCGTAAAGAGATACCCCGAGAGAATAATAAACGTTCACCCGTCGCTTATTCCCGCGTTCTGCGGCAAGGGTTATTACGGACTCAAGGTGCATAAGGCGGCGCTTGATTACGGTGTCAAGGTTACGGGCGCGACTGTGCATTTCGTCAACGAGATTCCCGACGGAGGCAGAATAATTTTGCAGAAATCCGTAATGGTACGCAAGGACGAGACACCCGAAAGCCTCCAGGCGCACGTTATGAGAAATGCGGAGTGGATAATTTTGCCCCGCGCGGTCGAGATGGTCGCAAAGAGAATAAGAAAAGGGGGAGAGCTTGAGGAATGAAAATAATGGTCGTAGGTGGCGGCGGACGTGAGCACGCCATCATAAAAAAGCTTAAGGAAAATAAGTCTGTTGAGACAATTTACGCACTCCCCGGAAACGGCGGTATTTCGCAGGACGCAATTTGCGTAGGTATAGGCGCGAAGGAAATTGACAAAATAGTTGATTTTGCGCTTGAAAATAAAATAGATTTTGCAGTTGTCGCTCCCGACGACCCGCTCGTGCTTGGTGCAGTCGACGCGCTTGAGGGTAAGGGTATAAAATGCTTTGGTCCTCGCGCAAATGCGGCAATAATTGAGGGAAGTAAGGTCTTCTCTAAAAACCTTATGAAGAAATATAACATCCCCACGGCAACATACGAGGTTTTTTCAAATGTGGCAGACGCGCTTGAGTATCTCAAGGACGCGCCCATTCCCACCGTTATTAAGGCGGACGGCTTGGCGCTCGGAAAGGGTGTTGTTATCGCTATGACAAGAGACGAGGCTTGTGACGCGGTCAAGTCCATTATGGAGGACAAGGTGTTTGGCGCGAGCGGAAACAACATAGTTATTGAGGAGTTCCTCACAGGTCCCGAGGTGTCCGTGCTTGCGTTTACAGACGGAAAAGCTCTCGTGCCTATGGTGTCCTCAATGGACCACAAGCGCGCGCTTGACGGAGACTGCGGACTTAACACGGGTGGTATGGGAACTGTTGCTCCCAACCCCTACTATACAAAGACCGTTGCCGACGAGTGTATGGAAAGAATTTTCCTTCCCACAATGGCGGCAATGAATTCGGAGGGAAGAACCTTTAAGGGCTGTCTTTACTTTGGTTTGATGCTCACTCCGAAGGGTCCCAAGGTAATTGAATACAACTGCCGTTTCGGTGACCCAGAAACGCAGGTTGTTCTGCCACTTTTAAAAAGTGACCTTCTAACCGTTATGCAGGCTGTAACAAACGGCACCTTAAAGGATACTGCTGTTGAGTTCAGCGATGACAGCGCCTGCTGTGTAATTATGGCATCAAAGGGTTATCCCGAGGCCTATGATAAGGGCTTTGAACTTAAAATCGGTGATTCGGTTAAAAATGATACCTTTGTTGCAGGTGCTATAGTTAAAGATGGCAAGCTCGTTACAAACGGTGGACGAGTTCTTGGTGTTACTGCTGTTGCCAAAAATTTAAAATCTGCAATCAGCGGTGCCTATGAAAAGGTTAAGGAAATTGAGTTTGACAACGCTTTTTATAGAAGTGACATTGGCAAACGCGCACTTGATGCTTTGGAGGAGAAATAGTAAAAATGGTATATCGCATTTTTGTTGAAAAGAAAAAAGAACTTGCAAACGAGGCAAAGGCCCTTTTAAATGATGCCAACACACTCCTTGGTATTACCGCCTTAAAGGATGTTCGCATTATCAATCGTTATGATGCTGAAAACATTACAGAAGAACTTTTTGACTATGCTGTTAAAACTGTTTTTTCCGAGCCTCAGCTTGATAATGCAAGCAAGGAAATTTCTCTTGAGGGAGCCACTGTTTTTGCTGTTGAGTTTTTGCCCGGTCAGTTCGACCAGCGCGCCGATTCTGCCGCACAATGTATTCAGATTATCTCTCAAGGCGAACGCCCCACAGTTCGCTCCGCAAAGGTTTATGCACTTTACGGTGATTTGAATGAAGCCGAAATTGCAGAAATTAAAAAATATGTTATCAACCCCGTTGAAGCCAGAGAAGCAACAATGGCAGAATATGACACATTAAAGACCAACTATGAAATTCCCACAACTGTTAAAACCCTTGACGGCTTTATCGGTTTAGACAGAGCAGGTCTTGAGGCTTTCGTTAAGGAATATGGTCTTGCAATGGATGCCGATGATATTGCTTTTTGTCAGGATTATTTTAAATCCGAGCACAGAGATCCTACTATCACCGAAATTCGTATGATTGATACATATTGGTCTGACCACTGCCGCCACACCACCTTCTTAACCGTTATTGATGATGTTGCTTTTGAAGATGAGCTTCTTCAAAATGCTTATAACGATTACATTGCGGTAAGAAAAGAACTTGGCAGAACAAAACCCATTTGTCTTATGGACCTTGCTACAGTTGCCGTTAAATATTTAAAGGCAAACGGCAAGCTTGATAAACTTGATGAATCCGAAGAAATCAATGCCTGCACCGTTAAAATGGATGTTGAGGTTGACGGTGTTAAAGAGCCTTGGCTTCTTCTCTTTAAAAATGAAACACATAACCACCCTACCGAGATTGAGCCCTTTGGCGGTGCCGCAACCTGTATCGGCGGTGCAATTCGTGACCCCCTTTCAGGTCGTGCGTATGTTTACGGCGCAATGCGTGTTACTGGCGCTGCTGATCCTCTAAAGCCCGTAAGTGAAACTATTAAGGGTAAATTACCCCAAAGAAAAATCGTTACAACCGCTGCTGCAGGTTATTCTTCCTACGGTAACCAAATCGGTCTTGCAACGGGTATTGTTGATGAAATTTATCATCCCGGTTATGCCGCAAAGCGTATGGAAATTGGTGCAGTTATTGCCGCTGCCCCTGCTGAAAATGTACGCCGTGAGGTTCCTACCCCAGGCGATGTTGTAATTTTACTTGGCGGTTCCACCGGCCGTGACGGTTGCGGCGGTGCAACCGGTTCCTCAAAATCTCACACCGTTTCCTCCAT
>JAZNWS010000112.1:0-15784 GCA_045593485.1 Eubacteriales bacterium | reverse complement strand
CTTGTTGGGAACTACAATTTCCTTCACGATAGTCTTACCCTCAATAGCCGCGGCAACCTTTTCGTCAGCCTTGGCAAGCGCGATGACCTCGCCCTTGTCCATGTCAACGGGAACTGCTATCTTTCCTCTGAGCTTTCCGTTTATCT
Source organism: Eubacteriales bacterium (assembly GCA_045593485.1). Classification (GTDB taxonomy): domain Bacteria; phylum Bacillota; class Clostridia; order Oscillospirales; family CAG-272; genus SVTX01. Next base: position 15,638 of record JAZNWS010000112.1, on the reverse strand, counting down.
GGAGAATGACCTCGACTGTGTCGTCCGCGGTCTTTGCCTCGTCATATGTGGGCCAGCTCTCGTAAGCTATGGTGTTATTATGTCCAAGAATACTCCACATTTCCTCGCCAATGTGAGGACAGATGCAGGAAAGCATCTTGATAAGTCCCTCGGCGTAAGCTCTGGGGCACTTGCCTTCCTTGTAGACCGCGTTTACGAATATCATCATCTGCGAGATAGCGGTATTGAACGCAAGCTTTTCAAAGTCGCTCGTGACCTTCTTTACCGTCTTGTGATATATCTTTTCAAGCGCGGGAACTTCGCCGTCCACAATATTTTCAGGCTCGGTGAAGAACGCCCAAACTCTGTTGAGGAATCGTCTTGCGCCGTCAACACCCTGATCGCTCCAGGGCTTTGATACCTCGAGCGGGCCCATAAACATCTCGTAAAGGCGGAGAGTGTCCGCACCGTAGTCACGCACAACGTCGCTGGGGTTAACCACGAACTCAGGGAATCTCTTACCCATCTTGATACCGTTTGAGCCGAGTATCATTCCCTGATGCACGAGCTTTTTGAAGGGCTCCTTTGTAGGAACAAGTCCCTTGTTGTAGAGGTATCTGTTCCAGATTCTCGAGTACATAAGGTGTCCTACCGCGTGCTCTGGACCGCCGATGTAAAGGTCAACGGGCATCCAGTGCTCAAGAAGCTTGGGGTCGGCAAAAGCCTTGTCGTTGTGGGGATCTATATAACGGAGGAAGTACCATGACGAGCCTGCCGAGCCGGGCATAGTAGAGGTTTCTCTTACGCCCTTTACGCCATTCTTGTCATACTGCTTCCATTCGGTCGCATTTTCAAGAGGCGCTTTTCCGTTGACACCCTTATAGTTTTCAAGCTCAGGAAGAACGAGCGGAAGCTCGCTGTCGTCGAGCACGTGAACGTTTCCGTCCTCGCCGTGTACCACGGGAACAGGCTCACCCCAATATCTCTGACGCGCGAATATCCACTCTCTGAAATGGTAGTTGACAGTTCTCTTTGCAACACCCTGAGCCTCAAGCTTTGAGGTTATTGCTTCCTTTGCTTCCTCAACGGTAAGTCCCGTGAACTCCTCGGAGTTTACAAGTCTGTAGCCGCGTCCGAGATAATCCTGCTTTTCAAACGCCTTTTCGCTTACGTCAACGTGACCCAGCCTCTCGTCGCCATCGATTACCTGAATCATATCTATATTGTGAGCGATAGCGTACTCAAAGTCACGCTGGTCGTGAGAAGGAACTGCCATAACCGCGCCCGTGCCGTAGCTTGCAAGCACGAAGTCGCCGATAAACATTCTGACTTCCTTACCGTTTACGGGATTGATACAGCTGACTCCCTTAAGCTCACAGCCCGACTTTGTCTTGTTAAGCTCGGTTCTGTCCATATCGTTCTTCTTCAAGGTCTCGTCAATGTACGCCTGTACCTCGTCCTTGTTCTGAATTCTGGGCATGAGCTGCTTTACTATCTCGCCGTCGGGAGCGAGAACCATAAAGGTTATACCGTAAATAGTCTCGATACAGGTCGTGAATATTGAAAATTCACCGCCGCCAACTATCTGGAACTTGACCTCAACGCCCGTGGATTTGCCTATCCAGTTCTTCTGCATAAGCTTTGTGGACTCGGGCCAGTCTATCTCGTCAAGTCCCTCGAGAAGCTCCTCTGCAAACGCGGGCTGATTGATTACCCACTGCTTCATATTCTTTCTGATTACGGGATAACCGCCGCGCTCGGACTTGCCGTCAATGACCTCGTCGTTGGAAAGCACCGTTCCAAGCTCCTCGCACCAGTTTACAGGCATATCTATATACTGCGCGTAGCCGTCAAGATAAAGCTGCTTGAATATCCACTGCGTCCACTTGTAGAACTCGGGGTCGCTTGTGGCGATCATCTTTGACCAGTCGTAGTCAAAGCCAAGCTCGGTGAGCTGCTTTGAGAATGTCTTGATGTTCTCCTGCGTAAAGCCGTTGGGGTGATTTCCCGTGCTGACGGCGTACTGCTCTGCGGGCAGACCGAACGAGTCGTATCCCATGGGGTGAAGCACGTTGTAGCCCTGCATTCTCTTCATTCTGGAAACTATGTCCGTAGCGGTATAGCCCTCGGGATGTCCTGCGTGCAGACCTACTCCCGACGGATAGGGGAACATATCAAGCGCATAAAACTTGGGCTTTGAAAAATCCCAGACGTCAGTCTTGAAGGTCTCATTTTCCTTCCAATATTCCTGCCACTTTTTCTCAACTGATAAGTGATCGTATCTCATTTTTTACTCCTCCGCCCGTATGGGCAAACAAAAATTTTACAAAAAAATAAACGCCGCGTCTCTATACAGAGACGAAGCGCAAGCCCTCCGCGGTACCACTCTGATTGAGTCGCTATTTATAGCAGACCCCTCTCGACTCCAATAACGGCGGACTCCGTCTCCCCTACTCTGCTGTCTATCCTCACATACATTTCGGCTTGAAGCTCGGGAATGAGTAAGAATATCCGTCTGCCGTCTCGCACCCACCGACAGCTCTCTGAAAGACCGCAATATTCTCTGTTTCCGTCATAGCTTTTTAATACTTAATTATTATATGATATAATTTTAGGTTTGTCAAGAGGTTTGAAAAAGTTTTGCGGGTTTTGTCGTCAAGTAAAAAAAGAGGCGCAGAAAATCTGCGCCTCAAGATTTAAGCTTATCATTCAAGTATCTCGTTTATCTTGGCAGTCAGCGCCGCATACGACATCGCGCCGACGTGGGTGTACGCTATAACGCCATCCTCGTCAAGAATTACAGTCATGGGATAATAGCCCTCTCCGCCAAGCTGCCAATAGTATGTATCCGTGTTCGACGGATCGTTTGTGAAAATTATCTTCGTATCGGGGAAATTCTCGTCAACGTACGCCGCCCCCTCGGTGTCACCGCTTGAATGTATCGCTATGATAGAAACACTGTCCTGATATTCGCTTGCTACCCTGTCAAAATCGGGAAGCTCGTATAGGCAGTACGGACACCATGTTCCCCAGAAATTGATGACCGTGACCTTGCCGCGCGTCTGTGTAATATTTACGATCTCACCGCTATACGATACAAGATCCATCGGACGCGCGTGATCTCCCACTTGATTGCCGTATTCTATCTCAACAGGCGGCTCAGTGGGCGCTTCGGTGGGAGCTTCGGTGGGATTGTGGGTAGGCGCCTCTGGCGCTACGTCGGGTGCTTGTGTAGGCTTGTCTGTGGGCGCTTCGGTGGGTGCTGTGGTGGGAGCCTCCGTGGGCTGATTTATATTATCACAACCGACTGCCATAAGTGTTAGCATAGCTATCAATATCAAAGCAATATAACTGATTTTTCTTTTCATATATGTATCTCCTTTTTTGTGTGCTACTTATTGTCTACCTTTTCGGTATACTTTCCAATTTTATTTTACCATATTTTTCGCATTTTATCAATATACAAAAGCACCGAAAACACAAATACGTTTTCGGTGCTTTTGCACATATATTAAAATCACTTTCTCTTAAGCCTTCCGACTACCTTGCCGCAACGGTCGATGCCCGCATATATTTTTTCAAAACTCTTTTTCGTGAGATCTAAACAAACCATAATACTCCCTAATGTTTTCAAGCTCCGTCCATTTCTTTGGAGTTGACGGCTCTTTACTGTCAAGGTCATATATTTTGACATCTTTCATAGCAAGCAGAAACGGAGAATGGGTGGCTATGATAAACTGGCACCCATAAAACCGCGCGGCTTCCTCTATGTATTTGGCAAGCTTTATCTGCAATTTCGGTGAAAGACTGTTTTCGGGCTCGTCAAGGAGATATAAAGCGTTTTCTCTTATCGTCCGACTAAAAAAGTCAAATGCCGCCTCGCCGTTTGACACGGTTCTTACATTTTGAGCAAGTCCGTGACGACGCGTATATTCGCTCTTGGAGTGATGTTTTGCATAATTTCTCTCCTTGAGTTCCTCGTAATCATCAAGAGATGAAAGCTGGTAGTGGTGTTGACCGTCAACATTTTTACGAATATTGTATTCGTCGAACATTCTCTGTCTGTCGTTGTCAACTCCAACATTTACGGCGCGAATATCCAGCATAAAATCGAAAACGTCATCGCTTCGTATCAATCTACTGTTGACAGGCACTTTCTGTGCGCGCAAATCAAGGTCATAACTACACATTTTGAGATATTCCTCGTAATATGGAGTGTAGTTGAACAACGGATTTTTGGCAATGCCAAGCTTCTCCGAGATAATATTCAAAACCGTGGATTTTCCCGAGCCGTTCGTGCCGTACAGCATCGTTATGTCAGAAAAATCAAATTTTGAAATGTTCTTTTGCGGAAAGAAATTAAACGGATAGGGATCATCTGAATAGCAGGTCATCATACTGATGGGCTTTGCAGGGTTATATTCAAAAAGAAATATATCCTCGTCGTATGCGCTCACCAGCTTAAACTCATCAAGATATATCACTTTCTCTTAAGCTTTCCGACTACCTTGCCGCAGCAGGAGATGTCCTCAAAATTCTTGAGAAGAATGGGCGCGTAATCGGGGTTGAGAGATACAAGTCTGTCGCCCTCGTATTTCTTGAAATATCCGTCGCCGTCGAGAACGAATATTCCAAGCTCGCCGTACTCAACGGAGTCGCACTCCTCAACAAGCAGAATATCGCCGTCCTTATATTTAGGCTCCATACTGTTGCCCTTTATGCGAAGCGCAAAATCCGCGCTCTCGGTCTGCGCCGTTGAAGGAATACTGATAGTCACCGACTCTGTGTCCGTAAGGAACACGCCTGTTCCCGCAGACACGGGAAGGTCGAAAAGGCTTATCTTTCTCTTGCCAAGCCCTGCCGCCTGCTTCATAGACTCGCGGCTGAGAATGACCGCGCCCCTGCCCTGCGCGCGAGAACTGCGCGTGCGCATATCCGCAGAGCTGTCCGTCGCTCTTTCGGCTTCCTTATTTATAACGAGGCTTACAAGCTCTCTGCTGTGCTTATCGAGCTTGCGGTAATTTTCGATCAACGTCATCTCGCTCTCCTCAAGCGTGTAGTTATTGGTGTTCTCGGGAATACCCGTGAGGATATAGTCAAGCGAGCAGTCAAGCGCGTCGCAGATAGCAACGATATTGGAGAGCTTGGGCGAGTCGCTTATGCCCGCGAGAATTTTCGAGAGTGTGCCGAGCGGGATTCCCGTCATTTCCGAAAGCGCGTCGTTGGTTATCTTCTTTTCACTTTTTATGCTTTTTATTCTGTCGATATAGGTGTACTCCATTTTTGAGCCTCCAATCAAGTTTTTTCTGATTCTGGCATTATTATAACACACATTTTCCGATTTGTAAATAGTTTTTTGAAAATTTTTTCTTTTTTTGACAAAAAGGTATTGACAAACTCCAAAATCGGTGCTATAATGTGCTTACAAGAGTTCCAAACACGGAATTTTTACACTAAAATTTTCAAAATAATTCCGCTTTGAGAATTATTCAAGTTCTTAAATCGAAATTGTTTTTCAAAAAATACGCACATAAAACCGAAAGGAATTTACTATGAACGCTTATTATCATGAAACAGATATTGCAAAAACAAGTCTTGAGGACAGAGCTACGTCGGCTGCTTGCTCTTTCATTTCCCTGCTCACGAATAAGACGTTCGTGACTGTTATAAAGCTTATAGTTGTCGCTCTCGCGCTGATTGGCTTTGTTGTGACACTCGGAAAGATAAACGACGGAAGCGTTGGCTTCTTTATTGGTGTAGTTGTTTGCGCGGTGTTCGCGGTTCTTGATATCGCAACCATAGGCAGCATGATCGAGCAAAAGAAATAAGCTCACCTCTCTCACTAATTTATTTGACAGATAGCATACGCCTTGCCACATGATTGGGAAATCAGACAAATATCGGCGCTCGCATGGGGATGCGGGACAGTATGCATCACATATAACGTTCGGATATTCCGAATTAAAACCTCTGTTTCTGAAGGTCTCGCATGGGGATGCGAGTCCTTCTTTTTTACAAAAAACATAATCCTCGCTGTATTCAAGGTCAGTACAGCTTTTTTAAGTTAATTTTCTCAAAAAACCTTCAAGCACAAAGTACAATTGCACAAAATTAAAAACTCATTATTGTGCAATTATACGAATATTTATTATCATAAAATGCTCTCTTGCCAAATCAATACTTTTGTGTTATAATGTTATATGTATATTTGCGTATTTTGGCAAAAAATAAATTCATTTGTGATTATTATGCGAGGAGGACCCCAAATCATGATGAAACGCGTAATGTCCCTTATTCTCTGTCTGCTTATGATCGTATCTGCAGTATCTCTTGCAGCCTGCAGCAAAAAGGACGCGGAATATAAGGGTGAGTACATTATTATGTACCTGACTGAAAGCATCTACGACCTCGACCCTGCAAACGCCTACTACAATGAGTCGACGAAAAACATTGTAGGTATGATGTTTGAAACACTCTTTACACTTGACGACAACGGAAAGATAAAGAATGGACTTGCAGCGGATTATAAGATCATCGAGGACAAGAAAAAAGATGAATACAAAATGGAGATCACTCTCGGCGATACCTGCTGGTCTGACAACACTCCTATTTCCGCAAATGACGTTGTTTTCTCCTGGAAGAGAATACTCGACGTTGAGGCTTCCTATGAGGCTGCCGCTCTGCTTTACGACATAAAGAATGCGCGCGCCATCAAGGAGGGTGAAAAGTCCATCGACGACCTCGGACTTTATGCTGATAACAAATTAATCACTATAGAATTCGAGGGCAAGATAGATTACGATCAGTTCCTTGTAAATCTCACAAGCTTGGCTCTCGCGCCTCTTAATGAAGCGTCCGTCAAGTCTGAGGACTGGGCAAAGAAGCCCGCGTCCTTGGTGTGTAGCGGTCCCTTCAAGCTTTCCAGAATTTACTTTGCTGAGGATCGCAAGACGACATATCTTGATAACAACTATGCAGAGCAAACCGACGACGGTGTATTTGTGCACACCAATTACATCCCCCACAACGCCCAGATCATCACAAGCTTTGTAATAGAAAGAAACTCTTACTACTTCAGAAACACAGAAGAGGAAGAGGCAGTGGACGTATCAGTCACACCCTACAGAATCATAGTTGACTGTTCCCTCACCGATGAGGAGCTCAAGGATGCCTATGAAGCAGGTCAGATTCTTTATATGGGTGACATTCCCCTGTCCCTCCGCAACGAATACAAGGATAGCAAGAATCTCACGGTTAAGGATTCTCTCTCAACTCATACCTATTATCTCAACCAGAAGGCGCTTGTAAAGAAAGCAGGCAGCGAGACGGGCGAGGCAATATTCGCAATCAAGGAAGTAAGACAAGCTCTTTCCAAGGCGATCGACCGTGAGGCTATAGCAGATATGGTGGTATTTGCAGAGGCGGCAACGGGTATCGTTCCCACCGGCGTTTTCTCATCCGGAACGGTTAAGAAGACCTTCCGCGAGGTATGCAACAACAGCTACGCAAACCTTACAAAGAATATGGATGAAGCAAAGGCATTGCTCGACGCGGCAAATATCGACGCTGACGATTATTCCTTCTCTATAACCGTTGCGGCTTACGACGAGGTTCATATCGCGATAGCTGAGCAGGTAGTAAAGGCGTGGGGCGACGAGGGTCTTGGCTTTAACGTTGACATAAAGCTCCGCGGCACTATAGCAAACAACGACTACGCAAAGGAAACAATGAACATTCCCACCGACGTCTGTGACGACCTCTATATGAAGGATCTTAAGGGCGGCGACTTTGAGGTAATTGCTCTTGATGCCGTTGCAACAGCGGCTACTCCCTATGCAGTGCTTGCTCCCTACGCAAAGGCATTCTCAGGACAGGGTATGGTAATGCCCTCCTTCATCGGCGGCGGTGAGTCTACCGAGGAAATAACCTACAACCTTACACCTCATATTACAGGATACGACTCAGAGGAATACAACGACCTTATGGAGACCGTCTTCGACGAAAAGAATATCAAGAACAGAAATGATGATCTTATTCGCGCTGAGGAAATTCTCATGGAGGATATGCCCGCTATTCCCGTTGTATTCAACCAGTATGCAACGCTTAAGAGCGAGTCTCTCAATCTCAAGAATAAAACTCTTTGGTGGACAAAGAATTCTGACTATCACGTGACTGCAGACCTTACAAAGATGGTAGTTAAGGAATACGACGAATACCTTGTCACATGCGAGGAGTATCTTGCAGCTCATTACGAGGAATATAAGAAAAATCCCTTCTCTTATTTCTACGGCTTCAACAGCTTCACATATGAAGAATTCAAGAACGAAGGCTCTAACTACTCTTATCTCTTCCCCGCGGAAGAATAATTAAATCATATACAAAAGGCGCGTGCTGAGACATGCGCCTTTTTGTTGTTAAAAGAATAACTTTTTTATTTAAAAATGTAGACAAGTCAAATTTCGTGTGATATAATAAGATGTGGTATTTTTTGCACAAAGGAGATTAAGGTATGGAAATATATAATCTTTACCCAAGCTCATTTGGAGCTAACTGCTATATCCTGATCAGCGACTCGCACGCGGCGGTCATCGACCCCAGCGCGTCCACAGACGGAATAATGGAGTTTCTGCAAAAGAAAAATGCAACCCTTGATTGCATAATATTAACTCACGGTCATTTCGATCATATGCTCTCAGCAGACACTCTGCGAGCTCGCTCGAAAGCTCCCCTGCTTATTCACGAAAGCGACGCTGATTTTCTGCTTGACGGAGACAAAAATGCGTTCAAGACCTTTTTCGGCAGAGACCGAGTGTTCTCTCCCGCAGAAAAGACGCTCAAGCACGGTGACAAAATACACGTCGGCAACGAGAGTCTGACGGTGTTGAGTACCCCCGGGCACACAGACGGCTGCGTCTGTCTGCTTGGCGACGGAATCTTAATCACGGGAGATACTCTTTTCGCTGAATCTATCGGAAGATGCGATCTTTACAGCGGCGACGTCCGTAAAATGAGGGAAAGTCTCAAATTTTTACGCACTCTTGATCCCAAATTGAAAATATACCCCGGTCACGGAGACGAGTCTACGCTCGGTCACGCGCTTGACGTGGTATCATATTATTTTTGATAAATTTTGACAACATAAAAAAGGAACGGTTAAAAATATGGATTTCAACAGACTTGCAGAGCTTCTTTTTCCTAATATAACTACTACCCCCGCAGATATCGAGGCAAGATACCCCGCGCGTAATCTTCCCGAGGGCGCAAAGGTGACAAGATTTGCTCCCAGCCCCACGGGATTTGTGCATTTCGGCGGACTCTTCCCCTCCACCGTTGCGGAGAGACTTGCTCATCAGTCGGGCGGCGTATTCTATCTCAGAATTGAGGACACCGACGCAAAGCGCGAGGTTCAAGGCGCTGCAGAAGGACTTATCAAAACTCTTGCCCGCTACGGCATAGAATTTGACGAGGGCGCGATACTTGATGAAAACGGAAATATATCCGACAAAGGAGCATACGGCCCCTACAAGCAGAGCCTCAGAGGCGAGATATATCAGACATTTGCAAAGCAGCTTATCCGCGAGGGTAAGGCTTATCCTTGCTTTACTACCGAAGAAGAGCTTGACGCGCTTGCGGCTGTAAATAAGAAGGAAGAAATAAAGAACACTAACTGGCAGGCTCAGGCAGAGCAGAAGCGCGCGGAAATGCTTGCCCGCCGCAATTTTACAATGGACGAGGTCGAGGCGCATCTTGCTGCAGGTCACCCATTTGTTATAAGAATACTCGCTGACGGCGATATTGAGAAAAAACTCAAGTTCACCGACCTTGTAAAAGGTACTATTGAGATTCCCGAAAACGACGAGGACTTCGTGCTTCTCAAGTCCGACGGGATCCCCACCTACCACTTTGCTCACGCGGTGGACGATCATCTTATGGGCACGACACACGTCATACGCGGCGAGGAGTGGCTGCCCAGCCTTCCCAAGCATATTCAGCTTTTCAGATACCTTGGCTTCAAGCTCCCAAAATATATGCATATTGCGCAGATAATGAAGCTTGACGAGCTTGGCAACAAGAAAAAGCGCCCCAAGCGCGATATGGGCGCGAATATGAACGACTACACGCGTATGGGCTACACTCCCGAGGCGGTCTGTGAGTATATAATGACGCTTCTCAACTCCAACTACGAGGAGTGGCATATGCAGAATCCCGACAAGTCGTACAAGGATTTCCCCTTTAATATAAAGAAGATGTCCGTTTCGGGCTGTCTGTTTGACTTTAATAAGCTCGACGACGTTTCAAAGAACGTCATATCCAGAATGAGCGCGGCAGATATAACCGCAAAGGTGACAGCTTGGGCGCTTGAGTTTGACCCCGAGTTTGGCGCGGAGCTTGCAAGTGACCGCGAGTTTGCGGAGAAGATATTTGCAATAGGCAGAGGCGGTAAAAAGCCGAGAAAAGACCTTGCGACTCTTGCCGACGCAAAGCCCTATATGAGCTTTTTCTACGACAGGTTCTTTACGGTACAGGATCAGTATCCCGAGCATTTTGATAAGTCCGACATAATCGCGACTCTTGAAGCCTTCAAGGCGGGTTATGACTATGCCGACGATATGAACGCGTGGTTTGACAAGGTAAAGGCTATTGCCGACAGTCTCGGATACGCGTCCGACATGAAGGCGTACAAGGCAGATCCTACTGCGTTCAAGGGCAACGTGGCAGACATCAGTATGTTTATCCGCGTGGCTACCACGGGCAAGATGAATGCACCCGATCTCTACACAGTCATGCAGATACTTGGTCGCGACAAGTGCTTTGAGCGACTTGACACAATGATAAATTCACTCAAATAAATCCGCAAGCAAACCCGAAAGGAAATAAGAACAATGGAAGAAATTATAAACGGTAATTTTATTCACGATATAATTGACGAGGATCTGCGAAATGATCCCAATCTTAAGATCCACACCCGTTTTCCGCCCGAGCCCAACGGTTATCTTCATATAGGCTCGGTAAAGGCAATTTGCGTCAACACCGACGTTGCCAACAAATACAACGGTCTGTTCAACCTCCGCTATGACGACACCAATCCCGCAAAGGAGTCCGACGAATTCGTGCGCTCCATTCGCGAGGACCTTGAGTGGCTTGGCGCAACACCCACGGGCGGCGTCTTTTACGGCTCGGACTACTTCTCTAAGTGCTACGAATTCGCAGTACAGCTCATCAAACAGGGCGACGCGTACGTTTGCGATCTTCCCAAGGACGACCTTGCAGACTACAAGGGTACCGACCGCGCAGTTGCGGGCAAGGAATCTCCCTACCGCAACAGAAGTATTGAGGAAAACCTTGACCTTTTTGAGAGAATGAAAAACGGCGAGTTCGAGGACGGCGCGCGCACACTTCGCGCAAAGATTGATCCCACCTCCGACAACCCCTATCTGCGAGATCCCGTTATTTACAGAATAAAGCACATCCATCATCACCGTCAGGGTGACGAGTGGTGCGTATATCCTATGTACGACTTCGCTCATCCCATTCAGGACGCGCTTGAGGGAATCACTCATTCCCTTTGCTCCAGCGAATTCCGCAACCACAGACCCCTCTACGACTGGGTAGTTGACAAGATAGGCTTTGAACAAAAGCCTCATCAGTGGGAATTCGGACGTATGAACATCACCTACACGGTCATGTCCAAGCGCTATCTACGTCAGCTCGTCGAGGAAGGTCACGTTGACGGCTGGGACGACCCCCGTCTGCCTACCCTTTGCGGTCTGCGCCGCCGCGGATACACCCCCGCAGCTCTCTTTAACTTCGTTCGCGAGGCGGGCGTGACTAATACAGACCACACGGTTGACGTCCGTCAGCTTGAGGCATGCGTGCGTGACGACCTCAACGAAAATTCTCTCCGCCGCATAGGTATTGCAAATCCCATAAAGGTTATAATCGACAACTATCCCGAGGACAAGGAGGAAATGATAGCTCTTCCCAACCATCCTCAAAAGCCCGAGCTTGGCACTCGTGAAGTCCCTATGACTCGCGAGATTTATATTGACGCGGATGACTTTGCCGAGGTTCCCCCTCCCAAGTTCTTCCGTCTCAAGCCCGACGGCGAGGTTCGTCTTATGGGCGGATATATCATCAAGTACGCGGGCATCGAAAAGAATGAGGACGACTCTATCAAGTGCATCCACGCGACAGCCGACCTTGAAACAGGCAACGGTATGCCCACAGACGGCAGAAAGATAAAGGGCACTATCCACTGGCTCTCCGCAAAATACGCAATCCCCGCCGAGTTTATGCTCTACGACCGTCTTTTCAATATTGAAAATACCGCCGACGTTCCCGAGGGCAAGACATATCTTGATTTCCTCAATGAAAACTCTCTCACAAAAGTCGAGGGTGCGGTAGTCGAGCCTTCCCTTGCAGAAGCAAAGGCAGGCGACAAGTTCCAGTTCGTACGCGTGGGATATTTCTGCAAGGACACAAAGCACGAGGGTGTATTTAACCGAGTTGTGGGTCTTAAAGACAGCTTTCCTAAAAAGTAAAGGAGTACTGATATGTTAGACTTTGTAAAAAATAATCTCGCCTTTTCCATATTCGCGGCGTATATTATCGTGATGTCTGTTATTTCGATAATAGTTTGCATCTACGACAAGAAAATATCCAAAAAGAACCGCGTTGAGCTTCGTATTCCCGAGGCAACGCTTATGCTTCTTTCCGCGCTCGGCGGCTCGGTGGCTATGCTTATCTGTATGCTTTTGACAAGACATAAAACAAAGCATTTCAAGTTTATGGTAGGTATCCCCGTAATAATTCTTATTCAGGCTGCCGCTGTGTTCGCGCTGTTCTACTTCGGTATATTCACTATTGTATAATGTGCACAACCCCTCCGCTTTGGCGGAGGGTTTAATTTTGCAGTTTCAACACTTGCGCAATTTCAAAATTAGTGTTATAATATTATTCGATATAATAATATAATAAATGCTATGAAAAAAGTCAGCCTTACACAAAATTGCATCACAGAGAGTCAAGTATAGCTGAGAGCTTGATATGTATAGTGCAAAGGCATTTCCCTTTTGAGCAGACGAGGTCAACGATATTCAAGTAGCCAAGTCCGTCCAGCCTGCGTTATAAGGCTTCAAAGTGCCGACTTTGTCGGAAGCTGGGTGGTACCACGGAAATTTTCGTCCCAATTCTATGTGAATTGGGATTTTTTTATTTTCTTGGAAACTTTTCGAGAAAAGTTTCCAAGCCTTCAAAAGCTTCCCCTAAAAACCCGCTTTGGTAATCAGATAGTCACAAAAACGTTTAATAAACGAAAGGATATAAAAAAATGAAAGAAACATTGAACAGAATCAAGGCTGAGGCTCTCTCGCAGATTATGTCTGCGGAGATTGACGACGCAAGCCTTGAGGCGCTTCGCGTAAAATATCTTGGTAAGAAGGGCGAGCTTACCGCCGTTCTTCGCGGAATGGGTCAGCTTTCTCCCGAGGAAAGACCCATTGTCGGCCAGATCGCAAACGAGGTAAGAGCAGAAATCGAGTCTGCTATTGCCGAGAAAAAGCAGGAGCTTTCGGTAAAGGCGCTTGAAAACAAGCTTATTGCCGAGAAGCTTGACGTCACCGTTCCCGGAAACGTACAGAAGGTTGGTCACCGCCATCCCCTCACTCTCGTTCAGCGCGACCTTGAGGACATCTTTATGGGTATGGGCTTCTCAATTGCAGAGGGACCCGAGGTTGAGTACGACTACTATAACTTCAAGGCACTCAATATTCCCGAGAACCACCCCGCGCGCGACACGCAGGACACATTTTATATCACCGAAAACATACTTCTCCGCTCCCAGACCTCTCCCGTTCAGGCGAGAACAATGGAGGTGCAGAAGCCCCCGATACGCATAATCTCCCCCGGCCGCGTTTACAGAAGCGACGCTATGGACGCAACTCACAGTCCCCTTTTCCACCAGATGGAAGGTCTTGTAGTTGACGAGGGCATCACGATGGGCGACCTTAAGGGTATGCTTGAGACCTTTGCGAAGGCAGAATTCGGTGAGGACACGAGAATCCGTTTCCGTCCCCACCACTTCCCCTTCACAGAGCCCTCTGCTGAGGTTGATATTTCCTGCTTCGCTTGCGGCGGCAAGGGCTGCCGTCTTTGCAAGGGCGAGGGCTGGATAGAAATTCTCGGCGCGGGAATGGTACACCCCAACGTTCTCTCAATGTGCGGAATCGACCCCGAAAAGTATTCGGGCTTTGCTTTCGGTCTCGGTCTTGAGAGAGTGACTATGCTTAAATACCACATTGACGACATTCGTATGTTCTACGAGAATGACGTCAGATTTATAGAACAGTTCTGAGGAAAGGAGAGTAAACAGATATGAATCTTTCACTTAATTGGCTTCACGATTTCACAAATACAGACGGCATCTCCGTTAAGGAATACTGCGACAGAATGACCGACACAGGCTCCAAGGTTGAAGGCTATGAAATTCTCGGAGAGGACATACAGAACGTAGTTATCGGCAAGGTGCTTCAGATGGAGCGTCACCCCGACTCTGATCACCTTTGGATATGCCAGATAGACATTGGCAGCGAGGTCACACAGATAGTCACAGGCGCGCAGAACGTCCACGTGGGCGACCTCGTTCCCGCGGCTATTCCCGTGGCAACCCTTCCCGGCGGTGTCAAGATAAAGGCAGGCAAGCTCCGCGGAGTTGAGTCCAACGGTATGCTTTGCTCTATTGCTGAGCTCAACCTCACTCTCCACGATATGCCCGAGGCTATTGAGGACGGAATTCTCATTCTCGGCAAGGAGTATGAGGACAAGGTGGGCATGGACGTCAAGGAAGCTCTTATGCTCAACGACACTGTGGTTGAATTTGAGATCACCTCCAACCGCCCCGACTGTCTTTCCGTCATTGGTCTCGCTCGCGAGACGGCTATCTCCTTTGACAAGCCTCTCAATATACCCGCTCCCGTAGTCAAGGACGCAAACGACGGAGACAAAATAGACAACTACCTCTCAGTTAAGATAAGCGACCCCGACCTCTGCTTCAGATATGCTGCAAAGGTTGTAAAGAACGTCAAAATCGCTCCCTCGCCCCTCTGGCTCAGAATGAGACTCCGCGCGGCAGGTGTGCGCCCCATAAACAATATCGTTGACATTACAAACTACGTAATGCTTGAATACGGTCAACCTATGCACGCGTTTGACTACTCTTGTCTTGACGGCTCGGCAATCAACGTTCGCCGCGCTAACGACGGCGAGTGCTTCAAGTCTCTTGACGACAAGGACCACACGCTTGACTCTACAATGCTTGTTATAGCAGACGACAAAAAGGCAGTTGCTCTTGCAGGCGTTATGGGCGGCGCGAACAGCGAGATCAAGGAGAATACGGCAACAGTCGTATTCGAGTCCGCTTGTTTCTCGGGCCCAAGTGTGCGTGTGACCGCAAAGAAGAACGGCATGAGAACAGAGTCCAGCTCCCGCTTTGAAAAGGGTCTTGACGCTGAGAACGCTATGGGCGGACTTCTCCGTGCTTGCGAGCTTGTTCAACTTCTCGGCGCAGGTGACGTGGTTGACGGTCTTATCGACGTTTATCCCACCAAGCCCGAGGCGGTCATCCTTCCCCTTGAGGTTGAAAAGATCAACAAATTCCTCGG
>JAZNWS010000111.1:0-8220 GCA_045593485.1 Eubacteriales bacterium | reverse complement strand
TGAGGACGAATTCCTCCGTGGAATTGCCCCCTTTGGCATTAAGCTTGATTGCAGATATCAGGCAGAGATGTACCGCTCGGGCAAGTACAGAGACAATCTTATTCTTGCTCTCAAAAAGAGAGGCGAGATATTTGTGATACTTGACTCCTTCACGACAAAGGATATGACAAAGACCGAGGAGGAGAGACTCGCGCAGCATGACGCGGACAAGGCTGATTACTATCCTGTGAGCATTTTCTGTCCCGAGTGCCGCACGGACTTTACAAAGATAACCTCGCTCAACGAGGACTGCACCGAGGCGGAATTTACCTGCCGTTGCGGACACCACGGCAAATTCAACTTCCTTGATAACTTCGACTGCAAGCTCGGCTGGAAGGTTGACTGGGCGATGAGATGGATGTACGAGGACGTTGACTTTGAGCCCGGCGGAAAGGATCACTCCGCACCCACAGGCTCTTACAACAACTCAAAGGTTATCGCAAAGAAGATATACAACCACGAGGCTCCTATATATCAGGGATATGAGTTTATCGGTATAAAGGGCGTTGCAGGCAAGATGTCGTCGTCATCGGGACTTAATATGACTCCCGAGACTCTGCTCAAGCTCTATCAGCCCGAGATCATTCTCTGGCTCTACTCCAAGACCGAGCCCGTCAAGGCGTTCGATTTCTGCTTTGACGACGGAATTTTGCGTCAGTACTTTGAGTTTGACAAGATGTATAACGAATATATTTCGGGTAATGCGAGCGAATATAACGCGTCGGTCATGTATAACTGCATCATCGAGGGCAGAACGCTTGACACGGTTCCCATGGGACTTCTCGTTCAGCTTGGCTCTATAGTTGACTTCAACGTGCCTATGCTTGAGACTGTATTTGAAAAGATCGGAACGCCCTACAAGTATGAGCAGTTTGCGGACAGACTTGACAGAGCAAAGTTCTGGCTTGAAAAGTGCGCGCCCGAGCAGGTCAACAGACTCAGACAGACAAGAAATTTTGAGGTCTGGGAAACTCTTGACGACAAGGAAAAAGAGGCGATCAAGCTCTTGTTTGAGTACATCTCCGCAGGCGGATACACGCTTGACGACCTCAACGCCGAGCTTTACGCGATACCTAAAAAGGTATATCCCGAGCTTGTGGACTCTCCCAAGGAGCTCAAGGCAGTTCAGGGTAAGTTCTTTAAGACCATATACAAGCTCCTTATAGACAAGGAGCAGGGCCCGAGACTCTATCTGTTCCTCTATGCGATAGATAGCGACAGATTTGTTGGACTTCTTGACTTCTCCTACGGCAAGACCGAGGAGGAAGCCTCCATTGAAACTGCGGCGGCAGAGGCAGAGGCTGAGGCAAACAAGGTTGAGGAAAGAGTTTACGGCGAGCCTGATCCCGTTGAGCCCATAAAGGAGGAGCTTGTGAGCGCTGACGACTTTGGCAAGCTTGATCTTCGCGTTTGTAAGATAGTCAAGTGCCAGGAGATAAGAAAGTCTCACTCCTGCTATAAGCTCACTCTCTTTGACGGAATCGGCGAGAGAGTTATCGTGTCCAGCATCAAGCACGACTACAAGCCTGACGAGCTTGTCGGTAAAAAGATAATTGTTATCGCAAACCTCACTCCCACGAGAATTACGGGCGTTAACAGCAACGGTATGCTGCTCGCGGCGACGAACAACGCTTGCGGCTGCAAGGTAATATTCGTTGACGACTCCGTTCCCGAGGGAACTGCGATTCACTGATATAAAAAACAGACACTCCGCAGAGTGTCTGTTTTTTATATTCTTCTTATCTGTCCGTCAGAGGCAAGCTGATTTTTATAACGTCTTATGACGTCGTCAACCTCATGCGTCGTCTCGGTCGTGAACATAAATACCTGATTTGTAATTTTTGCTTTCGCAAGGTCAGACTGCTTGTCCGCCATATACGTGGGCGCGCTGTTGTATATCACGTTTCTGTGCTGCCACTCGCGAATGACAGGGAACGTAAAGTTGCGGCGGTCTTTTATCTCAATATGCTTTGTGTTTTCACCGCGCTCGCGACAGCTCATATATTTGTCACAACTCTCGCACCCGTATAGGTCGCGGATGATACATTTTTCAAGTGTCATAAGCGGGAGTCTGCCGTAGACTATTGCCGACACGTCACCGCGAATATCGCGTATCTGCGGGAGGGTCAGCTCGGGAGATATGGTGATATTTGAAACCCCAAGCCCTTCAATAAAGGCGACGGAGTGACTGTTTGTGACATTGAATCTGAAATCTCCGAAAATCTCAAGCCCTTTGTTTTCGACGAGGGATATGTTGCCGATGTTGCCCACCATAGCGCAGGACGCGCCCTGTTCTATCGCCTTATCTATCAGCTTTTCAATCAACGCTTTTTCAGAGTCGAATATAACGGGAGGCATAATAAATCCGTCTGCCGAGCCATCATATCTTTCAAGTGGCAAAAATATTTTGTCAAAATACTCTCTTGCCTTGTCCGTTATCTGTGACGCGAACAAAAATCTTCCGATTTTTTGTGTTTTGCGAGGCATTTCGGACAGGGGTATATCTGCCTTTTGGAACGTGGGAATGCGCTTATCGGTTAAAGCCGTTATAAGCTTTTCCACAGCCGCGCGGCGAAGATTGTTGAGCTTTGAGACGGGGAGCATCAAGCCCTCGTCAAGTGAAATTACAATGTCCTCGGCGACAAACGGAGTATCTCCGAGCTTTGAGATGCTTCTGCGGATGCTGTCCTCATTAAGCGGAGCATTGATCGCTTGCATTGGGATGTCGCCCTCTGCCGCGACGGTGATGTTTTTATAGCTCAAGGTCAATGTGCAGGGGGTATTTGCTTTCAGGCTCACCGACATCTGTATCGGTAGCTTGCGGGTGATTTTGGTGAATTTATCTGTTGTGAGGGACGCTTCCTTGTCGGACTGCGAGCGCACTCCAAGCATTTTTTTGTTTATGTTCCTTGTAAAATATCCGCCGGTAAAGCCGCCGCGGGAGAATATGTCGGCAAGACGTTGCATTTCCTGTGGTGTTGCGTTTCTTTGCTCGTCAAGCAGAGTTCTCCATATCGCAGTCACTCCTCTGACGTATTCGGGAGCCTTCATTCTGCCCTCGATTTTGAGCGAGTGAACTCCCGAGTCGAGAATCTTCGTCACATGCGGGGCGAGGGATAAGTCTTTGAGGGAGAGGGGATAGCTATTGCCCGACGAACAACCCGAGCAGGAGTAGGGCAGACGGCATGGCTGGGCGCAGAGACCGCGATTTCCGCTTCTGCCGCCGACTATTGAGGAGAACAGGCATTGACCCGAGTGGGAGACGCAAAGCGCACCGTGCGTGAAAATTTCAACCTCAAGAGGATTTTCCGACACAAGTGTTTTTATATCCTCAAATGATAGCTCTCGCGCGGGGACGAGTCGGGAGAATCCCATTTTTTGCAGGGCTATGCCTGCCGACGCATTGTGCGCCGACATCTGTGTGCTTGCGTGAAGCTCCATTTCGGGCATGTGGGCGCGAAGAAGTGCTGCCGCGCCTAAGTCCGCCACGATAAAGGCGTCAATGCCGCACTCCGCCATCTCCTCGGCGCAAGCCAAAAAGCCCTCCTTTTCCTTGTCAAAAAGCAGGGTGTTAAGAGTGGTATATACCTTAACTCCGTAGGTGTGTGCGAGACGCACGCAGTCGGACAGCTCCTCGCGGGTGAAATTTTTTGCGTTTATTCGGGCATTAAAAGAGGTGCCGCCCAAATAAATTGCGTCGGCACCTCCGTCAACAGCCGCAAAAAAGGCGTCCTTTGAGCCTGCGGGGCTTAACAATTCGGGAAGAGATTTACTTTTCATTCCAAAAAGAGAGCCTTTCTGTTTTCGTGTTTTATGTAGTGTGAAAATTATCAGATGTCTGTGAACGTAAGCATATCAAACATCTCACCCACACGGCTTCTGGACTTTGCTCCGTTGTTTTCCGCGGGCGCGGGCTCTTCCTCTGCGGGATTGCTCTCATCCGAGGGCTCGTGCTTGAACATTGAGCCGTTGAACATAAGTCTCTTGTTTTCAGCCTGAAGTCTTGCGCATTCCTTCTCGGTCTTTTCAATATTCTTTTCAAGAAGAGCGAGCTTTTCCTCAAGAACGGCGTTCTTCTCCTTGGCGTCGTCAAGGTCGGAAATTACCTCCTGAAGAGCCTCCTTCATCTGAAGCTTGTCTCCGCAAAGATCGAGAGCGCAGAGCAAGGTGGCCTCTATCTTGGAGCAGGTCTGGCTCTTGAGAAGAATGGAACGGATACGTCTGTCAAGTATGCCTACTACCTTCTCAACGTCCTCGGAGGGAGCCTCGGAAACAACGCTGAGCTCCATATCTGCTATAGTGATTGTGTACTTCTGCTTCATACAAACCGCCTTCCTTGCCGCAAACGCGGCTATAATTTACTTATTTTACCTATGTTTTCAAAAATCTACTTGCAAAACCACGCTAACTGTTGTATAATTAAAATGGTACGTTGCTTTACTATATTATAATACAAAATTATGAATTTTGAAAGAGCTTTTGCGAAATTTTTTTGTGAAAGTGAAAAAAATTTATAAGTTTTTTCGAAAAAAGCAAAAAAATATAAATTACGGAAAATTCAGAGTTTTGCGGAAAAAAATAAATCCGTTTTGTTTTGGAAAGGAGGGCTAATATGACAGATGAGCTTATAAACGTCTCTTCTATTGAAGAAAATTTGGCTAAGGCAGAGGAGATGCAAGAAAAGGCGGAAGAGGCAGAGACACAAGCAGTTGCCGAGCAGACCGAGCAGGAGCTTGAATCGATTCCGTCGCAGGCTCGTGTGAATAAGACTCGCGAGGCGTACATACATATAGGCGCCGATGCCGACGAGCCCTTCGTTGAGATATTCAAGCGATATGGCTTTTCGTATACTTTTTATTGCAGGGGTGACAATTTATTTGATCTCCGAGAGAGTATGCTTGGCGCGAGACTTGCGGTAATATTTGAGTCACTGGATACGATCGAGGGCAACAGAGGACTGGCATATCAGGTGCGCGAGGCGTTGGCGTGCAAAAAGCAGGTAATAATAGTTTGCAAAAAGGAAAATACGGATTTTGCAAGAAAATTTGAGGACGAGCGCGGAATTACGATTATAAAGAGCGGCTCGGCGGCAGAGATGCTGCATTTGCTTTTCGTTGAGCATCTTTGCAAAATTCCCGAGCTATATAGCAGCGCAGATTGTATCCGCGATGGGTACGGAGATATAATTCACCACGCCATAGACGCGTGGAGAGGGGTTGCCGCATCCGAAAAGTACATAGCTGACAGATATATCTGCGGCGAGCTTTTGCCTATGCTTTCAAGCAAGGCGGTATTCTGGTACACAAGAGCCAAGGAGAATGGAAGTCTGCGCGCGATAGTTGCGCTTGGAGATTGTTATTTTTCGGGCAACGGATGTCCCGAAAACAAGAAAAAGGCATACGAGCTTTACACTGAGGCGGCAGACCAGAATAATCCTATCGGAATTTTCAAGGTCGGTAAATGCAAGCTTTACGGTGATGGCTGCGAGGCGGACGTGGAGGAAGCCTACGAATATTTCTGCAGCGCCGCGCTTGTAAAGAGAGATTATCCCGAGGCGGAATATTATATAGGACTTTGCCAAAGAGATGGGCTTGGAGCGGAGCGCTCGCTGTCCGAGGCAAAGGCGCGCTTTCTGAGAAGCGCAAAGGAAAATTACGTTCCCGCGCTTATTGCGCTTGGAGGATACTTTTCCGACGTATCTACCGACGATTACAATCCAACTCTCTCGTTTGAGTATTATAGCAGAGCGGCGTCTCAGGGAGACGTTGAGGGGCTGTATAACAAAGGACTTATGCTTTCGCAGGGCGTGGGATGTGAAAAGAACTCTTATCTTGCCCGCGAGTGCTTCGAGCAGGGAGCAAGACAAAAGGATATGAGATGTCTTTGCTCGCTTGGTATATGCTACGAATACGGCATAGGCAGCGATATTGACTATACTCGCGCGGTTGAATGCTACACGCTAGCGGCAGACAAGGCCTATGCGGCAGCGGTCAACAATCTCGGAGGCTGCTATTATTACGGACACGGTGTTGCGCGCGACAGAAAAAAGGCGCTTGAGCTTTTTGAGAGAGCGGCTTTGTTTGGGGATACAAACGCAATGACAAGACTTGGACTTTGCTATGAGTCGGGTGTTGACTGCGAAAAGGATATAAAAAAGGCGTTTGGATATTTTCAGCGCGCGGCGCAATATAATAACGCAATTGCGGCGTATAAAACCGCGCTTTGTTATGAAAGCGGAGAGGGAGTAGAGGTCGATTTCAAGAAGGCGTTTTCATGCTTTGAGCTTGCGGCGTCCCTGGGGCACACGCAGGCTATGTGGCACGCGGCAAACTACCTTTCCGACGGAGTTGGCACACAGAGAGATTTCTGGGCGGCGTTCAAATGGTATTCAAGAGGCGCAGAGGCGGGACACGCGGACTGTTATCTGCAAATGGCGCATTTTGCCTTTCGCGGAGTTGGCACGGTTAAGAATTATTCAAAGGCATTCTTCTGCTATAACAAGGCGTTTGAGCTTGGAGCGGACAAAAAGGAGTGCGCTATCCGCATAGGAGTATGTTATCTGCGCGGACTTGGAGTAAAGGAAAACAGGGCGCATGCTCTTGAGTGGTTCAAAAAAGCGGCGGCGGCAGGCTCGACGGACGGAATATTCCTTTGCGGCGAAAGCTATTTCTTTGGATCGGGCTGCGAGCAGAACTACAAGGTCGCGTCGCAGTATTACACTCTTGCCGCAAAAGACGAGCATACGAGAGCCACGGTGGCGCTTGCAAGATGCTATGAGCTGGGACTCGGTGTTTCTCAAAGCAACAAAAAGGCGGCGGCGCTTTACAGACGGGCATCAACTCACGATAATGCAGAGGCAAATCTCAGGCTTGCAAGCCTTATATATGAAAGCGGAGGCTCGGATGAGGGCGTGAGGGCTCTGTTGTTCCGCGCGTCGAGCAAGGGAAATGCGCAGGCAACCCTTTGGCTTGGCAGAATTTACGAGCAAGGACTTGGAATGACGCAGAACTTTGACAAGGCGGCGGAGAAGTATCTCAACGCCATAGCGCTCGGAATGGCAAAGCAAAAAACACTCCTGTTCTCTATGCCCGAGAGGGATAAGGAAAACAGAGAGGCCGTGCATTCCGCGTCGGTTGAGGCAACATACAGGCTTGGACTATTGCGCGGCAGACACTCAAGATCTGTTGCCGACTATACCCGAGCGTTTGAGTATATTGCGGGCGCGGCAGCGACGGGATCGACCGATGCGCAGGCGGAGATAGCAAGAATTTATGCGTCGGGAGGGGATCTCCAGGCATATTTCAAGTCGGAAGCGCAGGACGGTATTCCAACCCCCGCGGAGATTGGCGATGCCATGAACAAGCTCGGCGACACGTGGTATGAGGGCAAGCCCTTGCTCCAGAAGAACGACCGCGCGGCAGTAAAATGCTATCGCGTGTCGGCAAATCTTGGTAATGCAAATGCGGCGTACAGCCTTGGATGGTGCCTCAGACACGGAGTAGGCGCGGCGGTGAATGACGTTGAGGCTGCAAAGTGGCTCAAAAAGGCGGCAGATCTCGGCAATCCTCATGCGGCGTATAGCTATGGACTTTGTTGCGAGGAGGGTAGCGGTATGGAGCTTCCCAATCTGCGCGAGGCGGCGACTTATTACAGAAAAGCTGCGGCGGCAGGACATACCGAGGCAAGAAAACGTCATATCAGAATATTAGGAAGGCGCTGATTTTTGCTATTGACAAGCAAAAAAATATGTGATATAATCATACAGTAAAATAAAAAGGCTATGAAAAGAGCAAGTAATAAAGGGGTAGCGATACAGAAAGTTGTCGGATGATGCGAGACAAACGCAAAGCTTTATGAATACATCTTTGAGCTTCATGCTGAACACTGCGCGTAAGACCGCGCTGCACAGTAGGACATGACGGGAGCTCCCGTTATAGAGTAATGCCGATATATCGGCAGATGAGTCCTCAATAGTAATATTGGGGAGAATCAAGGTGGTACCGCGATTATTCGCCCTTGCATAGTTTATATGCAAGGGCGTTTTATATTTTATAAACAAATGAAAGGAAAAATAAAATGGCAATGAAAATTTATGACGAGCTCGTCGCGCGCGGACTTATCGCGCAGGTGACAAACGAGGACGAGATCAAAAATATGATCAACGAAGGCAAGGCGACCTTC
>JAZNWS010000110.1:0-4460 GCA_045593485.1 Eubacteriales bacterium | reverse complement strand
CCGTGAATCTTGGAAATACCGCAAGGACGACCCTGAAAAATCCGAGCGTATTTTGCGTGATGGTTTGCAGAGATTTCCCGGTAATGACATCATATTAAACAATCTACTTTATACTTTAGATTATCAAACAAGAGCAGACGAGGTTATTAACCTCTGTAAAACGCTTATTGAATCAACCAAGGATGATTCGGTAAAATACGATGCTTGCCGGATTTTGGCATCCTGCTATAAGGAAAATGGACAAAGTGATTTGGTGAAACCCACTCTTGAGCTTATACCGGAGATATATTTTACAAAACTTGAGCTTATGGCATCCTTGTTGGATGGTAAGGATAGCTACGAGGCGGCGCAAAAGCAAAAGAATATTTCCGCCGAAGATCTGGTCGATATGCTGATTATCGCAGGCAAGCGCCTAAAGGAAAACGGCGAGACTGAAAAAGCGAATTCTCAATTTAAGATCGCGTTAAAAATTATGGATGCCTTTGCGGATGATTTTATTGAGGATAAATGGTTCAAAACAACAGTTTATGAGTATACAGGAGAACAGCGTAAAGAAATTAAAGAGCTGCTAAACCAATAATCTATCGCCCCGCCTCGCGCGGGGCTTTTCTCTGCATTATACATATCAAAAAAGCCTTCTCCTGCGGGAGAAGGGGGACCGCGCCAGCGGTGGATGAGGAGTTGTTTTAAGATAAGAAACACCTCATCCGTCACGCTTCGCGTGCCACCTTCACCCACTGGGGAAGGCTATTCAATTTACCGTTAATTCTGCATATCGCCGCAACGGTTTTTTGTTATATTTACGCGTCTATATCCTTCATATACTCCTTGCCGTGAGTTGCGATAAACTGCTTTCTCGCGGTAATGTTGTCGCCGAGAAGGGTATCGAAGATCTCCTCGGTCATCTGAGCATCGGTGGGGGATACTGCGATAAGTCTGCGCGTTTCGGGGTTCATGGTGGTCTCCCACATCATGTCGGGATCGTTTTCGCCCAGACCCTTTGAACGCTGAAGCGTGTATTTTTTGTTGCCTATTTCCTTGAGAATGTCGGATTTTTCAAACTCGTCATAAGCAAAATAGGTCTTGTCCTTTGTGGTTATCTCGAAAAGCGGTGTTTCCGCGATAAAGACCCTTTGCTCCTGAATGAGAGTGGGGAGCAGACGGTAGAACATAGTCAAAAGCAGAGTTCTTATCTGGAAGCCGTCCTCGTCGGCATCGGTACAGATGATTATCTTCGACCACGAAAGCGCGTTGAGGTCAAAGGGAACTATATTACCCTTGACCTTGCCCTTTATCTCAACTCCGCAGCCAATGACCTTGAGCAAGTCCATGATAATGTCGCTCTTGAATATTCTGTCGTAGTCGGCTTTAAGACAGTTAAGTGTCTTACCTCTGACGGGGATTATCGCCTGAAATTCCGCCGAGCGTCCCATTTTACATGAGCCCAGCGCCGAGTCACCCTCAACTATATAAAGCTCGCGTACGTTGGGGTCTTTTGAGCGGCAGTTTACGAATTTCTCAACTCTGTTTACGACGTTATCAACCTTTCCCGAGAGCTTCTTTTTTATGTCGATACGCGTATTTTCCGCAGTTTCACGGCTGCGCTTGTTGACAAGCACCTGAGATGCCATAATGTCGGCTTCCATGGGATGCTCGGTGAAGAATATCTCCAGATTTTTGCGGAGAAATTCGTTCATTGCCTCGTAAATAAAGCTGTTGGTTATAGCCTTTTTAGTCTGGTTTTCGTATGACGTTATGGTTGAAAAGCTGTTGCTTATATACACAAGACAGTCGGCAACGTCAACGAAGGTGATCTTTGCCTCATTCTTGTTATATTTTCCGCTTGACTTGAGGTATTTGTCGATAGCAAACGTGAATGCGCTCTTTACCGCGCG
This sequence comes from Eubacteriales bacterium, assembly GCA_045593485.1. Lineage (GTDB taxonomy): Bacteria > Bacillota > Clostridia > Oscillospirales > CAG-272 > SVTX01. The sequence goes on along the minus strand of JAZNWS010000110.1, from coordinate 2,565 downwards.
GTCGGGCGAGCCGCCGTGCTCAAGAAAGCTGGAGTTGTGGTAATATTCAAGTCTGCTGGTCGTGTTGGATATGCAGAATGAAAAATCGGATATAAGTCTGTATTCGGGTCTGTCCGCCGCGTCGCGTCCCTGTGTTTCAAGATGCCAGAGCACAGGCTCGGTCTTTGCGGAGTCACCCACGATCTCCTTGATGTAGTCGGATATTCCGTTCTCGTAAAAGTACTTGTCGTCGGTAAAGCTTCCGTCCTCAAGCTCCTCGTGGAGAACGAAGGAGATACCCGCGTTTACGACTGCCTGACGGCGAAGAATATCGCGTATATGGTCTGCGGGAATGTTTATGTCTGAAAAAACTTCCTTATCGGGACGCCAATGAATGACTGTTCCCGTGCGCTTTTCTTTGCGTTCAAGAGGTCTTTCCTCAAGTATTCCCGTGACGGGATTACCCTTTTTGAAGGAAATGTGACGCTCGTACGTGCCGTCATAGGAATAAACCTCCATAAACTCGGCGGTGTACTGCGTAGCGCAAGCGCCGAGACCGTTAAGACCAAGCGAAAACTCGTATGCCGAGCCCCCACCGTTGTTGTCGTACTTACCGCCCGCGTAAAGCTCGCAGTAAATAAGATCCCAGTTCCAGCGTTCTTCCTTTTGGTTGTAGCCAAGCGGAACTCCTCGTCCGTGGTCGTCTACCTTAATGCTTTTATCCTTATAAAGAGTTGTTATAATTTCGTTTCCGTGTCCCTCACGCGCCTCGTCGACCGAGTTTGAGAGTATCTCAAAATACGAGTGCTCGCAGCCGTCAAGACCGTCAGAACCAAAAATTACTCCCGGTCTTTTTCTTACACGGTCCGCGCCCTTAAGCGCGCTTATACTCTGGTCGCCGTAGGTTGCGTCGATTGCCGAATTTTTATCTTTTGCCATTCGGTAGTCTCCTTTATGTAAATAGTCAAATAGTTCACCAAATACCATTATAACAGATTTTTTCGTGTTTGAAAAGGGTATTTTGTGGAATTTTTGAAATTTTTTTGTGATTATACTTGCAAGATTGGAATAAATATTATATAATATAATAAGTATTGTCTGCACAGACTAAATCATTGTGAAAATACAGTTTGGAGGCGTTGTTTTGAAAACTGATTCTGCGCTTTTTAAAAAAATAAATAATTCGTCGTGTCACGTTCTGGGCTTTGGAAAATCTAACCGCCCGCTCGTCCCGTTTCTCTTGAAATACGGCGCGAACGTCACGGTACACGACAAAAATCAAGCCCTCCTGCAGAGCGAGGTGGCAACAGAGCTTTCCGAGCTTGGCGTAAAATTTGTGCTTGGTGACAATTATCTTTCGGGGCTTGACGGGGATTTTATTTTCCGTTCACCCGGCTTTCGTCCCGACCTGCCCGAAATTGTGGAGGCTATAAGTCGGGGCGCAATACTTACAAGCGAAATGGAGCTTTTCTTTGAGCTTACCGACGCAAAAATATTTGGCATCACGGGCTCTGACGGCAAGACTACGACTACCACGTTGACGTATATGTTCCTTGATGCAGAGTGTAAGAGAAGAGGCTATGGACACGCGTATGTGGGCGGCAATATAGGAACACCTCTGCTTCCGCTTGTGGAACAGATGACGTCCGACGATTTTGCGGTCGTGGAGCTTTCGTCATTCCAGCTTATGACCATGCGCCGCTCACCCGACAGAGCAATAATTACCAATATATCTCCCAATCACCTTGACTGGCACAAGGGAGGATATGAGGAATACATACAGGCAAAAACTAATATCTGTATGCACAAGCCTATCTCGGCGCTTGTGACAAATGCGGAAAATGACGTCACCTGCGAGATAGCAAAAAACAGCGACCTGCCTATTACGTATTTTTCGTCAAGGAAAAACTCCTACGATGCAATAGTCCCACCCTACAAAAGAAACTGTGCGGCTATTTACGAGCGAGGCGGAGTTATCGTGAAGGAATCACTTTACGGCGGCAGAGAAAAAATACTGAATATATCTGATATAAAGCTTCCCGGCAGACACAACGTGGAAAATTATATGGCGGCGATAGCGATAACCGACGGCTACGTGTCGCGCGAGCTTATCCCGTCCATTGCGCGTGAGTTTGGCGGAGTGGAGCACAGACTTGAATTTGTGCGTGAGCTTGACGGAGTAAAATATTACAACAGCTCGATAGACTCAAGCCCGTCGCGTACTCACGCGGCGATCTCGGCGCTCCCCAAAAAGCCAATCATTATCTGCGGCGGTAAGGGTAAGGGAATACCCTTTACATCGCTGGCAAGCGACCTTTGTGAGTCTGTAAAGGCAGTAGTGCTCACGGGCGCGACGGCAGAGGAAATCAAGAGAGATATTGAGGCTTGTCCAAAATATGTCCCCGATGCGCTTGTAGTAAGGCTTGTGCCCGACTTTGCGAACGCTGTTCTGGCGGCAAGGGAGCTTGCGTGTGAAGGAGATATAGTACTTCTATCTCCCGCCTGCACGAGCTTTGACGTCTTCAATAACTTTGAGGAGCGCGGAAACTATTTCAAAAAAATTGTAAATGAACTTAAATAAACGAG
>JAZNWS010000109.1:0-13452 GCA_045593485.1 Eubacteriales bacterium | reverse complement strand
CGTCGGTCACGTTCTCGTCACTGCTGAGGACGTCTATGTAAGTTAAGGGATTGCCGTCTCTGTCAACGTCTATTGTGTCGTTGATGGAGACCTCGCAAGCCCTTCTTTTCTGCGAGCGGAAGTTCATAAGTATCTCATTCTGTATACATTTAGATGCATACGTCGCAAATCTTGCGCCGTTTTCCGCATTGAAGGAATCTACCGCCTTGACGAGTCCTATCGTGCCGATGGAGATAAGGTCCTCCTGATTTTTTGACGACGAATAATATTTTCTGACGATATGGGAAACGAGGCGAAGATTATGTAAAATAAGCTTTTGTCTTGCGTCCTCGTCTCCCTGATTTTTCCTTTCAAAATAAAGAGTTTCTTCTTCTCGGCTCAGAGTTTCGGGAAAGTTTTGCGTACTGCCTATACCCAGCACCGGTTGAACCAGCTTTGCGAGCGTTGCTAAAATCAAGGCGAAGACTATCATATCTATTGGCTCCCTTCGAATAAGAAAACATTTAATGTATGATATGAGCGCCTTGCCTGTACTTATCACGGCGGACAATCCGATTTTTTTGTTTTTTCATTTGTCGAAATTTGTAAATAAAGCATAAACACGCAAAATTTGTCTTGACAAAGGCCGCGAGGTGTAGTATAATTCAAGGGTCGCAAAGCGATCACCGCATAAAAAATCGGGGGTGCTGGACTCTACATATTGCACAATCTAATGTGCTGAGGATACGGCTGAGACGGATGAATACCGAACCCTGAGAGCAGAGCTCTCGTACCTGATACGGATAATACCGGCGTAGGAAAGATTCAGATAAGTGATTTCCCTTGAAATCGCGCAATTTGTCCACCGGAAGATTTTTCGTGCGGACAAATTTTTATTTTAAGGAGGAAATCACAATGAAGAAAAGGCTTCTTTGTGTCGCAGAGGGTGCGATAATAATTGCTCTGGCTTACGTTATCGAGCTTCTGTGCGTATGGCTCAACACCATCACGGGTGTTGGAGCGCTTCTGCCGTTTGGCGGAACCATTACCGTCAGTATGCTGCCGATTGCATACTATTCATACAGGCACGGCATGGGCTGGGGAGTCGGAGTGGGATTTGTATATTCGCTGCTTCAGATGATGCTTGGCTTTTACGTGCCGCCCGCAAACACCTGGTGGGCAGTAGTACTTTGCGTACTGCTCGACTACGTTATAGCGTTCTCGGTTGTGGGAATCGCAAATCTTTTCGCAAAGCCCTTTGGAAAGCATAGACTCATCGGCTACGGAGTAGGCGCGGTATCTGTCTGCGTTATAAGATTTCTGTGCAGCTTTATCTCGGGAGTTATTCTCTGGGGAAGCTACGCGCCTGAGGGCATGAACGTTTGGGTGTATTCGCTCGTGTACAACGCGTCGTATATGCTGCCAAATGCAATTCTGACAGGTGTTTTAGCCGTCGCTCTTTGCACGGCTCTTGACCCCAAGACGTTAAGACCTATAAAGAAAAGCGTATAAAAACGAAAATTCCCGACATCGTCGGGAATTTTTTTGTTGGTTATTATCTTATCTGGACAAATCCGAGCTTTTTCTGAACCTTACCGAGCGTACGGCGGGCGACGTATGACGCCTCCTCGGCGCCTTTCTTCATCTGCGCCTCAAGTCCTGCCTTGTCGGAGAGTATTTCGTTATAGCGCTTCTGCACGGGAGCGAGCGCATCTGCGCAGGTCTCACCGACCGCAAGCTTGAACTCGCCGTATCCTCGGCCCTCAAACTCACGCTCTATCTCGTCAAACTCCTTGCCCGTGAAGCAGGAATAAATGGACATAAGATTGTTTATACCGTCCTTGCCCTCGGCGTAGCGAACTACGGTCTCCGAATCTGTGACGGCTCTCTTGAACTTGCGGATAATTGTGTCCTTGTCGTCAAGAATATAAACTATCGCGTTGGGGTTTTCGTCCGATTTGCTCATTTTTTTCGTGGGGTCGGCAAGCGACATAATTTTCTTTCCGCTCTTTGCGATTATGGGCTCGGGAACAGTGAACAGATCGGGGTAGAGCTGATTCATTCTCATAGCGATGTCACGGCAGAGCTCAACGTGCTGCTTCTGATCGACACCGACGGGAACGACGTCTGTCTGGTATAGCAGGATATCCGCAGCCATAAGAGCGGGGTAGGTGAACAGACCCGCATTGATGTTGTCTGCGTGGCGCGCGGACTTATCCTTGAACTGTGTCATTCTTGACAGCTCGCCGAACATTGTAAAGCAGTTGAGGATCCATGCAAGCACCGCATGCTCGTGAACGTGTGACTGAACGTAAAGAGTGTTCTTTTCGGGGTCAAGTCCTGCCGCCATATAGAGAGCCAAAGTCTCGTAGGTGCGGCGACGAAGGTCCGCGGGGTTCTGACGCACGGTTATAGCGTGCTCGTCAACAACGCAGTAAAAGCACTTATATTTTTCCGAATACGACGCAAAATTCTTGAGCGCGCCGAGATAATTACCAATGGTAAGGTTTCCGCTGGGCTGAATACCCGAGTAGGAAACGAGCTGATTCTGAAACATAATAAAACTCCAATTTTCTATAGATATAAAGAGTATATCACAATATTTTGATAATTGCAAGTGAAAAAACAAAAAAATTACCTTGCTTGTGACACCGTATTGACATGGACAAGCATTTTTGATATAATATATGGGTACAAGCAATTAAAAAACTGACTATTTATGTGGAGATATACATGGCAAAACATCATTGGAAGGGCGGCACTCTGCTCGCCCCCGCGCCACCCGTTATGGTGAGCTGCGGTGATATGGAAAAATCAAATATAATAACGATAGCGTGGACGGGAATTATCAATACTATTCCGCCGAAAACCTATATCTCGGTGCGCCCGAGCCGTCATTCGTACAACATTATCAAAGAGAGCGGGGAATTTGTTGTAAATCTCACGCCGACATCTCTTGTAAGAACGGCAGATTACTGCGGCATTTACACGGGCGCGAAGGTGGACAAATTCAAAAAATGCAATCTACACAAGGAAGCGGGGCAGCACGTGTCCTGCCCGATAATTGCGGAGTGTCCTATCTCGCTTGAATGTAAGGTGACGGACATTATTCCGCTTGGAACACACGATATGTTTATGGCGGACATCGTAGGTGTCAATATAGACGAGTCATTGCTTGACAAAAATGGCAAGCTTTGTATTGAAAAAGCCAATCTTTGCGCGTATGCTCACGGGGATTATTACGCGCCCGGGAAAAAGCTTGGCAAATTCGGATTCTCAACAGATAAAAAGAAAAAGGGCAGATAAAATCTGCCCTTTTTAATTTTCTGAATATTACTCAGCTGCCTCAGTGGGTGTCTCAGAGGGTGTCTCTGTGCCGCCCTCAACAACTTCCTCAGAATACTCGTGGTAAGCGGAGATGTAGCCGAATTCGTAAGGCTGATCCTCACCTACTGTGAGCTTGATCTTGTACCAACCCTCTTCGCCAAGGTCGCCGTTGAAGCCTACTACCTCAACTACATCACCCTCAACGAGAGTGAAGATAGGCTCGTCAGCCGTTCTTGCGGGAACGTATCTTACATTTACAGAACCAACGATAACCTTAACAGTCTTTGACGTCTCCTCAAAGCCGTCAAGCACGTCGGTTTCAACGATAAGCTTGTTAGCTATGTAGTATTCCTCGCCCTCGTAAGTTACCTTACTCCAGGTTGCATCAGCCTGGCTTCTTTCAAGCTCTGTGCCGTTGGGAAGAGAAATACCTGCCTTTGCATCATCCTCAAAGGATGTGTCGGTACGGAGGTTTGCTGCGCCATTGGGTGTCATTATGTATACTGTATCGTTCTTATCCTCGAAATTACGGTCAACTGCGGGTGTGTTGTCCTCGGTAGGCTTTTCCACATTTCCGTTGCCTGTGGGAATATCAATGTCGGGGTCGTTGTTGTTGTTCTGGCCGTTGTCGCAAGCAACGAGAGAGATCATAACGAGAAGAGCTGCTAAAATAGCGAGAATTTTTTTCATAGGTTCCTCCTGGTTTTTCACATCATTTATTTTTACGGTTTTTGGCGTTCGACAAGGCTCGTCAAAAGCCAATTTTTCAGTCTATAAAATATTATAGCACACAAAAAAATGAATGTCAATAATCATTGTAAAAAAAGTTATAAATATTTTATATTATACTGTGATCTGCGGTTATGGATTTTCTTGACAAGAAAACCATATTCGTGGTATAATAAACACAGTATATTTTGAAAGGACACCCGAAAATGAAAAAATTACTTTGCATTGACGGAAACAGCATACTTAACAGACAGTTCTACGGCATAAGATACCTGTCAACCAAGGACGGCTTCCCAACGAATGCGCTTTTCGGACTTATTAACGTAATATCAAGAGAGATAGACTCGCTCTCACCCGACTACGCGGCGGTCGCGTTTGACCTTAAAGCTCCCACGTTCAGACACAAGATGTACGATGCGTACAAGGCGGGCAGACATGCCACACCCGAGGCTCTTCTGCAGCAGATGCCGCCCGCAAAGGACATTTGTCGCGCTATGGGCTTTTCGGTGCTTGAGCTAGAGGGCTACGAGGCGGATGACATACTTGGCACACTCGCGTCCATGGCAGAGCAGGCGGCTGAAAACGGCGAGGAGATAGAGGCATATATTCTAACGGGAGACAAGGACTCCCTGCAGCTTATTTCACCCAACGTCAAGGTGCTTTTGGCATCAAATATGGAAACGACCGTTTACGACGATGCCAAATTCTTTGAAAAATACGGCGTTCACGCGTATCAGTACGTTGACGTAAAGTCAATTATGGGCGACAGCTCTGACAATATACCCGGCGTTAAGGGAATAGGCGAGAAGGGCGCATTCAAGCTTATCGCGGAATCGGGAAGTCTTGACGCAATTTATGAAAATCTTGACACAATAAACGCTACTCAGAGTGTAAAAACAAAGCTTACAGATGGCAAGGAATCAGCTTATATGTCGCGTATACTTGCAACTATAAAAAAGGACGTGCCTCTTGGGATAACACTGTCGGACGTTGCGTTTGAAGGCATACACCGTGAAGACGCAAAAAAACTTTTCACAAGATACGAGATGTTTGCCGCGCTCAAAAAATACGGGCTTGACAGAGACGAGGACAAAGCCGCCACAGAATCCGAGAGCGCAGAAATAAATAGTGTAAAAATATCCGATATTCTTGCTCTGGACGGCGACGAATACGCCTTTGAGCTTTGCGGCGAGGAGATTTTCGTATCGGACGGTAAGACCGTATGGAGCGCTGAATTTTCTACCGAAATTTCTGAATTTTTATATTCCAAAAAAATAATCGCTTACGACTGCAAGACCTTGTATAAATCCCTTGAGGCGAAAGGAGTATTTTGGCGCGACTGCTGCTTTGACGTAATGCTTGGCGCGTATGTTGACGACTCGTCTCAGGGCAACTACGGAATAGAGCGTCTTTGCGCCCATTATCTCGGCGAGACTCTCTCCGAGAGTATTCCGCAGGTATGGTATATTGCGAGAATGAAGTCCGTAATTGAAGAAAGACTTATACAGAGCGGACAGATAAAACTTCTTTGCGAGATAGAAATGCCGCTTGCGAGCGTGCTTTGCAATATGGAGCAGAGAGGTGTCAGAGTAGACTGCCGCGGTATTGCCGAGTACGGCGAGCAGCTTGACAACAGCACCGCAGTGCTTGAAAATATGATATACGCCGCGTCGGGCTATCAGTTTAACATCAATTCTCCAAAGCAGCTTGGAGAGGTGCTGTTTGACAAGCTTATGCTTCCTTTTGCGAAAAAGACCAAGACAGGATATTGCACCAATGCCGAAACGCTTGAAAAGCTCCGTAAATATCACCCGATAATAGACGATATTCTGGACTACAGACAGGTAAGTAAGCTCAAGAGCACCTACGTTGACGGACTGCTTCGCGAGGCGGATGCCGAGAGCAGAATACACACCACCTTCAAGCAGACGGGAACTGCCACGGGCAGACTTTCTTCGACCGACCCCAACCTCCAGAATATACCGATAAGAACAGAGGCGGGCAGACAGTTCAGAAAGTATTTTGTGCCCACCGACGAAAACCACGTGCTTATAGACGCGGACTACTCCCAGATAGAGCTTCGCGTGCTGGCTCATATTTCGGACGACAGACATATGATAGACGCCTTCCTTGGCGACGAGGACATACACACCTCCACGGCTTGCCGCGTGTTTGGTGTGACTCCCGAGCAGGTGACAATCGAGATGCGAAAGAGAGCAAAGGCGGTGAACTTCGGAATCCTTTACGGAATGGGAGAATTTTCGCTTTCCGAGGACCTCAAGATCTCTATTGCAAAGGCAAAGGAATATATCAAAAATTATCTTGACAGCTACCCGAATATAGAAAAATATCTTTCGGACGTTGTGCGTGAGGCGAAGGAAAAGGGATACGTGACGACTATGTTCGGCCGCAGACGAAATATTCCCGAGCTTTCGGCGCAGAACAAAAATATTCAGAAGTTTGGCGAGCGAATTGCTATGAACAGTCCCATTCAGGGAAGCAGCGCGGATATTATAAAAATTGCTATGATAAACGTGGAGCGTAAGCTCAGCGAAAGCGGTACGGGAGCGCGACTGATTTTGCAGGTTCACGACGAGCTTCTTATTGAGTCGCCCGTGGATTGTGCCGACCAGGTTCTTGAAATTCTCAAGGCAGAGATGGAGTCTGCGGCAAAGCTTTCTGTTCCGCTTGACGTTGAGGCGAAAATAGGCAGAACGTGGTACGAATGTCACTGATCTCACATTTTTCAATGAATTTGTAAAAATATTGTTTTTTCCAGACTGAATTTTATTAACTTTTTAAGTTGATTTCAGAAAGACAAAGTGATATACTGAATTAAAGTATTAACGGAGAGGGATTTTTCCCGAAAAGGACTATGGAAACTGTAAAGAAATATCTAAAACGTTATTTTATTGATGCCATGGGTGCTATGGCTCTGGCACTTTTCGCGTCGCATCTTATCGGTACTATATTCGGTACGCTAGGTAAGTATATAACCGGCGCGAATATTGACAACGAATTTCTCAAGTCTCTGGCAGAAATTTTCAACGTCGTGGCGACCTATGCGAAGGCGGCAACGGGCATGGCGATAGGCGTTGCTATCGCGCACAAGCTCGGAGCGCATCCGCTTGTCATTTTCTCATGCGCGGCAGTCGGCGCTATGTCAAACGCTATGGGCGCGGTGATAAACAACGGCGCAATAACAAAGTGGGCGGCAACTGCGGGTGTCGGCGAGGGCATATTCTACGCGGCAGGCCCTGCGGGCGCGTTCTTTGCGGTAATTATTGCCAGCGAGATAGGAATGCTCGTGTCCAAAAAGACAAAGGTTGACATACTCGTCACCCCCGTCGTAACTCTCACGGTAGGATTTTTGGCAAGCTTTTTGCTTTGTCCTCTCGTATCTTACGTAATGTATTATCTTGGCGTGTTTATTGCCACGGCGACCACCTTCCAGCCTTTACTTATGGGTGTTGTGGTTTCCGTTGTTGTGGGAATTATTCTCACGCTTCCTATATCCAGCGCGGCTATTTGCGCGATGATCTTCTCGGCGTCGGCGTTTGAGGCTGCGGTCGCAAACGGCACGGAGGAAGGATTTTTGCTTGCGGGAGGAGCGGCTGTTGCGGGCTGCTGCGCGCAGATGGTTGGATTTGCGGTATCAAGCTTCCGTGAAAACAAGTGGGGCGGTATAATTTCTCAGGGACTCGGTACGTCTATGCTTCAGATGGGCAACATCGTGAAAAATCCGAGAATCTGGATTCCTCCCACGCTTGCGGCGGCTATTACGGGACCCATATCGACTATGGTGTTTAAGATCAAATGTCAGGGTGTTGCGGCAGGTATGGGCACGTGCGGTCTTGTTGGCCCCCTCGGTGTTGTTGACCAGATGGCAACGGACGGACAGATGAATGACCCTATGTTGTGGGTAGGACTTGTGCTTGTTTGTATAGTGCTTCCCGCGGTACTTTCGCTTCTTTTCAGCGAGATTATGAGGAAGCTTGGCTGGATAATGAAGGATGATATGCTTTTGGGGGAGTGAAATAAATGGTTTTTTTATGTGACTTTCTGGCAACAGCCCCAGAAAGTCGCCAACGAAGACCGCTTAAAAGGGAAGGGTGTTCTAATTTTTCTCCCGAAAAATTTGCTCTGCGAGCATCGAACGACCCCCTTCCCCTTTAAGAATACCCCATCCCCGCGAGTTTGCAAGCAAACTCGAAAAACGGTGAGGTAATAGAATATCCGTCCTATTAGCAATGAACGATTACAGAAAAGCGTTTGTGTGAGAGGGTTTCAAAAGGGAGAGAGGAATCGCAACCTCTCTCCCTTTTGCGGCTTTTTGGTGACGAATTGCATTTCGCAGAAATGCGAGCTGAAGCACAAGCGCAAGCAGTTGCAGCTGTTAGCAAAGTCACAGAGAAAAAATATTTCAAAAAGCCCTTGAAAGTTTGCGCCCTTTCTGTTATAATAATATAGTATCTTAAAAAGATAGCGAAAAAAACGCAGCTGTGCTGTGAAAGAAGGCCATACCAGCCGGGGAGGTAGCGGAGCCCTGAACCTGAAATCCGCTATACAGGGGTGGATCCCGCAACTGAGGGCGGACCCTTTACGAATGAGGCATATCTGTTGTGTTGATGGGCGGGTCTTGCGCAATCAAGAGCTGTGAATCATGTCAGATGGGGAACCAAGCAGCATTAAGCGGTAAACTTGATGTGCCGTGAGGTTGCCTGCCTTGAGCAGGAGGTATGCAGATCGCGTGGAGGGGAAACACGAATTTGCGGTGTATGGTCTTCTTTTGTAGCAGAGTTGCGTTTTTTATTGAAATTTTGTTATCATATTGAAAGGAGTTGAAAATTTTGCATCAGGCTTTATACAGAAAGTGGAGACCTGCGACTTTTGACGAGGTCTGCGGCCAGGAGCATATCACGTCCATTCTCAAATACGAAATTGACAACTCCAAATTTTCCCACGCGTATCTGTTCTGCGGCTCGCGCGGAACGGGTAAGACCACGTGCGCGAAAATTCTTGCAAAGGCGGTCAACTGTCTTTCTCCCGTAAACGGAAACCCTTGCGGCAGATGCGAGGCTTGCCTTTCTGTCGAGGCGGGAGTTGCTACCGACGTGCTTGAAATGGACGCCGCGTCCAACAACGGCGTTGACAACATACGAGACATTCGTGACGAGGTGGTCTACGCCCCGTCGTCACTCAAATACAGAGTGTACATCATAGACGAGGTACATATGCTTTCGGGAGCTGCCTTCAACGCGCTTCTCAAAACCCTTGAAGAGCCCCCCGCACACGTAGTATTTATTCTTGCGACCACCGAGCTTCACAAGCTCCCCGCAACCATAATTTCCCGTTGTCAGAGATTTGACTTCCGAAGAATAGCGACCGACGTGCTCAAAAACCGTCTTATGTATATTGCCTCGCAGGAGGGAATTGATCTTTGCGAGGATGCGGCGATAATGCTCGCCAAACAGGCGCAGGGCGGTATGCGAGATGCTATAAGTCTACTCGAGCTTTGCGCGGGAAGCCGCGAGAAAATTACTCCCGAGCTTGTAAACATTACAGTCGGCTCAAGCGGACGAGAGGAAATGCTCCGTGTTTGCGAGGCGGTGTGCGATAAGGACTACGAAACCATATTTGCGGCAGTCAACGAGGTGGTTCAGTCCTCGCGCGACATAACGGTTTTCTGGCAGGATCTTATATCCGTTTACAGAGACCTACTCATAATTAAAACAGCGAAAAATGCGGCGGAATATCTTGACTTGACGGACAGCGAGATAAAGTCAATGAGCGTGCTTGCGGCTAAATTTTCCCGCGAACAGATCTCATACCATTGCTCGATGCTCGAGGATGCGCTACTCGTTATGCAAAAGGGAAACCCCATACGCAGAATAGCCGCTGAGCTGACGCTCGTCAGAATGTGCGACAGCAGTCTTTCAACGTCGAATGAGGCGTTGCTTGAGCGCATAGCCGCGCTTGAAAACAAGCTTGCAAGCGGAGATATACAGGTAAAGGCAGCTCCCACGCAGTCAGCACCTGTTCAGGAAAAGTCCAACGAGAAAAAGCCGAGACGCGTGCCCGTCTCGTATGACGACGATGAAATGTTCAAGTCCGACGCGCCGACGGTTGTTCAGGCAAAACCCGCTCAAAGCTCAAAGAGTAGCGGAAACGTGAGAAAGCTCAAGCCTATGAAAAACAGAGCAGAGGCACTTGATAAGCTGACAAATACAAATTCCATGGTAGCATCCTTATACAAGGTAGCCAAATGGTATTTGACGGAGGACGGAAAAATAATTTTAAAATTCCCCGCGAAATATTCGGCGGACAGCGCAAAGCATTTTGATGTAAACGGAGAATTTTTAAGAGTTATAAACACCGTATCCGGCACAAACTACAAGGCATCGGACATTATTTATGAGTCCGAGGATATAAAGGTCGAGTCGTCTGTAATAGACGAGATACTCGACGCGGCAAACCAAGAATAAATTACAAGGAGATATAAAAATGAGGGCAAACGTACCAAAGGGCGCAGGTGGCGCAGGAAATATGCAGGCTATGATCCGTCAGGCACAGAAGATGCAGGAGGATATGGCGATAAAGCAGGAGGAGCTTGACGCAAGAGAATACGAGGTCAAGGCAGGCGGCGGAGTTGTTTCCGTCAAGATAAACGGAAAAAAGGAAATTCTTTCTATCGATATTCAGCCCGAGATAGTTGATCCCGACGACGTCGAAACACTTTCCGACATACTCGTAGCGGCAGTTAACGAGGCTATTAAGAGAGTTGAAAATACAAATAACGAGGAAATGGCAAAGATAACGGGTAGCATGAATATGCCCGGAATGTTCTGATATGGCAGAGTACATAGAATCGCTTCAAAAGCTTGCCGAGCAGTTCGGTCGTCTTGAGGGCGTGGGCAAAAAAAGCGCTATGAGAATGGCATTTTCGGTGCTTGATATGTCAGATGAGGACGCGAAAATGCTCGCACTGTCCATAGTTGAAGCCAAGGAGAGAATACACCTTTGTCCTATATGCCAGAACATAACCGACAGGGAGACTTGTCTTGTGTGTGCTGACGAGGGCAGAGACAAGAGCGTAATTTGCGTCGTGTCCGATCCCAAGGCAGTCATATCTATGGAAAAGGTGAGAGAGTATAAGGGAGTTTACCACGTTCTTGGCGGAGTTATCTCGCCTATGAACGGAATCACCCCCGACAAGTTAAAGATAAAGGAGCTTCTTGCGCGTCTGTCGAGTGACGACGTAAAGGAGGTCATAGTCGCAACCAACCCCACAGTCGAGGGCGAGGCAACGGCGATGTATCTGTCGAGAATACTCAAGCCTCTTGGTGTTAAGGTGTCAAGACTCGCATACGGAATTTCCGTGGGCGCTGACATTGAGTACGCAGACGCGGTGACATTGAATCGCGCGCTTGAGGGCAGAAGGGAAATATAAAAAACGCAGGATAAAATCCTGCGTTTTTTGTTTAATCGGATACTATTTGAACTTTAATATCTCCCGTATCCGTAGTGATTTTACATTTTCCGCCCGTTGTGGTCTTGGGAACATCCTTTCTGCCCATGTCGGTATCTACAATAAATATCTTGTCGGACAAAAGCGTGCCTTTAACGTCGCCCGTATCGGTCACAATGGTGATCTCTGATGCATCACATCTCTCAAATCTTACGTCGCCCGTGTCCCTCTCAATAGAGAAATTGCCAGAGGCGATGACGTTGTTCATATTAAGCTTTCCCGTGCTTGCTTTTGAGGTGAGATTTACACACGTGATATTTGTGAGTGTTGCATCTCCCGTGCTTGATTTGAGCTTTATGTCACCGCCGCATACTACCGACGAAGCCGTGACTCTGCCCGTTGATACCGAAATATCAATACAGCCTGCGGAAAGATTCTCAAGCTTTATATCACCCGTGCTTGCCTTGAAGCTCATTTTGTCCGAGGCAGATGCGGAGCACGTCACATCTCCCGTGCTCAGAATGACATTTATATTTTCAAATTTGAAATCATTCGGAATAGATATGTCGCTCGTGTCAGCATTAATGGAAAGGGAGTTGTATTCCGACTGCGGCAGATATACTGACACGCTTGTCTTACCAAATGAAAAAATTCCAATGTGCTCATACCACTTGCGTGTGTCCTCGCGTCTTACGGTGAGTATGCCATCAACAACCTCAACGGAGTGATTAAGATTTTCCTGCTCGTTGCAGACAACCTTACATTCCTCGTTCTCCGAAGGCAAAAAAGTAATATCTGCAGTATCCGTGTCTATGGCTATACTGTCAAATGAATCACTTATTGTATGAGTATTGGTTTCAATTTTAGCTGTGTTAAGCTTTGAAAAGTCAAATTTCAACGCCATGATCAACCCTCCGAAAATAATTGCTCCGAGAAGCACCAGAGAAGCCGCAACAATAAGCCAAGCGATAGTTGATTTTTTCATTATGCCTTCTCCTTTCTTATAAACAGACTTTTAAGTCCAAATGCTAATTTTTTAGTGAGTATAATAATACCCTTGGTCGCCGCCTTGCATCCGAAAAACGTAAAGATGGATAGACCTGCAAGCACCAAGCCGGCGGCAAACATCACAATACCCGAGTAAATATGCGCGTTGTTGATAAACACGACACCGCCCACGACTCCGTATGCGGCGCCTACAACAGTAAGAGCCACAGCGCACGCGGCAAAGGACACGAAGACCGACCACAGCGCTATTATGACAGACCAGAGAGCAGCGTAAAGGGAAATGATAACCGCAAACGCCGCGATAAGCAGGGACCCCCAAATAGGCGAGCCGACGCAAAGCAGCACTATCTCCCACGCCTTCATTTTTCTTTTTGGCTTGATTTTTTCCTTTGCGATTTTCATCAGGGGAATTTCTGCTATTATCTGGGAGGCTGCCTCGTCAACAGAGCCAATATCCGCAACAGCCTCTTCCTCGCTCATTCCGTCGTCAATTCGGTCGTCTATCATTTCGCTGTAAAACAGTATGCTTTCTTTTATATTATTCTGCGGCAGACCGTTCAGCGCGGCTTGCAGTTCGATGAGAAATTCTTGTTTAGTCATTACCCGTATCCTCCTTTGTCACAAACTGATATATTGCCATTACCTCGCGCCATTCATCCTTGAAATCCTCAATGCGCCCAAGACCTGCCTTTGTTATCTTATAATACTTACGCAGTCTGCCGTTGTACTCCGCCGAGCGAACGGTCAACATATTTGCAATCTCTAGACGCTTGAGAATGGTGTATAGCGTGGATTCAGACATTTCAATATACGGCTTCATATCCTTGATGATCTTGTAGCCGTAGGATTCTCCATCCTTGATGGCAGCCAGCACACAGACGTCCAGCAGCCCTCGCTTTAACTGTATATCCATAAAATACTCCCCCTTATGTAATACATCA
>JAZNWS010000108.1:0-3080 GCA_045593485.1 Eubacteriales bacterium | reverse complement strand
CTAAGCCCGCTTGGCCTCCGACTTGAGGTAAACCCCCGTGTGTCCCGCTCCTCCGCGCTTGCTTCCAAGGCAACGGGCTACCCCATCGCAAAGGTCGCTATGCAGATAGCTCTCGGATACACGCTCGACGAGATAAAAAATGAGATTACAGGCAAGACCTATGCTTGCTTTGAGCCGTCTGTCGACTACGTAGTGCTTAAGGTACCGAAGTGGCCCTTTGATAAATTCGCGCAGTCCAAGCGCAAGCTCGGTACGCAGATGAAGGCGACTGGTGAAGTCATGTCCATAGCTCCTTCCTTTGAGGAAGCTTTGCTTAAAGCAGTACGCGGCGCGGAAATAGGCATTGATACGTTGAACTCCAACAAGGAGCTTCTTGAGGGAGATGCCATAAAATCCCTTCACAAGAACGACGACCTCCGTCTCTACCGTATATTCCAGTCTCTCAAGGTGGGCGTAACGGTGGAGCAGATTCACGAAATAACGAAAATTGACAACTTCTTCCTTAGAAAGCTTGAAGGTCTCGTAAACTTTGAAGCTGAAATAGCAGGGCTCAAGGATACTGCTATGGACAAGGAAACATATATCAGAGGTAAAAAGCTTGGTTATACCGACGCGGCACTCTCACGTATCTCGGGCGCAACCCTTCCCGAGCATATGAAGTCGGCTTATAAGACGGTCGACACCTGCGCGGGCGAGGTATCGTCTGAAAGACCTTATTTCTACGGCACTCACGACGACTTTGCACACGACGAGGCAAAGAATTACCTCAATCACGAAAAGGACACGGTTTTGGTTCTCGGTTCAGGCCCTATCCGTATCGGTCAGGGTATTGAGTTTGACTATTCGTCAGTTCACTGCGTCTGGGCTCTCAAGGAAATGGGCTACGACGTGGCTATCATAAACAACAACCCCGAGACAGTCTCCACCGACTTTGATATCGCGGACAGACTGTATTTCGAACCCCTCACTCCAGAGGACGTTTACGACATTATCCAGCTTGAAAAACCCGTTGGAGTCGTAGTTGCCTTCGGTGGTCAGACGGCAATAAAGCTTACAAACTTCCTTGATAAGCAGGGTATCCCCGTTCTCGGTACGTCTGCTGACGGAATCGACTTGGCAGAGGACAGAGCGCGCTTTGAGGCGCTTCTTGAGGAGTGCGGAATCAAGCGACCCTCGGGTGTTGGAGTTATGACAAAGGCAGAGGCGCTTGAAGCGGCAAACACCCTTGGCTACCCCGTGCTTGTCCGTCCCTCCTACGTTATCGGCGGTCAGAACATGGTTATCGCTCACGACGACCAGGATATTGAGGAATATATGGACAAGATACTCTCCACGGGTATTGAAAATCCTGTCCTTGTTGACAAATATATGCAGGGCACGGAGCTTGAGGTCGACGTCATCTCGGACGGCGAGGACGTCCTTATCCCCGGTATCATGGAGCATATTGAGCGCGCGGGTATCCACTCGGGTGACTCAATCGCAGTATATCCCCCCTACAACCTCACCGACTATATGGAGCAGAAGATCATCGATTGCTCAACAACTCTGGCGCTCAAGCTCGGTACGAAGGGTCTTGTAAACATTCAGTATCTTATATATAACAACGAGCTGTACGTTATCGAGGTTAACCCCCGTGCGTCCCGTACTATTCCCTACATCAGTAAGGTGACAAACGTACCTATGGTAGATTTGGCGTCCAAGGTAATGGTAGGTAAGAGACTTTCCAACCTCGGATTTGGCACGGGACTTTACAAGGTTCCTCCGTATTATGCCGTTAAGGTTCCCGTATTCTCGTTTGAAAAGCTCAACGACGTCAACACCCAGCTCGGCCCTGAGATGAAATCCACGGGTGAGGTACTCGGTATAGGTAAGACTCTTAACGAGGCGCTCTACAAGGGTCTTGTTGCGGCAGGCTTTAAGGTCAACATCAAGGACAAGGCAAACACGGGCGTGTTTATCTCTGTTGACGACCACGACTACCACGAAATAGTAAATATCGCAAAGAAATTCTCTGACTTCAATATGAAGATCTACGCAACCGTAGGCACGGCGGCGTATATTTCAAGACTCGGAATCGACGTTGAGGTTGTTGAAAACGTTGATAAGTCTGACAGAGTCTACGATCTTATGGAGAACGGACAGATCTCGTTTATCGTCTATACAGGCGCGCTTGCTGACTCCACAATTCAGCAGAGCATCGACCTTCACCGCAAGGCCATTCAGCTCAACGTGGCTATGCTCACAGCAATTGATACAGCAAACGCTTTGGCTGACGTTATCGCAAGCCGTTGGGACGAGTTCAACACAGAGCTCGTTGACCTCAACGACATGAGAAGCGAGAGACTTAACCTCAAGTTCCTCAAGATGGAAACGTTCGGAAACGACTATATTCTTATAGATAACCGTGACGGCAGTATCCGCTGTCCCGAATCTCTGGCGCTCCAGCTCTGCAACAGACATACAGGCATAGGCGCGGACGGACTTTTGCTCGTTGAGCGTTCCTCTCACTGTGACGCGAAGATGAGAATATTCAACAGCGACGGCTCTGAGGGTAAGCTTGCTGCAAACGCGCTGCGTTGCGTTGCTAAATACCTCTATGACAACGGCATAGTTGAGGTCACGGATATGACCATCGATACCTGGAGCGGACCCAAGGACGTATATGCTATTCTTTCGGGCGGTGAGGTAGGCTCGGTCACGGTCAACGTGGGTGAGTACGAGTTCTGCGCGGACAAGCTTCCCACCACCCTTAAAGGTAATTGTGACGGCGAAATTATCCACGCTCCCGTTTGTATTGGCGGTAAGGACTACAATATTACCTGTCTCGGTCTTGGAAATCTCCACGCGGTAGTTTTCTGCGACAGAATCGACGATATAGATATGGAAAAGGTAGGCCCTGAATTTGAGTACGCTCCTATATTCCCCGACAGAGCAAACACCGAATTTATCCGTGTTGTAAATAGACGCACGATAAAAATGCGCGTTTGGGAAAGAGGCGCGGGCGAGACTCTTGCCTGCGGTACGGGCGCGTGCGCGGCGGCTGTTGCGGCAGTCAAGCGCGGCTTGTGTGATATGGGTAG
>JAZNWS010000107.1:0-7312 GCA_045593485.1 Eubacteriales bacterium | reverse complement strand
CCCTTGGATACGCCTGTAGGTGTGCAGTAGTACTCGTTAGGGCCAACTTTTACGGAAATGTTTCCGTCGTTTGCTGCAACAAAGCCGTGATCGTAGATTCTCTTACCAATGTCGCAGATTTCTTTTTTGATTTCAAAAGGTGACTGTGCCATTTTTCTTATATCCTTTCAAATTTAAATTTTTTCTTGTTTATTTCAACGCAGCCCGCCCGCAAAGGCGGACTACGATTGATTTAAAATTACTTTACGAGGTCGTAGGTATCGGAGGCAATCATATATTCCTCGTCTGTGGGAATAACGACAACCTTTACCTTGGAGTCGGGAGCGCTGATAACAATGTTCTCGCCTCTGGGACCGTTCAGGTTTGCGTCGACATCAAGCTTGATGCCGAAGAATTCCATGTTTTCCGCAATAAGCTGACGAGTCTTGCGGTCGTTCTCGCCAAGACCTGCTGTGAAGATGAGAACGTCGATGCCGTTCATTTCGGCAACGTACGAACCGATTATCTTCTTTGCGTTATGAACGAGAAGGTCCATAGCGAGCTGCGCGCGCTCGTTGCCTGCGTCTGCCGCCGCCCATACGTCACGCGCGTCGTTGGAGACACCCGAAACGCCGAGAAGGCCTGACTTCTTGTTCATAATATCGTTGACTTCTGCCGCGCTCATTCCGGTCTGCTCTATGATGTAGGGAACGATGGAGGGGTCGATAGAACCGCATCTTGTACCCATGGGAAGACCTTCCTGAGGAGTGAAGCCGAGAGAGGTGTCAACAGCCTTGCCGCAGTTGACCGCGGTGATGGATGAGCCCGAGCCGATATGGCAGGAGACTATCTTTGCGCTGTTGTAGGCAATGCCTAAGAATTCGCACGCCTTTGCCGAAACAAAACGGTGGGAGGTACCGTGGAAGCCATAACGGCGAACACCGTACTTTTCGTACCACTCGTAGGGAAGCGCGTAAATATAGGACTTCTTGTCAAAGCCGGAATAGAAGGACGTATCAAATACGCCGACCATAGGCTTGTCTGCGAGAATAGCCTTACAAGCTGCTACTCCCTTGAGAGCAGGGGGGCCGTGAAGGGGATTGATGGGAATGATGGACTCAATGTACTTGAGCTCCTCCTCGCCGAGAATGCAGGACTTAGTAAGCTTTCCGCCGTGAGCGAATCTGTGACCTACCGCGCTTATCTCGTCAACGCTTTCAATTACACCCAGCTCGGGGTCTGTGAGGAGCTTGAGAACGAGAGCGATAGCCTCGTTGTGAGAGGGCATCGGATAGTCGGATTCGTAGGATTCCTTACCGGGACGCTTGTGCGTTATTGCGCCCGAAAGACCTATTTTCTCACAAAGTCCCTTGGCAAGAACTGCGCCGGTCTCCATATCAAAAAGCTGATACTTAAGAGAGCTGCTTCCGGCATTGATAACCAGAATTTTCATAGGTTTCCTCCAAAAGAAAATTGTATTGCGAATCATATTCGTTTACATATAACATTATAGCAAATTCCGTTTAAAATTGCAAGGGCTTGGGAGAGAAAAATAGGTGTTAATTCCTACAAAATAATTACGCGTTTTTTGACCGTTTTTTCAAAAAATCAAGACTGTCAATTTTTTATCAAAAAAAGTGATAAAAAAATAACGTGTGACCCAACTCAAATTATTGAAAAAAGGAAATAATTTACAAATTGGGCATATAAATTTACAATTTCCTACTAAAAATCCAAAAACTTACAATTTTTAAAAGCGTTGTCATTTTGCACAAAAGCCACTTTTAAAAGCATAACGGCTACCATTAAAATAGCTTAAAAAAGTCAAAATTTGGCATATGTTCAGACGACAGCACTCATATGATTTGCAAAAAAGAGGCAAAAATTTAAATAAAAAGAGAATATTTTAATTTACCTATTGTAAATTTTGGGAATGTTTGTTATAATAAATCTGTATTGGCTATTTTGTCAAAAAAATAACGTAGCAGAAGCTTCTGCAAAAATTCACGGATTTGTGATACATATAATAAATGAAGCAAAAAGAAAGGCGGTCAAAAATATGGAAAACAGAGAAAAGTTCTATATAACGACAGCGATTGCCTACGCGTCAAGAAAGCCTCACTTTGGAAACACCTACGAGGTAATAGCTACCGACGCGATAGCAAGATATAAGAGAGCACGCGGATACGACGTATTCTTCTGTACGGGTACTGATGAGCACGGACAGAAGATAGAGAACCTTGCCGCCGAGGCGGGAATTACACCAAAGGCTTACGTTGACGGCGTTGCTGACGAGATAAAGGGCGTGTGGAATAAGATGAACTCCAGCCACGATTACTTTATCCGCACGACAGACGACTATCACGAGGCGGCTGTTCAGAAGATATTTACAAAATTCTACAATCAGGGCGACATATACAAGAGCACCTACGAGGGCTGGTACTGTACCCCCTGTGAGTCCTTCTTTACCGACACGCAGGCAGAGGGCGGAAAGTGTCCCGACTGCGGCAGACCCGTGCAGAAGGCGTCCGAGGAGGCTTACTTCTTCAAGATGAGCAAGTATGCGGATAGACTTATGGAGCATATTGAGGCACATCCCGAGTTTATCGAGCCCGAGTCCAGAAAAAAGGAAATGGTAAACAACTTCCTCAAGGCAGGACTTCAGGACCTTTGCGTCTCCCGTACCTCGTTTACGTGGGGAATACCCGTTGAGTTTGATTCCAAGCACGTCACGTACGTTTGGCTTGACGCGCTTACTAACTACATTACCGCAATAGGCTATGACCCCGAAAAGCCCTATGAGGAGCAGTCGGAGCAGTTCAGAAAATATTGGCCCGCGGACGTACACGTAATAGGAAAGGATATTCTCCGTTTCCACACTATCTACTGGCCCATATTCCTTATGGCGCTTGACATTCCGCTTCCCAAGAAGATCTTTGGTCATCCTTGGTTTAATTTCGGTATGGATAAGATGTCAAAATCCAAGGGCAACGTTATCTATGCAGACGAGCTTGCGGACCGCTTTGGAGTTGACGGCGTAAGATACTATGCGCTCTCCGAGATGCCTTACGCAAACGACGGCTCTATCACGTACGAGAACGTTATCAAGAGATTCAATACCGACCTTGTAAATAACATGGGCAACCTGTTCAAGAGAACTCTTGATATGCAGAAGAAATATTTTGGCAGCGTTATTCAGGCTCCCACAGTGCCCGAAGCGCTTGACGACGAGCTGAAGGCAGCCAGCGTTGAGGCTTACTGTGGCTTTATAAAGAATATGGATTCCTACCATATCGCAGACGCGCTTGACTGCGTATTTGCTATGTTCAACAGAGCAAACAAGTATATAGACGAAACGACCCCTTGGGTGCTTGCAAAGGACGAAAGCAAGACTGCAAGACTCGGAACGGTGCTTTACAACCTGCTTGAGACTATTCGTTGGGGAGCTGTAATGCTCGCGCCCATTATTCCTGACACGTCTGCGGAAATGCTCGAGCGACTCGGCACGGACAAGACGGGATATGAGACTGTTGGCTGTCTTGACTGCTTTGGCGGTATGACGGCGGGACAGTCGGTAGGTGAGTCCAGAGTTATGTTTGCGAGAGTTGACGAGGCAAAGATGCTTTCTGAGCTTGAGGCTGAAATGGCTGCAAAGAAGGCTGCCGCGGAGGCTGCGGCAAAGGCCGACGCACCCGTAGAAAAGCCGGAGGGCTGTGCTCTTATCGGCATTGAGGACTTTATGGGAGTTGAGCTTCGCACGGCGAAGATACTTGAATGCGAGAGAGTTCCGAAGGCTAAAAAGCTTCTCAAGCTCAAGGTTGATCTTGGCTACGAGCAGAGACAGGTAGTTTCGGGCATCGCAAAATGGTACGAGCCTGACCAGCTTATCGGCAAGAAGGTCATAATCGTGGCAAACCTCAAGCCCGCAACCCTTTGCGGAATTGAGTCCAACGGCATGATTCTCGCCTCGGGCGAGGAGACAGTCCGCGTCGTATTCCTTGACAAAGACACACCTCTTGGTGAAAGAGTAAGATAATATAGTGAAAACACCGCAGGGATATTGCGTCCCTGCGGTGTTTGTGCTATAATTAAGATGCAGACCAATATTTCTGAAAATTTCAGAAAAAGTGTAACCTGAACAAAAATCCGTCGACTTATAGGGTGACAGGGGATATGACCCCTATGCCGAAACTTGAAGTCGACAGTTATCGGAAGGACAGTAGAATGGAAGATTACAGGATCGTTGATATGTATTGGGACAGAGACGAGGGAGCGATAGCTGAGTCCGACAGAAAATACGGACGTATGCTGAACTCGCTTTCCTTTGCGCTGCTCTCATCACGGGAGGACGCTGAGGAATGCGTCAACGACACCTATATTGACGCGTGGAACGCTATGCCTGTGGCAAGGCCCGACAATCTTGGCGCGTTCCTCTCAAAAATAACGAGAAGAATCTCCATTGACAGATTCCGAAAACAACACAGGCAAAAAAGAGGAGGGCTTGATAATCTCACGCTTGAGCTTACGGACTGTATTCCGTCCTCGGAGAGTGTTGAGAGCGAATATGAAAACGGAAGGCTCAAGGATGCCTTGGACAGCTTTCTTTATTCACTTGATAAGGAAAAGCGGGTAATGTTCGTGCGCAGATATTTTTATTCTCACTCAATAGAGCAGATATCCGAGCAGATGAATATCAGCGTCGCAAAGGTCAAGACAACGCTTTTCCGTATCAGAAACAGCCTTAAGGAGTATTTGGAGAAGGAGGGGATGCTGTGAGTGATAAATTAAAAAAAGCCGAGTATTTGCTCGACGAGATCGGCGAGATAGACGATAAATTGCTCGCAGAGGCGATGTCGTACAGACCTGCGCGCCGCGCGCCAAGATTTGTGCTTATAGCCGCGTGTATTGCGCTTTCTCTGTTGTTTGCGTTCAGCTCCGTTATAGTGCTTCAGATGATCACGCCCGACTTTGACAAGGTGCAGAACAACGCGCCGAATGCCGCCCCTTCATCACTCACTCTTGACGAGGTGATGATGAGCGCCAAGGGAGGACATCATACAATGCTTTCCTCGGAGAGCGAGATCCCTTACAGAGACGGCGGCGCGTATATCGTCTGGCAGTATGCGGGTGAGGATGAGTATTACGCAAGCTCATTGACGCCAGCAGAGCTGACCGCGCTTGAGAAAAAGCTTGGCGGCGAGGAGGTCGGACAGACCTCGCCCGAGCTTGAATGTATGGTCTGGATAGTGACGGACAGCGGAGAGGTGATCTCTCCATATCTCAAGGATGCGTACGGCAACGTGGGAGTATCTGTGTTTGACTACTGCGCGGAGATATATCCTACACAAGACTTCATAAATTACGTCTCGGCTATAATCCAGTAATATTACGAAAGGAATTACGGCTATGAAAATCAGAATGAAAATTTTATGCGGAATTTTGGCAGTGTTTATGCTGATATCCCTTGTCGCCTGCGACGCGAAGGGAGATATAATGGATAATGCGCCCAATGCGGAAGCGCCAAATATCGGCGCCCCCGATTTCATTCCTGAGGCTGGGGATGATGATATGAAGGGCGAAATAATCCCCGGCGAAGATCAGGAAGAGCAGGACCCCTCGTTTGTTGAAAATGAATTTATATCCACAGAGCAGGAGGACACGTCCACCTTCTCGGCAGACGTTGACACCGCGTCATATACGTATTTCCGCAAGCTTGTAAATTCGGGATATTCCTTAAAGGAGCTTGTAGGCTCAGGCACGTCATTCAGAACCGAGGAATTTATAAATTACTTCAAGTACAACGTCAATCAGCCCAAGGACGGAGAGCTTTTCGGCGTCACCTCGTCAATAGTGGACTGTCCCTGGAACAGTGAGTCTATGCTGCTTCGACTGACCCTTCAGGCAGAGTGTGCCGTTGAGAGCAAGGGAAATAACCTTGTGTTCCTTATAGACGTTTCGGGCTCTATGCGATCAAATGACAAGCTTCCTCTGCTTCAGACTGCTTTCTCGTATCTCGTGGGAAATCTCGACGAGAACGACATTATCTCCATCGTGACCTATTCGGGACGCGAGGCTGTCGTGCTTGACGGCTGCGCGGGCAATAAGGACGAGATGATAATGCAGGCTATAAACAGCCTTAATGCGAGCGGATCAACTAACGGCGAGGCGGGACTTACCGAGGCTTACAGAATAGCTGAAAAGCATTATATCGAGGGCGGAAACAACAGAATAATCATGGCGTCGGACGGCGACCTCAACGTTGGTATCTCCTCGGCGGATCAGCTTGAAAAGTATATATCTGACAAGAGAGATCAGGGTGTTTATATCTCTGTTCTCGGCTTTGGCACGGGTAATTACCGCGACGCGAAGATGGAAGCCATAGCCGACAACGGAAATGGCGTTTATTACTATATCGACGGCGAGAGCGAGGCAGAGAGAGTGCTTGGTACAGACCTTCTCGGCACGCTCTACACGGTAGCGGAGGACGTAAAGCTCCAGCTCACCTTTGACAAGGATTATATATCCGAATACAGACTTATCGGCTATGAAAACAGAGTCCTTAGCAACGAGGATTTTGAGGACGACACAAAGGACGCAGGCGAGGTCGGTGCGGGACATCAGGTGACGGTTTGCTACGAGATAAAGCTGCGCGAGGGCGTTTTGATAGAAACAGAGGGACTTGTGACGCTCGCGGTAAGATACAAAAACCCCGGTGAGACCATCAGCCGTCCTAATGATTACGCGATAGACGGATCCTGCGAGGAGGAAAATGAGGACACAAAATTCCTTACCTGTGTCATTGAGACCTGTATGATACTCCACAAGAGTAAGTATATTGGAGAGACCACTCTCGCTGACATGCTTGACACACTCAACACTCTTGATCTTTCGGACTATCCCGAAAGAGAGGAGTTCAGAGAGCTTATTGAAAAGCTTGTAGAAGCGGAATAACATAAAACAAAAAATCCTTGCGGTCACCCGCAAGTATTTTTTTATTTAATCAAGCTCTTTTTTGCCTGTGTAAAGCTCGTAGTATCTGCCGCCAAGCTCAAGCAGCTGCTCGTGCGTTCCACGCTCGATTATCTCGCCCGCTTCAAGCACCATAATGGCGTTGGAGTTGCGGACTGTGGAGAGTCGGTGTGCTATTACGAAGGTTGTTCTGTCCTTCATAAGTCTGTCCATACCGCGCTCGATGTGACGCTCGGTTCTCGTATCGACCGAGCTCGTCGCCTCGTCAAGCACGAGAATGGGAGCCTTTGAAAGAGCTGCACGCGCGATGTTGAGGAGCTGACGCTGACCCTGAGAGAGATTTGCTCCGTCGCCCTCAAGAAGC
>JAZNWS010000106.1:0-1547 GCA_045593485.1 Eubacteriales bacterium | reverse complement strand
CGTTTCCATCACAGGTAACTCCACCAACCCCACTCGTTTCCAGCACCCCGTTGCAGGAACATACAAGAAGTGGTGTAACGAGAACGGCAGAAAGTACTTCTCCGTTGCATCCGGCGGCGGTACAGGCCGTACACTTCACCCCGATAACATGGCAGCAGGTCCCGCTTCCTACGGCATGACGGACACAATGGGTAGAATGCACTCCGACGCACAGTTCGCAGGCTCCTCTTCCGTTCCCGCTCACGTAGAAATGATGGGCTTGATCGGCGCAGGTAACAACCCCATGGTTGGTATGACCGTTGCGGTTGCAGTTGCTATCGAAGAGGCAAGCAAATAATCAACAAAATAACGGCTTTCAGCCGAAAAGTCAAGACTCTCGAGCACTACGCTCGGGAGTCTTGACTTTTTTACCCATAATATGATATAATATACACATATTATCTGACACACAAGCTTAACGACGGGAGGAGCTATGAAATCAAAATCCTGGAATTCATTTTTTAACTCTATATTGCCTGCCGTGACATTTGGCGCGCTGACGGGTTTTCTGACGTCTGTTGTCGTAAATCTCTATAAGGCGGGCGCAAAATACATAATTGCATTTTCGGAAAAAGGATATCACTTTATTGGAGAGAGGCTTTATTTCATCCCCTTGATACTTATCGCCTTTCTTTTACCCGCGTTCTTGTTTGCCTACATATACAAGCGAATCCCCAATCTGCGAGGCGGTGGAATTCCTACCTCGATCGGAATTCTGCGAGGAATTATCCCGTTTAAGTGGGTGCGAAATCTGATAGGAATTTTTTGTATGTCACTTGTGTCCTTCCTCGTGGGAGTACCCCTTGGAAATGAGGGACCGTCCGTACAGATGGGTGTTGCTATAGGTCGTGGAAGCGTCTTTTCCTTTGGCAAGAAGCACCGCGCATGGGACAGATATGCCATGACAGGCGGCGCTTGCTCGGGATTTGCAACTGCCACGGGCGCGCCTATTTCGGGCATTTTGTTTGCGGTGGAGGAGGCGCATCAGCGCATCTCCCCAATGATATTGATGATCGCCGCGACCTCGGTTATGTTCGCGTCACTAACTACGGAAATACTCGCGCCCCTCTTGGGTGTCAGCAAAACTCTGTTCCCCGCTATGCAGCTCCCTACTCTGTCATTCAAGGACGCATGGATCCCTCTCCTCGTAGGAATCATTATGGGTCTGTTTGCGGTACTGTTTTTGAATTATTATCGCGTTATTTTCAAGTTTTTCAATAAGACTCTCAATAAAATCCGTCACGGCTGGCGTATATTCATCGTGCTTACGCTGACCTTCACGGCAGGACTTTTCTCCTTCTCGTTTATCTCCACAGGTCACGAGCTCATTCTGGAGCTTGTTCACGGCGAGACTACAATTTTGATGCTTGTTCTGCTTTTAATTGTTCGCTCCACGCTCACTCTTTGCGCTAACTCCAACCGTGTCACAGGCGGAATTTTTCTGCCCCTTATGGCGATCGGTGCGATAGTCGCTTCTCTGCTTGCCACGGTTTTGAACCGCGTCTTTG